>JAIXQY010000174.1 GCA_027485485.1 Sphingomonadales bacterium | reverse complement strand
GATACCGCCAGCCCGCAGCCAATCACCAAGGGCCAGCCGCGCATTGGCAGCTTGCGCACGGCAACAACCCCCTGATCATCGGGCGCCTGCCGCCACGCCCACAGGCCATGGGCCTGGGCCAGGAAGAAGAAGATCTGCAGGCCGGCCACCGCATAAAGCCGGGCATCGACGAACACGAAGCCGAGGATGGCCACCATCGCCATGCCGCAGGGATAGTTCCACACCGATCGCCGCGCCAGCAACAGGATGTTGGCCAGACCAAAGCCCGCCGCCAGGATTTCCCACGGATTCACGTCGCGCCTTAAGCCTGCCTGCAGTGCAATTTGCAAGAAAAAGGGGCGCGCCGTTGCCGGCGCGCCCCCTGTTTTCCAGATGTTGTGCGATCAGAAGCGATAGCGCACCAGGCCACCAAAGGTGCGCGGCTGGTTGCGATAGCCCGAAAGCGTGCCGGCCTGCGCCACGCCCGGGAAGATGGTGGTGATCCAGGCTTCGTCGGTGAGGTTACGGGCCCAGAGGGTGATGTCCAGATTGTCGTTCAACACCAGCGAGATCGAGCTGTTGACCAGATTGGTTTCACGCTTGAGCGACACCGTGCCCTGGGCGATCTGGGTGGGGCTTTCGTGCGCATAATCGGTGTGGAACACCAGCTTCATCGCATCGGTCAGGCGGGCGGTATAGTCCACGCCGATCGCGGTGGAGAATTCCGGCACGCCGGCCGTGCGCTGGCCCGACAGGTCAAGCGGAACGGTGGAGAAGCTGCCGGCCACCAGAGCGGCGCCGCCCGGGAAGCTGTCAAACTTGTTGTCCAGATAGGTCATGCTGGCGGTGAAGCGCAGATCGCGGATCGGCGAGACGGTGGCATCGATTTCGAGGCCGTTCGACGATTGCTGATCGGCGTTGGCCAGAATGAAGCCCGTGCCGGAGAACACGTTGCTCTGGAAGCCGGTCAGGATCTGGCGGAAGGCCGCCACGTTGATGCCAAAGCCTTCCCACTGGCCCTTGATGCCGATTTCATACACGGTGGCATGTTCGGGATTGGCAAAGCGCGAACCGGAGGTGAGGTTCACCGGCAGGTTGGCGCCCAGCGCCGTGCGGATCGGCGATGCGGCCGGGGCCGGCGACTGTGCCGGCGAACCGGGGATGAACTGCGATGCAAACGGCCGCGAATCGATCGACAGGTTGAACGAGCTCGCCTTGAAGCCGGTGGCGTGCGTGCCATAGATGTTGATATTCTCGTTCAGCTTGTACGACAGGCGCAGCGTGTAGGCGAAATCGCTGTCAGACGTGCGGCCATCTTCCACCGCGTTGGGGAAGTTCAGGAACGGCGGGATGAACTGCAGCGGGCGCAGACCCAGGAACGGGTTGGCGCTGGTGGCGGCCACCGATGCCGGCACGCCGGCACGCACGCCGGCGAGCACAAGATCAAGGCCGGAGAAAACGTCCGTGGTCCTGACGTTGGTGGTCACATTCTTGGTGTCGCGGGTGTAGTTGCCGCCGGCGGTGAAGGTCAGGTTCTCGACGATTTCCCAATCCACCGTGCCGAAAACCGAGATGGCGCGGTTGCGATAGTCATAATTTTCGAAGCGGCCCTGGCCCTGGCCACCGAAGGCGCCCGCCGGGGTGCCCGGCAGCAGCGCGCGCAGCGTGGGTTCCAGGCTGGTATAGGCACCGCCCGAAAGCGCGCTGGCATAGTTGCGGAAATCGCGGCCGAACGTCAGCGCACCGCTGGCATCGATATTCTCATGGAAATAGAAGGCACCAACCAGGAAGTTGATCGGGCCGTCAAACTTCGACGCGATGCGGAATTCGGCGGTATAGGTGTCGATGGCGTTGCGGCCGCTGTTTTCACCGATCAGATCGGCGCTGGTGAAATCGCTGTCGGCATTGGTGGTCAGGCGCACACCGCGATAGGCACCGATGAAGGTGAGATCGAACTGGCCAGCCTTGTAATCCGCCTGGGCCGACACGCCGAAGTTGTCGACTTCGTTGGTGGAGGGGAAGTTGGTGGCCGAAGTGAGGGCCAGCGGCTGGTTGGAAATGACGCGGCCACCCAGGGCGCGCACGGCATTGCCGGTCGGGCCGTCGACGATGTTGACCACCGAGCAGCAGACTTCATCAATCTTGTCGTAATCGCCGATGATGCGCAGCTTGAAATCGTCTGACGGCTTGAACAGCAGCTGGCCGCGGACGCCGCCACGGTTGCGCTCATTCTCGTCGCGGTTCAGCGTCTGGTTGAACACATAGCCGTCGCGCTTGTTGACGTTGCCGGCCAGGCTGAAGGCGATCGTGTCGCTGATCGGGCCGGTGATTTCGGCGCGGGCGATGATGGCGTTGTAATTGCCATAGGAAAGTTCGGCCTGACCGCCGAATTCGAACTTGGGTTCGGCGGTGACCACCGAGATGATACCGGCCGAGGCGTTCTTGCCGAACAGGGTCGATTGCGGGCCGCGCAGCACTTCCACGCGCTCCAGGCTGGGCAGATCGCCGATCTGGGCGGCGGAGCGACTGCGATAGACGCCGTCGATGAACACGCCCACCGATGGTTCGATACCGGCATTGTTGGCGCCGTTGCCAAAGCCGCGGATGATGAAATTGGTGTTTGCCGAGCTTTGCAGCTGCGAGACGCGCAAGCTGGGCACCAGGGTCTGCAGATCCAGCGCGTCGCGGATCTGAGCGGTTTCGATCGTGGCCTTGCTGGCCACCGAAACGGCAATCGGGGTATCAAGCAGGGTCTTGGTCTGCTTGCTGGCCGTCACGATGATGATGTCTTCGTCCGAGGTTTCCTCGGCAGCGGCGGTCTGGGCCAGCACGGGGGCAGCAATCAGGCTCGCGCTCACCAGCATGAGGGCGCGCAGGCCAAACTGGCCCGAAATCTCAACCAAACGCATATAAATCCTTCCCAAGTTCCGTTGGCAGCTGTGCGCGCTGCCCAACGGTGAAAACCCGCGATTGCAGGCGATGGCCGGGAATTACAGCAGCTTCATATATTTGCAAGGCTGCTTGGCCGGCGGCCACCCAACAGGGCAAGAAGTTCGGCCGGCTGTTGCCGTCGTGCAACGAAACTGCAAGATGCAGCCAATCAAAAGCAAAGAAAGGAGCGCCGCGCCATGGCGGATTGGGAACTCAGCACGGACCGCCTGACCATCCGTCCGATGCGTCTGGCGGAAGCCCGCACCTGGCACGCCATCCGCGCCAGCGCGCCTTATGATCCGCTCACCCGCACGGTCGAGGAAAGCGTGGCCATGGTGGCCGCCATGCAAAACCGTGCGGCTCCTGATTCTGATGGCTGGCAGCAATTCTCCCTGCTGGGCAAGGATGGCACCATGTTGGGTGATCTGGGTATCCGCTTCACGCCGCCGTGGAATGCCACGGCCGAAATCGGCTTTGCGGTCGATCCGGCGCAGCGTGGCAAGGGCCTGGCCAGTGAAGCGGTGGGTGCCATGGTGCGGATGCTGTTCCACCGCGGCCGCCGCCGGCTGGTTTCGGTGACCGACGGGCGCAACCGCGCGGCGCAGCGCGTGCTGGAACGCAACTGGTTCCGCCTTGAGGGCCGTTTCATCGAAAGCTGGCGCGAAGGCGATCAATGGTTTGACGAACTGTCGTTCGCCCGCCTGGTGACCGATTGAGCGGCGCGCCCACTGCCGCCGTGCTGGAACGCCTGCTGGGTGTGGCCATCACCCGGATCGAGGCGCTGTCGGGCGGCGCATCGTCGGCAACCTATGCCGTGGATGCGGTGGGCGGTGATGGTGCGCCTTGGCCGCTGATCCTGCAATGTGCCGCCACCGGCAGCGTGCCCGAAGGCGGCCTGCCGCGCGCCGATCAGGCCCGTTTGCAACAATTTGCTCATGCCAGCGGCCTGCCGGTTGCCGAAGTGGTGCGGGTGCTTGGCCCGGACGACGGGTTGGGCGAAGGCTATGTGATGGCGCGGCTGCCGGGGGAGGCGCTGGCGCCCAAATGGCTGAAACTGCTCGATTATGCCCCGGCGCGCGGCGTCCTCACCCAGCAATGCGCCGCGGTGCTGGCCCGGTTGCACCAGCTGCCGCTGGCCGGGGTGGCCGGGCTGGCGTTGCCGTCGGGCAGCACGGCGCAGGCACTGGATCGCATGTTCGCCAATTATCGCCGCTTTGGCGTCAACAGCCCGGTTTTTGATCTGGCCTTTGCCTGGGCACGGGAACGGGTGGAGGATCGGCCGGCCGTATCCATCGTGCATGGTGACTTCCGCTCCGGCAATTTCCTCGTTGCCCCTGATGGCCTGGTGGCGGTGCTGGATTGGGAACTGGCCCATCTGGGCGACGGCCATGAAGATCTGGGTTGGCTGTGCTGCAACAGCTGGCGCTTTGGCCTGTGGGACAAGCCGGTGGGCGGCTTTGGCCAGCGCGACGAACTTTATGCCGCCTATGAAGCCGCCGGCGGTGGCCCGGTGGACCGGGAGCGTGCGGCTTTCTGGGAGCTGTTCGGCACGTTGAAATGGGGCATCGCCTGCCTGCAACTGGGCGACGATCATGTCTCCGGACGATTGCGCAACGTCGAGCGCGCCGCCATCGGCCGCCGCGTTTCGGAGGTGGAGCTTGATCTGATGCACATGCTGAAATTCGGGAGCGTGTGATGGCCGAACAGATTGAAGCCACCACCCTGATCGAAGCGGTGCAATTGTTCCTGGCCGAGCTGGAACCCGAACTGAAAGGCCGCCGCGCCTTTCATGCCAAGGTGGCGCAGAACGCGCTGGCCATCGTGGCGCGCGAACTCGCGCAGGCGCCGCAGGCGAAAGAACAGGCGCTGCTGGCCGGCGTGATCGGCCAGGGTGCGCCGCTTGACGATCTGCGTGCCGATCTGTGCGGGCACTTGCGCACCGGCCAGATGGGGGCAGGCACGCCGGGACTGGTTGATGCGCTGCTGGCCGTGGCGCAAGCCAAATGTGCGGTGGACAATCCGCGGTATGCGACGCTCAAGCGGTTGGCGGGCTGAG
>JAIXQY010000212.1 GCA_027485485.1 Sphingomonadales bacterium | reverse complement strand
TTTGCCGAGGCCTTTGCCCAGCCGCATGTGGCGGAGCGCGGCCTGATTGCGATGGCGGATGGCCGCCATCATATTGCCCCCGCCATCCGCTTTGCCGGGGAGGACTGGGCCCCCGGCGCTGTTCCCGAACTGGGGCAGGGCTGATGCGACGCCCCGATCTACTCCACGTCGATGTGCATCGAGTAGGCGAAACGGTCGCCGGGATGGTGGCTGACCGAAAGTTCAAACACCTGTCCGCGCGCATCGCGATAACAGCGGACGATGCGCAACACGGCGGCACCGCGCTTGATGCCCAGTTGCCGGGCCACTTCGACGGTTGCGATCACCGCCTGGATATCCTGGGTGACCTGGCCAACGGAAATGCCCGACAACGCCTCGATCTGGCTGAACAGCGTGCCGGCAGTGAGATCCAGCCGGGCGGGCGCATCGCCGAGCATGTCATGGAAATATGCGATGGTGGCAGCGATCGGCTGGTCGCCATCGGCTGTTGTGCGCACGCCCTGCACCAGCTTCCATTGCCCATTGGCTGGCAGGCCGGTGCTGGTGGACAGCCACGCGGGCAGGGGCCCTGTTCCGGCGGGCTGGTAGGTCACGCGCGTATCCCGCGCATATTGCAGGATTTCGCTAACGTTGGACAGTGGCTGGTGCAGCGCCCCGCCGCGCGCGCCGGCCGGTTGCACCACCGTGCCCGACCCGCGGCGACGGGCGATGAGCCCTTCGTTCTGCAGCCGGCGCAGAGCCTCTCGGACCGTGAAGCGCGACACGCTGTGCGCGGCGCACAGATCGGATTCGGTGGGAAACGGTTGTTCACTCCCGAAGCGGCCGGCCAGTATGTCGGAACGCAGTTCAGCCGCCAATTGCAGATAGCGCGGCGCCGCCTGCCCGCGAAGCTTCGTCGCCATTTCGTTCAAAGGTCGCTCCCGCCCTCAATGTCGGTGCCAGCATGAGTGACGCCTTGCTGACCCAACTTGTCCGGACATTAGCGCGCCCAATGCCGGAAAGCGAGGAAAAGCGCGCGCGGCTGCACCTGCTGGATTGGGTTGCCTGTGTCGCGGGGGCGCGGCAGGGTGCTGTCGCCGATGCGGCGCGCCGTGCCGGGCCGGATGTGCTGGAACGGGTGGCCTATTTGGGCAATGTGCTGGAAATGGACGATGTCCACCGACAGGCACTGCTCCATCCGGGGCCAGTGATCTGGCCAGCGGCGTTGAGCGCGGCGCGGGAGGCGGGCGTGGATATGGCCATCATGCTGCGCGGCGCCGTGCGTGGCTATGAAGCGATGATCGCCACCGGCATGATGCTGGATGCGCATCATTACAGCCTGTGGCACCCAACCAGCACGGCCGGTGGCCTGGGCGCGGCGGCGGCGGCGGCCAGCATTTTCGGCCTTTCGGAACGCGACACCGTCAGCGCCATGGGCCACGCTGCATCCATGGCCGGCGGGCTCTGGCATATGCGCCATGATGATGTGATGACCAAGCAACTGCACGTCACCCGCGCTGCGCTGGAAGGCCTGTGGTGTGCCCGGGCCGCGCGTGCCGGCTTCGTTGGCCCGGCAGGCATTTTGGAAGGGCCGCAGGGCCTGTTTGCGGCGATGACAGTCAAGCCCGGCCCGCTCCTGGCTGCGGGCGAATGGCTGATCGGCGCGGTCAGTTTCAAGCCCTGGGCAGCCTGCCGCCATGCCCATCCAGTGATCGATTGTGCCCTGCAATTGCGGGCGGCAGGCACGTTGGTGGCGCCGTTCCGGGTCGAAACCTATGCGGATGCCGTGCGCTTTTGTGACCGGCCGCATCCCAGGACCGAACTGGAGGCCAAGTTCAGTCTGCAACATGCCGTGGCGGTGATTGCCGCCGGGCGCAGCGCCAGGCCGCAGGATTTCACATTGGAAGCCATCGCCGAACTGGCCGAACTGCGGGATGAGGTCCATGTGTCTGAAGATCCTTCAATCACAGGCTGTTACCCGGCCCACTTTGGTGCTCGCCTGAACGGGCTGACCTTGGAAGACACGCTGGGTGACCCGGAACGGCCGCTCGATCAAGCCGGCCTAGAGGCCAAGCTCGCCATGCTGGTGGAATGGGGCGGCTTGCCGGCTGCGGAGGCCGAACGGGCGGTGGCGCTTGTGCTGGATGGCCACGATGTGGGCGCAGTGATCGCCATGTTGGCCGAGTGGGCGGCGTGAACCCAATCGACGCCCTGCTCACGTTTGCCGGTGCGCCGCACCGCCTGCCAGACGATGTGACCGCCGTTGCCCAGCATTTTCTGGCTGATACGCTGGCAGTGGGGGCCGCGGGGCATGATGCGCCGGGGGCGGCGGCGATCCTGCAGGTGGCGCGGACCATGGGGCAGGGGAATGAGGCCCGGCTGATTGGCACGGCAGAGCGATTGCCGGCGGGGGCTGCGGCCTTCGTCAACGGCTATCGCATCCATTGCCTGGAATGGGATGCCGTGCACGAACCTGCTGTTGTGCATGCCATGAGCGTGGTCGTGGCGGCGCTGGGTGCCGCGATTGATCGGCGCGGTGGTGTGTCGCCTGAAGAGGCATTGGCCGCTTTGGCAGTGGGTGTGGAGGTGGCTGCCGGGCTGGGTGATGCTGCCACCTCACCGCTGAAATTCTTCCGCCCGGCCACCGCCGGCGTGATGGGGGCCGCTCTGGCGGTCGCGCGCATCGATGGCGTGCCGCTGCTGCCAGCGCTGGGCCTGGCCTACAGCAGCATCGCCGGCACCATGCAGGCGCATGTCGAAGGATCGATGGCGCTGCCATATCAGGTGGCCAACGCCGCCCGCGCTGCCGTGATGGCCAGCGACCTGGCCGGCGCTGGCTTTTCGGCGCCCGCCGATGTGTTGGATGGGCCATTCGGCTATTTCCGCTTGATTGACGATGGCAGCAGTGCGGCGCTGGTTGCCGATCTCGGCCGGCGCTGGCGCATCGCGGAGCTGTCGGTGAAGCCGTTCCCATCGGGGCGAGCCAGCCATGCAGCGCTGGGGGTGCTGGCCGATTTTGCCGGACAGCCTGTGGCCGCGGTGGAACTGGCCTGCCCTCCGCTGATCCGCCGTCTGGTTGGCCGGCCGATGCGCGCGGATATGACGCCGGCCTGGGCGCGCCTTTGCCTGCCGTTTCTGGCTGGGTTGATGCTGCGCGATGGCCGGATTGATCCGCGCTGCTTCGTTGCTGATCAGTTTGCCGATCCGGCACTGCTGGCCTTTGCAGAGCGGGTCACGCTTGTCGACGATGGCAATCCCGATCCCAACGCCTTGTTTCCGCAAGCGATTGGCCTCACGTTCGCTGATGGCCGCCAACAACGCATCGCCATCCCGGCCACGTTGGGCAGCCCCGATGCGCCGCTCGGTTCGGCACAGACAGCGGCCAAGCTGGCGCTGGCGCGCGCTCTGGCCAGCCCGGCCTGTGATGCCCGCATCTTCGTTGATCCTCTCGCCTATTTCACGGACCCGACATGAGCCAGCGCAGCTATCTTGAATGTGTCGATATCCAGCAGCTGTTGCGGGACTATCCCGTTGGCGATGACTTCATCCGGCGCTATCGCAGCATCAGCCGTGATGAGCTGCGCGCTTGCCAGGAAACGCAATTTCAACGCCTTGTCGCCCGCGGTTGGCAGATTCCCTTTTACAAGCGGCTCTGGGGCGCGCTCGGGATCGAGCCGGGCGATATTCGCAGCCTTGATGATATCACCAAGTTGCCGGTGTATGACAAGACTGACCTGATGGCCTCGGTCAATGCCCACCCGCCCTATGGCGATTTCGATGGGCGGGGCAGCGATCCGGTGATCTTCCACACCACCAGCGGCACCACCGGGCGGCCACAGCCACTGATGTTTGGTCCGAAGGGGCGGGAGGTGACCAACCTGCTGGTGGGCCGCATGTATCGCTGGATGGGGCTGCGGCCCGAGGATGTCGTGCAATCCGTCTATGGCCACGGCATGATCAACGGCGGCCATTATATCCGCGAGGCTGTCACTCATTTCACCAATTCACTGTTCCTGTCGGCCGGCACCGGGATCGAGACGCGATCGGCCTCCCAGGTTGCCATGATGGCTGATTTTGGTGTGACGGTGATGGTCGGCTTTGTGGACTATATCCGGAAACTGGCGGAAGTGGCTGAAAAGGAAGCGCTGTTTGATCGGATCAAGCTGCGCATGATCATCGGCCATCTCGGCACCGAAGACCGCGCCGCCACCGAGGCCGCCTGGCACGGCGCCAAGGCGTATGATTGGTATGGCGTGGGCGATACCGGCAGCATCGCCGGCGAAGGGCCTGATCGCAACGGGCTGTATGTGTGGGAAGACGCGCAGTTTCTTGAGCTGCTGGACGTGGAGATCGGCCAGCCGGTGAGCTTTGGCGAGACCGGTGACATGGTGGTGACCTGCCTGTTCAAGGACGATATCGCACCCTGCATCCGGTTCAACACCCACGATATCACCCATGAACTGGGCGGGCAGGGCGAAATCGCCTTCCGCCGTATCGCCGGCTTCAAGGGCCGCAGCGACAATATGGTGAAGCTGCGCGGCATCAACATCTTCCCGCATGCCATTGCAGCGCTTATCGAAAATCGCGCTGATCTCACGGGCGAATATGTCTGCACCCTCACCCGCGACGCGGCCGGCCGGGATGCGATGCTGGTTACCATTGAAAGCCGTGGCGGCACCGATGTTATGGCGTTGGGCGAGCTGCTGCGGCGCGGGCTTGGTGTGGAGGTGGAGGTGGTGCTATGTCCGCCTGGCGACACAGCCGAAGCCACCCAGATTGATGTGCGCCAGAAGCCGATCCGCCTGATCGATCGGAGGGGGCTGTGACCCACGATCGGTGGAATGCCATTGTCGATCTGGCTGACGACCCTGGGGGTGGGCCGGGGCCGTTGGCCGGCATACGTGTCGGCGTCAAATCCAATATCGCGGTGGCCGGCCTGCCGCACACGGGCGGCATGGGGCATCTGCGGGACCATATTGCCCCACATGATGCTGATGTTGTTGCACAATTGCGCACGGCTGGGGCCAGCATCATCGGCACACTGAACATGCATGAGGCGGCTCTGGGCGCCACCACTGACAATATTTTCTATGGCCGCACCCACAACCCGCACCGGATGGGCCACACGCCCGGTGGCTCGTCAGGCGGCAGTGGAGCGGCGGTGGCGGCCGGACTGGTGGGTCTGGCGCTGGGCACTGACACGCTGGGCAGTATCCGGCTGCCGGCCGCCTATTGCGGGGTTTATGGCCTGAAGCCCACCCACAGCGCGGTGAGTGAGGACGGGCTGCTCTATCTTGATCCGGCGCTGGATTGCATCGGGCCGATGGCACGGAACCTGGATCTCATTGAACTGGGTTGGGAAATCATCGGCAATGGCGGCGTGGCGGGTGAGTTTAGCCGGCTGGTGCTGCTGGATGATCTGGCCGGCGTGGCATGTGAGCCGGCGGTGCTGGCGGGCTATCAGGCGGCTTGCGGGGCGCTTGATCTGCCCGTTACCGCTCTGCAGTTGCCGGTTGAACCTGGCGCGATCCGGCTGGCGGCTTTGGCTGGTTCGGTGCGCTATCTCATTGCGACGCTTGGTGAAAACCGTGCGGCAGCATCCCCCGAACTGCGCTTTATTCTGGGAGCGCTGGAGCATGTGCCGGCCAATCCGGGCCTGTTATCTGATGTGAAATCCATGCTGATCAATGGCTTGGGAGAGGATGCTGTGATGCTGTTGCCAACAGCGCCACAGGCGGCCTTTGCCCATGGCACCCGCGCGCCAGTGAACCAGGCCGATTTCACCGGGTTGGCGAACATTGCCGGCCTGCCGGCCATCGCGTTGCCGTCGGGCTGGAGCGAAGATGGCCTGCCGGTTTCGGTGCAGTTGGTGGGTCCCGCCGGCAGTGAGCGCCGGCTGATTATCCTTGCGCGTCAACTGGATGGCGCGCTCAACTCATATCGTCCGCCAAGAGGGGAGTGAACCCGATGCGCATCATCTGCCTGTTCAACCTGAAACCCGGCGCCAGCCGCGAGGCCTATGAAGCCTGGGCGCGGGGCACCGATATCCCCGGCGTCAATGCGCTGGGCAGCGTCAACGGCTTCACCGTCCACCGCGCCACCGGCCTGTTCGGATCGGACGCGCCATCGCCTTATGACTATATCGAAGTGATCGATATCAAGGGAATGGATGACTTTGTTGCCGATGTGTCGAACCCGGAGTTCCAGAAGGTCGCTGCCGGTTTCGGTGAGTTCACCGACAATCCCACCTTCATCCTGACGGACGATCTGTGATGGGCCGCTTTGCGGGCAAGACCATCGTGGTCACCGGTTCGGGCAAGGAAAAGGGCCTGGGCCAGGGCATCTTGCGGCGCTTTGCTGAAGAGGGCGCCAATTGCGTGGTTTCGGATCTTCGCATCGATGCCGAAGCCGAACATGTGGCGGAAGCGCTGGCAAAATGTGGCGGGCGGGTGGCCAAAATCGCCTGTGACGTGTCCGATTCAGCGCAATGCGTGTCCCTTGTCGAGCAGGTGGTGTCCGATTTCGGCAGCGTAGATATTTTCGTCAACAATGCCGGCATCGGCTTCATGATGAAGCCCATGCTGGAGGTGGATCCGGCCGATTGGGCGCGGGTGATTGCGGTCAATCTGTCGGGTGCCTTTTATGGTACCCAGGCCGCCGCCCGCGCCATGATCGCTGCCGGCAGAGGTGGCCGGATCATCAACATCGCCAGCCAGGCCGCCAAGACCGGCTTTCCGCATCTGCCGGCCTATGTCAGCTCCAAACATGGCATGATCGGCCTCACCCGGGCCAGCGCGGTGGAGCTTGGCGTGCACGGCATCACCGTCAACGCGGTCTGCCCCAACCATGTCACCACCGGGCTGGGCGCCATGCAGAATGAATATTTCTCGAAGTTGCTCGGCTTTCCCACAGTGGAAGCCTATCTGGCCAACATGGCGGCCAAGAATCCGATGGGCCGCCCTGGCCTGCCCGGCGACACGGCGGGCGCCTGCGCCTTTCTGGCCAGCGATGATGCGGTCTATATCACCGGCGAGGCGCTGAACGTGTCGGGCGGGGAGGAAATGCACTGATGTTGGCCGAAGAACGCATCGATTGGCCCGGCGGCGCAAGGATGGCGTTGTCTGTCGTCGTCAATGTCGAGGAAGGTTCCGAACAATCGGTGGCGCGCGGCGATCGCGGCATGGAGCCGGTGGACGAGCTTGGCATCTTCATCAAGGCGCCGATCCGCAATTATGGCAATGAGAGCAACTATCTCTATGGCATCAAGGCCGGCGCGCCGCGCGTGGTCAAATTGTTGAAGGCCTTTGACATCAAGGCGAGCTGGACGGTGGCGGCCATGAGCCTGGAGAACCATCCGCAACTGGCCGAAGCCATCGTGGAGCTGGGCCATGAACCTGTCAGCCATGGCTGGCGCTGGGTGCACCAGTTCAAGCTGAGCGAGGATGCGGAAGCCGAATTCATTGGCAAGGCGGTGGAGTCCATCCAGCGCAGCTGCGGCGTGCGGCCCTATGGCTGGCTCTCCCGTTATTTCCACACCGACAACACCCGCCGCCTGTTGATCGAGGCGGGCTTTGATTATCACATGGATGATTATAGCGGCGACGTGCCGTTCTGGGACACGGCGACCGTGCCGGAGCGGCCACTGGTGATCGTGCCCTATCAGCTCGACAACAACGACATGAAGATGTGGACCGATCCCGCCATGAGCCCCGAACAATGGCTGTCCTATGCCAGGCGCAATTTCGATCAGGTCTATCGCGAGGGCGTGGAGGGCAATCCCAAGATGATGAGCCTGGGCCTGCATCTGCGCATCATCGGCCGGCCGGGCCGCATCTGGGCGCTGGAGGAGTTCTTCCGCCATGTCCGCGCGCATGATGGTGTGTGGGTGGCGACCCGGCACGAGATTGCGCAGCATTTTGCGCGGGTGCAGGCGGCATGAGCGGCGACGATCTGTTCCTCCCCAAACTTGTTTGGGGAGGTGCCGAGCGCAGCGAGGCGGAGGGGCTCTTGCGGCAAGCGCCCCTCCGTCGCCTTCGGCGCCACCTCCCCAAACAAGTTTGGGGAGGATTTTGTCATGCTCAAGCTTGAACTCGATGGCCCCATCGCCCGGCTGCTGATCGATCGGGCGGACAAGCGCAATGCCTTCACCCAGGCGATGTGGGCCGAACTGCCGCGTCTCCTGGCCGAGGCGGCGGCTGATCCGGCGATCAAGCTGCTCATCCTGCAATCGGCACAGCCCGGCGGGGCCTTCTGCGCCGGCGCGGATATTGGCGAACTGCTGGCCAACAAGGATGACGCCGAATGGCGCGCAGCCAACCAGGCCGCGATCAACCGGGCGCAGCATGATCTCACCCGCTTCCCGCTGCCCACCATCGCCTTTGTCGAGGGTGACGCGGTGGGCGGCGGCTGTGGCCTCTCCCTGGCCTGCGATCTGCGGGTGGCCACAGCGGCGGCGCGCTTTGGCATCACGCCGGCCAAGCTGGGCATTGTCTATCCGCTGCATGATGTGAAGCTGCTCACCGATCTGGTCGGGCCGGGGCAGGCCAAGCGCCTGCTGTTCACCGCCGCCCTGATCGATGCCGCCGAGGCCCAGCGCATTGGCCTGGTGGAGGCGGTGGCCGACACGCCGGACGCGTTCGTTCAGGCCATCCTCGCCGGCTCGCGCCACAGCACCAAGGCGATCAAGGGCTTCGTCCGCCGCGTGCTCGATGGCCAGAGCGGTGATGATGCCGAAACGCTGGCGATCTTTGCTGCCGCCTTCACCGGCGCCGATTTTGCCGAAGGCACCGCGGCCTTCGTCGCCAAACGCAAACCGGAGTTCAGATCATGATCCCGCATGGCACCATCATGGGCGGCCTGTCCGTCGTTCCCGATCTGGCCGCTGGCATCGCTGCCTATCACGGCACATTGCAGCTGGATCTGGTGCACCAGGGCCCGCTGCCCGCCGATCTGGCCGCCAGCTGGGGCTGCCCGGCCAGTGCGGGTGCCGCCCATGCCGTGCTGCGGCCGAAAAGCGGCGCCAACTGCTGGATGCGGCTGGTGGAACAGCCCGATGTGGCGGCGTTCAAGCCCACCACCAGCTATGGCTGGGGCGCATTCGAACTGACGGTGGAGGATGTGTTCGGCTGGCCGGCGCGGCTGGCCGGCAGCGCGTTCAGCATCGTGGGCGAACCCAAGCAATTGCCGGGGATGGACAGTTTCGTGCCGATGCAGGTGCTGGGGCCGGGGCAGGAGATGGTCTATCTCAACCAGGTGTTCGGCAACATGGACACGCTTGATCTGCCCAAGGCGCAAAGCATCACCGATCATATCTTCATCGTCATCCTGGCGACGCCGGATCGCGCTGCCACCTGCAACTGGTATGCCGACCGGCTGGGCCTTGATCTGGGGCCGGTGTTCGAACTGCCCTATCAGATGATCAACACGGCGTTCGGCCTGCCCGAAGATTTCATCACCGCGCTGCAGATGGTGGGCAAGGGGCGGATGCCGATCGTGGAGGTGGATGATTATCCGCCGCAAACATTGGTGCGCCGGCGCCATGCCAGCATGCTGCCGCCCGGCAATGCGCTGGTGAGCCTCGCGATGCGTGATCTGGATGCCTGTGATGTGACTTGGATCAGCCCGCCGGTGCCGCGCGACGGCCCGTTGTATGAAGGCCGGCGCGCCGGCACCTGCCTTGGCCCGGCTGGCGAGCTGCTGGAACTGGTGGAGGTGGGCTGATGCCTTTGTTTGCCGTGCGCTGTGTGGATGCCGATGGCTCCGGCCCGCTCAGGCAGCAGCATCTGGTCGCCCATCTGTCCCATGTGGAGGCGCATATGGCGCGATACCGCATCGCCGGGCCGCTGGCGCCATCGGGGTCCTTGCTGGTGATCGAGGCCGCCGATGAAGACGATGCCCGGGCCTTCATCATGGCCGATCCCTATGGCGCGGCCGGGGTGTGGGCGCAGGTGATCGTGGAAGAATTCCGCGCCGCAGCTGGCACTTGGGTGGGTGGCGCGACCTGGAAATAGGGCTGATAACGGCGGCCATGCGCGCTGCCGTCTGCTCCACCCTGTCGCCCGATCTGTCAGGCCTTGCCTTGCATGAGGATTGGCCGGAACCGCCCGCGCCGGGGCCGGGTGACGTGTTGGTGGCGGTGAGCCATGCCAGTTTGAACTTCCCCGATTTTCTGATGTTGCAGGGCGGCTATCAGTACAAGCCCGATCTGCCGTTCATTCCCGGCACCGAGGGCACCGGCACGGTGATTGCGGCTGGCGACGGCGCGGAACATTGGCTGGGCCAGGCCGTGATGCTGGGCGCGCGATCAGGCCTGATGGCGGAGCGCATCACATTGCCAGCGCGGGGACTGCGCCCGGTGCCGGCCGGGCTGAGCATGGCCGAAGCCGCGGCCTTCACCGTGGGAGCGCTCACCGCCTGGGTGGGGCTGGTGGAACGCGGGCGGATAAAAGCCGGGGAGCGCGTGCTGGTGACGGGCGCCGGCGGCGGCATGGGCCGGGTGGCGGTGCAACTTGCGGTGCACATGGGGGCCGAAGTGGTGGCGGTGGCCTCATCCGAAGCCCGGTTGCAACTGGCGCGGGAAGCCGGCGCGCATGAAGTGCTGCTGGTGGATCGCGAGACGCCGGAGATAGCGCATCGGGATATTGACCTTGTGTTTGATCCCGTCGCGGGGCCGCTGGTGTTGCCGCTGGTGAAATGCCTGCGGCGCGGCGGGCGTTATACTATCATCGGTTTTGTCGGCGGGCGCGGGGCGCCGGTGCCCTTGAACCGCTTGCTGTTGAAGCAAATCGAGCTGGTTGGCGTGCGGGCCGGCGAACAGGGCCGGCAGGACCCGGCAGCCGGCGCGCGGCACATGCGCGAGATTGATGCGCGGGCGGTGCACATGCGGCCCCACATCGGGCTGGAGCTGCCGTTGGGCGAGATGCGGGCGGCGTTTGCGGCGATGGGGGATGGGCGGATTGACGGGAAATGCGTGATCCGGATTTGAGGGCGGCGGGTTGGCGCGGGGGCGACCCCTCCGCCTCGCGATGCTCGGCACCTCCCCTGGAAGGGGAGGATCAAATCAATCCTCCCCTTCCAGGGGAGGTGGCAGCCGCAGGCTGACGGAGGGGTGGCGCCCGTGCCGTCCGCACTCAACCCCCAAACGCCGCCCGCGTCGCCGCATCCGCCGGGAACAGCAGTTCCAGCCGCAGATCGCGCACGGTCACATCCTCGCTGGTGCCGCACTGGGCAATCACCGACAGGAAGCTCATCAACCCGGCCGGCGCGTGATAGCGCACTGGCAGCACCGGCGAGCGGGTGCGGGCGGCGCGGTGCGGGTGGCGGGCGGCGGCGGCGCGAGTGACTTCGATCAGATCGGCCAGCACCGGATCATCACCGGCCAAGGATTGCTCCAGCGCCAGCCGCTCCAGGCTTTCGTGCAGCACTTCGGGCAGATTGGCGATCAGTTCGGGCGAGCGCGGATGGCAGGCGGTGAGCCTGAACACGTTGGGCGGACCGTGCCAGCCTTCCATCAAGGGCGACAGCATGGCCGCGGCCGAGGGGCTGGCTTCCAGCACATTCCAATGGCGGTCACACAGCAGCGCCGGGAAGGGCGCGTGGTTTTCCATCATGGTGGTGAGGATGGCGCGGAACGGGGCAATGGCGTCGGACGCGAGCGGGGAGGCCGGATAGGCCGAGGCAAAGCCGGCGGCATTGAGCAGATGGTTGCGCGCGGAGAGCGGCAGCGCCAGCGCTTCGGCCAGGGTGAGCACCATGTCCCGACTGGGCATGGCGCGGCCGGATTCGAGGAACGACAGGTGCCGCGCGCTGACATTGGCATCAAGCGACAGCATGAGCTGGCTGACCCGCCGGCTGTTGCGCGCGGCCTTCAATGCGGTGCCGAACGGGCCGGGATCGGAAGTGTCGGGACGCGTTGCCATGGCCGCACTGTGCCACAGGGGCGCGGGCGCGCAATGATGTGGCAGGTAACGCTGGCGATGATGTTTGGCGCCCCGTCCCGCGCTTTTGCCTCAATCCAGCCGTTTGAAGCTGGTGGTTTCCAGCTTGGGCAAGGCGCCGCCGGCCCAGACGATGGTCTCGGTCATTGATTTGCGATCCTTGGCCACGGTGTAGACGCGGGTGGAAACCGGGCTGCCGTTCTTGCCCAGCGTCATCACCAGCGTGTTCGGCGCCGGTTGGCGCAGGGCGGCCGTGTCGATATTGTCCATGGTGCCGGTGATCGGCACCGGCACGCCATCGGTGGCGGCGGTGGATTGCGCATGGCGGCTGGCGCCATCGGGCGTGACGATCTCCACCAGGGTGGTCCACTTGCCATCGGGCGCCTTGCGGAAGCTGATGGTGACGCGGGCGGGCCGCTCGGCTTCGGGGATGCGCGACACGTCAAGCGCCCAGCTGCCGGTCAGCGGTGAGCGTTTTGCGGCAGCGGCCGGTGGTGCAATCGGTTGCGGCGTGGTGGAGGCCGCGGCCAGGATCAGGCCGGCGGCGGCGATGGGCAGGGCGAGCAACATGAGGAGTTTTCCTTTCAACCAGCCAGACCCGCTGGATGCGGGCGGCAGCACAGGCTTGGCCGGGCTGTCGGGCGGTGAAAGATCGATTTTCCTGTCCCAGATTTCCTGGGCTTCCAGCAACCGGGCGAGTTCGCGGCTGCTGCCGACGCCGGTCTTGCGGCGCGCGGCGCGCAGGCGTTCGGTGATGGCGGTTTCGGTGCGGCCAAGCTGGGTCGCGATTGTTTTGGTGGTGTGACCGGCAGCGAGCAGGCGCAGGATTTCCAGTTCCCGCTCATTCAGGCCGGTAAGGGCGCTGCGGTTATGGTCCATGGCGGTCATGGCCATGGTTCCACCACAGGCAGCAAGACGCGTCCATCCCAATTAATCTGGGGCGGTTTGCCAGCCCGGCGGCGTGCCTATGTGCGCGGTAATTGCGGTGCCCGGTCGCCGGGCGCAGCCTTGGGGCAATCAATCAAGGGAGACAGCCATGACGCGTTCGTTCTGGGAAAATTGCCTGCACATGTGGATTTGGATGGTGATCGGCTTTGCCAGCCTGTTTGCTGCGGCCGGGGTGCCGGGATTGGATGGCGGGGCGGGGCTGTTTTACTGGGTGGTGAGCGGCGGCACGGTGGATGCGTCGCATTTTGACGGGCCGGGGATGCGGATTTCGGTTTCGCTGGTGGGCGCGGTGATGCTGGGCTGGGGCTGTGCGATGCTGGCGGTGTGGCGGGCAAGCGGGGCAGACCCGGCGGTGTGGCGAGGCCTGGCGCGGGCGGTGCTGATCTGGTTTGTGGTGGATTCAGCGTTGTCAGTGGCGACGGGCTTTCCGTTCAACGCGGTGAGCAACACGGCGTTTGTGGCGCTGTTCATGCTGCCCGCGGTGAAGCTGGGCTTCTTCAGCCGGGAAACGGTGTCCAGATCACCTGCCTGATATCGGTGCCGCCAAGCGCCAGCAGGGTCAGCCGGTCAAAGCCGAGCGCCACCCCGCTGGCCGGCGGCATGTGGGACAGCGCGGCGATGAAGTCCGCATCGATGGGGTAGCGGCGGCCATAGAGGCGCTGTTTCTCGTCCATGTCCGCCTCGAACCGGCGCTGCTGTTCGGCCGCATCGGTGAGTTCGCCGAAGCCGTTGGCCAGCTCCACGCCGCAGGCATAGGCTTCGAACCGTTCGGCCCAGCGCGGATCGTCCGGGCAGGGGCGGGCGAGGGCGGCTTCGCACACCGGATAATGGGTAAGGAAGGTGAGGCGGCCGTCGCCCAGCCTGGGCTCGATGGTCACGATGATGCGGCTGAAAATGTCGCTCCAGCTGTCGTCGGGGCGTGGGGTGATGCCGGCAGCGGCGGCCAGCGCGTCGCGATCATCCAGGCAGGCCGCCAGATCGATGCCGGCGTGGATGGCGAAGGCCTGTTCGCAACTGAGCATTTCGGGTTCGGCCGTCGCATCGCAGCTGCGCCCCCGCCAGGCGAGTGCGCCATTGCCGCCGGCCACCTGCGCCGTGCGCGCCAGCGCCAGTGTGTCAGCGATCACGTCGGTCCACGGGGCGTGGGCGCGATACCATTCGATCATGGTGAATTCGGGCGCATGCAGCGGGCCCTGCTCGCCATTGCGCCACACGCGGGCGAAATCGACGATGCGGGTCTCACCGGCGGCCAGCAGCTTCTTGGCGGCAAATTCCGGGCTGGTGTGCAAGTAAAGCGTCTGTTCGGCCCCGCCCTCCGGCCGCCAGAGCACCGGAAAGCCGTGCAGATGCGTCTCGTTGCCGGGGCTTGTCTGCACCGCGCCGCATTCAACGGTGAGAAAGCCCTGATCGGCGAACCAACTGCTCAAGGCGGCCTTCACCTGGCCCCGGCCCACCAGGAAGGGGCGGCGATCGGCATGGATGTCTGCGTGCCAGAAGGGGCGAGGATTCATGATTTTCCTTGAACTGTCATGCTGCCATGGCCTAACGCCGGGCAGCATTTTGGCGCGTTGGCGCAGAACATTAACGTGCGTTAGCGCACAGGGGGACTATATGGTCAAGGAAATCGCGAGCAATTTCCGCAAGGGTCAGGTCATCGAGCATGAGGATGGCCAGCTTTATGTCGTGCTGAAGGCCGAAACCTTCCGCCCCGGCAAGGGCACGCCCACCACCACCATCGACATGCGCCGCATCGCCGATGGCGTGAAGACGGTGATCACCGTGAAGACCACCGACAGCCTGGAAAAGGCCTATGTCGAGGAAGTGTCCCACAATTATCTCTACAAGGATGGGGATGAATATATCTTCATCAACAACGAGAATTATGACCAGATCAGCCTGACCGAGGCGATGATCGGCGATGGCATCGTGTTCCTGCAGGAAAATGCCGAGTGCAAGATCCTGATGTTTGACGGCAAGGCCATCACCATCACCCTGCCCACCCGCGTCACCATGGCGATCGTGTCGACCGAGCCGGTGGTGAAGGGGCAGACCGCCTCGTCCAGCTACAAGCCGGCGATCGTTGAATCCGGCGCCCGCGTGATGGTGCCGCCGCACATCGATGTGGGCACGCGCATCGTGATCAACACCGATGATTCCAGCTATGTGGAACGCGCCAAGGATTGATTTTCGGCTTGGCAACGGCCTGATTGGGGCGGAGGACAGCGGCCATGCAGTCCTCCGCCTTTTTCGTTGGCCTGATGGCGGCCCAGATGGCCGTGGTGCTGGGTCTGGCCTGGGGCCTGTCGCGCTGGTGGCGCTGGCGGGCCTGGTGGACCCGGCCGATCCTGCTGCTGTTCGTGTGGTTCGCGGGTTCGGCGGGGCTGTTCCTGCTGTTCTGGGCCAGCGGTGCCGATGTGTTTCTGATCCCCTACATGCTGGCAGTGGTGGGTTTGCGCGCCGCCGTCATCGCGCTGCCGGTCTGGTGGCTGATCGAACGACTTGTGGGAAAAATCGATTAGTGCGGGCGGAACAATCAATTTCATGATCGGAACCCATGCCCCCTATCGTGCGTTCATCGGGGCAAACCCGGAACTGATCCAAGGGAGAATCATCTGATGACGCGCACATTCGCATCCATTGTTGCGCTGGCCATTGCCAGCCTGGCCGGCGCCAGCAGCGCCATGGCGGCAGAGGCCAGCATGACCCAGAACGCCAGCCCACAATTCAGGTGGCCGGAACTGGTGGACCTGTCCCCGCTGCGCAGCCAGCAGGTCGCGTCAAATCCCTATGGCCCGAATTTTGATTATGCCGCCGAGTTCAGCAAGCTCGATCTCAAGGCGGTGAAGGCCGATATCGCCAAGACGCTGACCAGCAGCCAGCCCTGGTGGCCGGCCGATTATGGCAATTATGGCCCCTTCTTCATCCGCATGGCCTGGCACAGCGCTGGCACCTATCGCATCGGCGATGGCCGTGGCGGCGCCGGTGGCGGCCAGCAGCGCTTTGAACCGCTGAATTCGTGGCCGGACAACGGCAATCTCGACAAGGCCCGCCGCCTGCTCTGGCCGGTGAAGGCCAAATATGGCCGCGCGCTGAGCTGGGCCGATCTGATGGTGCTGGCCGGCAACGTGTCCCTGGAAACCATGGGCTTCAAGCCGTTCGGCTTTGCCGGTGGCCGCACCGATGATTGGGAGGCCGACAAGGTTTACTGGGGCCCCGAGAACAAGATGCTGGACGACAAGCGCTACAGCCAGGGCCGCAAACTGGCCAACCCGCTGGGCGCGGTCCAGATGGGCCTGATCTATGTCAACCCGGAAGGCCCGAACGGCGTGCCTGATCCGCAGCTGGCCGCCAACGACATCCGTGACACGTTTGGCCGCATGGCGATGAACGACGAGGAAACCGCCGCGCTGATCGCCGGTGGCCACACGTTCGGCAAGGCGCATGGCGCCGCCAGTGCCAGCAATGTCGGCAAGGAACCGGCCGCAGAAGGCCTGGAAAAGCAGGGCTTTGGCTGGGAGAACAAGAGCGGCACCGGCAAGGGCGCCGATACCATCACCTCTGGCCTGGAAGGCGCATGGTCGTCGGCCCCGACCCAGTGGACGATGCAGTATCTGGAAAATCTGTATGGCAATGAATGGGTGCAGACCAAGAGCCCGGCCGGCGCCATCCAGTGGGAGCCCAAGGATGCGGCGAACAAGAAGTTCGTGCCGGATGCGCACCGCGACGGCGTCTACCACGCGCCGATCATGTTCACGACCGATCTCGCCCTGCGCACCGACCCGGCCTACCGGAAGATCACACAGGGTTGGCTGAAGAATCCCAAGGGCTTTGAAGATGCCTTTGCCCGCGCCTGGTTCAAGCTGACCCATCGCGACATGGGCCCGCGCACCCGCTATATCGGTGCCGATGTGCCGAAGGAAATCCTGAGCTGGCAGGATCCGGTGCCGGCGGTGACCCATCCGCTGGTGACCGAGGCTGACGTGGCCGATCTGAAGGCCAAGGTTCTGGCCAGCGGCATCACGGTGCCGGAACTGGTGCGCACCGCCTGGGCAGCAGCGGCAAGCTTCCGCGGCACCGATATGCGCGGTGGCACAAACGGCGGCCGGCTGGCATTGGCGCCGCAAA
This sequence comes from Sphingomonadales bacterium, assembly GCA_027485485.1. Taxonomy (GTDB): domain Bacteria; phylum Pseudomonadota; class Alphaproteobacteria; order Sphingomonadales; family Sphingomonadaceae; genus Sandarakinorhabdus. Next base: position 2,617 of record JAIXQY010000212.1, on the reverse strand, counting down.
AGGATTGGGCGGTGAATTCGCCGGCCGAACTGGCCAAGGTGCTGCCGGTGCTGGCCCGCGTGCAGGCCGATTTCAACAAGGCCGCCCCCGGTGGCCGCAAGATCAGCCTGGCTGATCTGATCGTGCTGGCCGGCAATGCTGCGGTGGAAAAGGCGGCGGCCGATGCCGGTGTGCCCGTCACCCTGGCCTTCACGCCCGGCCGTGCCGATGCCACCCAGGCCCAGACCGATGCGGCCAGCTTTGCCGCGCTGGAGCCCAAGGCCGATGGTTTCCGCAACCATTGGACGGCCGAAAGCCCCTACAACCCCACATCGGCGCTGGTCGATCGGGCTCATCTGCTTGGCGTGACCGTGCCGGAAATGACCGTGCTGGTTGGCGGCCTGCGCGTGCTGGGCGGCAATGCCGGCGGCAGCCAGGCCGGCGTGTTCACCAACCGGGTGGGCGTGCTGAGCAATGATTGGTTCGTCAATCTGCTCGGCATGGAAACCAAGTGGCAGAAGGCGGCGACCGAAGGCCTGTATGACGGCGTTGACCGAGCCACCGGTGCGAAGAAGTGGACGGCCAGCCCGGTTGATCTGCTGTTCGGCAGCCACAGCGAGTTGCGGGCGGTCGCCGAAGTCTATGGCGCGGCCGATGGCCATCGCCAGATGGTGGGTGATTTCGCCCGCGCCTGGACCAAGGTGATGAACAACGGCCGTTAAGGCTGATAAATGCCTGATTAAGAACGAACAGGTGAAGGGCGGTGCCGGCAACGGCGCCGCCCTTTGTTCTTTGCCGATCCCCGCCGGTGAACCGCTGGCGATGGCCAATCGTATCTGAAAAGCAATGCAGATTTTTCAACTCTGTGCTGGCACAGGATGGGAAAACTGGTCTAGGCTTGCCGGAACGATAAGGTCGCAAGCGTCATCGTTGTGGGGGAATGATACATGCAGCAGCGGCGTGGGCCTGCGAATCGGCGGCTGTCCCCCCTGTGTGCCCTGCTGTTTGGCACGGCGCTGTTTGCCGGCGATGCGGCGCTGGCCCAGGTTGGCGTGACCGGCGCCCCCACACGTGAAGAAATTGATCCCTCGCGTCGCCCGCAGGCCAGCCAGCCCAGCCGGCTGTTCGTTGACGGCGATATCGAACGCAGCCCCTGCGCCCTGTCTGATCCCGCCTATGCGGAGGTCAAGCTGACGTTGACCCAGGCCCAGTTCAACAATCTGGGGCCGGTGCCGGCCTCCGAACTGGAACGCTACTGGAAGCCACTGGTGGGGCGCCAGCTGCCTGTTTCGGTGCTGTGCGAAATCCGCGATGCGGTGGCGACCGATTTGCGCCGCCGCGGCTATGTGGCCGCCGTGCAGGTGCCGGCGCAGCGCATCGAAGGCGGCATCGTGCGCTTTGAGGTGCTTTACGCGCGGTTGACGGCGATCCGGGTGCGCGGCGATGCCGGCCGCAACGAAGGCCAGATTGCCCGCTATCTGAACAAGCTGGTGACCGGCGAGGTGTTCAACCGGATCGCGGCCGAACGTTATCTGCTGTTGGCGCGCGATCTGCCGGGCATGGATGTGCGGCTGTCACTGAAGCCATCCGGCGCTGCCGTTGGCGAGATGGTCGGCGAAGTCAGCGTGCGGCGGCGGCCGGTGGAGGCTGATCTGGTGGTCAGCAATCTGGCGCCATCGCAAACCGGGCCGTTCGGCGGGCAGGCGCGGTTGCAGTTCCACGGCCTCACCGGGCTGGGGGATCACACGTTCGTTTCCTATTATGCCACGTCGGATTTCAGCGAGCAGCATGTGCTGCAAGCTGGCCATGATTTTGCCATTGGCGGCGAAGGCTTGCGGCTGGGCGGGCGCATCACCCATGCGTGGACAGCGCCGGATCTGGGCGCGGCGGTGCCGCCGGTGGATGCGCAGGTGCTGTTTGCCAACCTGGAACTGAGCTATCCGATCCAGCGCACCCAGGCTGCCAGCGTCACGGCCCGTTCGGGCCTGGATTTCGTCAACCAGCGGGTGAATTTCAACCTGGCGCCGCTGTCAAAAGACCGGCTGCGGGTGGCGTTTTTCCGCCTTGATGGCGAATGGGCCGATGTGCGCGGGCGCGGGCCAGGCGGCACCAGCGCCTGGCGGCTGACGGCGGGCCTTGAAGTGCGGCAGGGGATCGATATCTTCACGGCCAGCCCGGATTGCACCAAGAATCTGCGCCTGTGCGGCGCGGCCGGCGTGGTGCCGCCCAGCCTGATCACCGGCAGCCCGACAGCGACAGTGGTGCGCTTCACCGCCCAGGCCGAGGCGCGCCTTTCAAAGGCCATCACCCTTTCGGTGCAGCCGCGCGGCCAATGGGCCAGTATGGGGCTGTTCGGCTTTGAACGCTTTGCGTTGGGCAATTACACCGTGGGCCGGGGTTATGATCCCGGCACCTTGACCGGCGATGACGGCGCGGCGATTTCCGGCGAACTGCGACATGATCCGTTCGTGCTGTCGAACGACATGAAGTTATCGCTGCAACCCTATGTGTTTGTTGATGCCGGTTGGGCCTGGTCACGCGGGTTGGGGCCCACGCTTGCCAATCCGGTCAGCCTGGTTTCGGCCGGCGGCGGCGCGCGCATCGGGGCCTGGGATCGGGCCCGGCTTGATCTGGGCGG
>JAIXQY010000148.1 GCA_027485485.1 Sphingomonadales bacterium | reverse complement strand
CCCACCCAGGTCCGCTATATCGAGGCGCTGGGCAGTGCCGACGTGATCTTCGCGCTGGGCCCGGCCGGCACCGGCAAGACCTATCTCGCCGTCGCCCAGGCCGTCAGCCAGCTGATTTCCGGCAGTGTTGACCGGCTGATCCTCTCCCGCCCCGCGGTGGAGGCCGGTGAGCGGCTGGGCTTCCTGCCCGGTGACATGAAGGAGAAGGTCGATCCCTATCTGCGGCCGCTGTATGACGCGCTGTACGACATGCTGCCCGCCGAACAGGTGGAACGCCGGCTGGCTTCGGGCGAGATCGAGATTGCGCCGCTGGCCTTCATGCGCGGCCGCACGCTGGCCAATGCCTTCATCATCCTCGATGAAGCGCAGAACACCACGCCGCTGCAGATGAAGATGTTCCTCACCCGCTTTGGCGAGCGCAGCCGCATGGTGATCTGCGGCGATCCCAACCAGGTCGATCTCCCCGTCGCCGGTTCCTCCGGGCTGGCCGATGCGGTCAAGCGGCTGGATGGCGTGGAAGGCATCGCCACGCTGCGCTTCTCGGTCAAGGAAGTGGTGCGCCACCCGATCGTGGGCCGCATTGTGGAGGCCTATGAAGGCCCGGCGAAAGACGGCTGATGCTGCAGGTGGAAGCCGATGTGGTGGCCGGCGATTGGCCCACGGCCATGGATTGGCCGGCGCTGGCCCAGGCCGCCGTTGCCGCCGCGCTGGCGCAGACGCCCAACGCCGATCTGGCCGCGGCGCCCATGGCCGTGGAAGTGGCCGTGCGCCTCACCGATGATGCCGAAGTGCACAGCCTCAACCGCCAGTATCGCCACAAGGACAAGCCCACCAACATCCTGAGCTTCCCCATGCTGGCGCCCGACATGCTGGTCGCGCTGGCCAACAGCGACGATGGCGAAGTGCTGCTCGGCGATCTGGTGCTGGCGGCGCAAACCGTGGCGCGCGAGGCGCAGGAAAAGGCCTGGCCCCTGCCCGCCTATTGCCAGCACCTCATTGTCCACGGCACCCTCCACCTGCTAGGCTATGACCACGAAACGGGAGAGGCACAGGCCGATCATATGGAGGCGCTGGAACGCGCCGCCTGTGCCGCGCTGGGCCTGCCCGACCCGTATGAAGGATGAAGACTGACCATGCCTGAGGGCGACAGTAGCGGCGACAGCCACAGCCGATTGCGCAGCAGCAGCTGGTGGCGGCAATTGAAGGCGTTGATCGGCCGGGATCACGAACCCTCCCTGCGCGAAAGCCTGGAAGACGCCATCGACGAAGCCGAAGACGGCGCCAGCCCCAGCCCCGGCCGCGACGATCTCGGCCCCGAGGAACGCGCCATGGTGCGCAACATGCTGCACCTGGGCGAACAACGCGCCGGCGATATCGCCGTGCCCCGCGCCGATATGGTGATGTTTGATGTGGACGCCGGCTTCCCCGCCCTCGTCGCCCACCTGCGCGACGCCGGCCACAGCCGCATGCCCGTCTGGCGCGGCGACCGCGACGAGATCATCGGCATGGTGCACGTGAAAGACGTCTATGCGTGCATCGCCGACACGTTCAACGATGCGGTCTCGTCTGCCCCCCTGCACGATCTGCCCATCGAGCCGCTGCTCAGGAAAGTGCTGTTCGTGCCGGCCGCCATGCGCCTGGTGGAACTGCTCGCCCAGATGCGCAGCGCCCGCACCCACATGGCCATCATCATCGATGAACATGGCGGCGTGGATGGCCTGGTCACCATCGAAGATCTGATGGAAGAAATCGTTGGCGACATCGAAGACGAACACGACGAAGAAGAAGCCGCCCTCATCACCGCCACCGGCCCCAACGCCTGGGAAGCCGACGCCCGCCTCTCCATCGAAGATCTCGAAACCACCCTGGGCGAACGCATTGCCGACGAAGAAACCCTCGACGAAGTGGACACCCTCGGCGGCCTCGTCTTCATGCTCGCCGGCCGCGTGCCCGCCCTGGGCGAATGCGTCGCCCACCCCACCGGCTGGCGCTTCCGCGTCATCGACGGCGACCCGCGCATGGTGAAGCGCCTTGCAGTGGAACGCGGCGGGTCTTTGGAAGCGTAAAAAGCGCCTCCGGCGGCAAGGGTCGCGGACCCTTGACCCATCCGATTCAGGGCAGCCCTCCCCACCCACAGGTCCTCCCCATTCTCTGAATGGGGAGGTGCCGAGCGCAGCGAGGCGGAGGGGCAGCGACGGAGGGGCGGTGGTGCTGCCACCGCCCCGCTCGATCATCAGGCGATGGATGCGGCAGCGCGGCGGCGGCGCATGGCGGCTCCGGTGAGGCCGAAGCCGGCGATCAGCAGCGCCCAGCTGGCGGGCTCGGGAACGCCACCGACCGGCGGCGGCGGTGCGGGGGCGACATTGAACGAAATGCCATCAAGCCCGAAACGATCGATGCCGGCGTTTCTGATGCTGAGGCGTATCTGGACGTTCTGAACCGGAGCGTCGAAGACGATGCCATAGTATAGGATACCACCGTTGTCGGTCATCGGTACATCATACGGATCCAAAACGCTGCCCAGCGGTTGATCAAAGTATAATTTGAACACCTCGCTCTGGCTTTTGTCGACGCCAGTAGCATAAAATCCGAAACTATAGGTCGGTGCATCGAACGTGAATCTGCTCCCCACGAAGAAGACTTGCATCCACTTGCCCTGGTCGCTCGGCCCTTCGGTGGTGCTGAACGGCAGTGAGGGATCGCCATTATAGCTGGCGTTCTGGATGCCTGTTGGCGGCTCACCTGGGAAGTCGACGATCGTGCCGTTGTAAACCTGCATGCCGCCGGCGATGCCATAGGATTGCACATTGCTGATCGGTTCAGCGTCGAGATAGTTGGTGAACAACGGGCCCTTGGCAGCGGCGGCCGCCAGGAACGCCGCCTGGGCGATCGATGAATTGGGCGTGTTGCCACCCGGCACGGCGCCGTTGTCGACTCCGGTGAAAATCTGTGGCGCGGCGCTGGCGCTGCCCGCCAGGCCGATCATCATGCCCGCCAGAATGGCGTGACGGTATTCTATCATCATGTGGTCCCCTTGTTTGCAGTCGAATCGCATCGGTTGAAACGGCCCGCCACATGGATGGCAAGAAGGTGCCGTTATCAATCCGAACGTTAATCAATTGAAATTGTTGGTATCGATGGTTGAAGGATTGAAGAAGGGCAAGAGCGTCCGACATGTTCGGGCGCTCTTCTCTCCCCAGCGATGAACCTCAACCGCGCTGTGTCATGCCGCCACGGCCCGGCGGCGGCGCATGGCGGCTCCGGTCAGGCCGAAGCCGGCGATCAGCAGCGCCCAGCTGGCAGGTTCGGGAATGCCACCGACCGGCGGCGGCGGTGCCGGGGCGACATTGAACGAAATGCCATCCAGGCCGAAGACATCAAGGCTCTGGTTGCGCGTGCGGGTGAATTCGACCTTTTGCACCGGTGCATCGAACACCACGCCCCAATACATGATGCCGCCATTGGTGTTGACCGGCATCTGGTATTGGTTCGCTTCCACCAGCGGCGATGCATCGTCAAACAACAGGAAAAACTGGGCGCCTGCGCCAACGTCCAACCCGGTTGTGTAAAAACCAAAGCTGTATGTTGGCACATCGAAGGTGAAGGTCGTGCTGTAGATCGGGATGCCCATCCATTTGCCCTGATCGCCTGGCCCTTCGGTGGTGCTGAACGGATTGCTTGGGTTGCCATTGGCGCTCTCGTTGCGGATCCCTTGCACGCTGTTCAACGGGTCATAGGAACCCGCACTCAGGTTCACCTGCAAGCCGCCGGCGATATGATAGGATTGCAGATTGCCGAGCGCTTCATTGTCGAGATAGTTGGTGAACAACGGGCCCTTGGCGGCAGCGGCAACAAGAAATGCTGCCTGTGCGATGGAAGAATTGGTGGTGCTGCCCCCCGGCACGGCACCGTTGTCGACCCCGCTGAAAATCTGCGGCGCGGCGCTGGCGCTTCCCGCCATGCCAAGCATCATCCCCGCCAGAATGGCGTGACGCAATTGAACAATCATGTAGTTCCCCCGTTTGTAGTCGAACGACACCTGTTGAAATGGTGCCATTCGTCGTTCGCTATTGCACAATCAGGGAACTGAGCCGAAGGGGCAAAATGAGGGGGGTGACAGGAACATACCCAATGCGCGCCGCCCCAAATCGAACGGGTCAAGGGGCCTCGCCCCTTGCCGCCTGAGGCCCTTCTTTCTTGAATCAGTCCCGCATGCCGAACAGCGCGCTGCCCACCCGCACCACCGTTGATCCAAGCAACGCCGCCGTCTCATAATCGCTGCTCATGCCCATGGACAGGCCGGGCAGGGCAAGGCGGCGGGCGTGTTCGGCGAGGAGGGCGAAGAAGGGGGCGGGTTCCACAGCGGCGGGGGGGACGCACATCAGGCCCACCACGTTCAGGCCGGCGCTGCGGGCCCCGGCCAGCAAATCCGGCAGATCGGCGAGGGCGCAGCCGCCTTTCTGGGCTTCGTTGCCGATATTGACCTGCAGATAGCAGGCAGGGCGCTTGTTGGCTGCGGTCTGGGCCTTGGCCAGGGCGGTGACGAGGCTGGGGCGGTCCACGCTGTGGATCACATCGAACAGGGTGATGGCTTCGGCGGCCTTGTTGGATTGCAGTTGGCCGACGAGGTGCAGCACGATGCCCGGCGTTTCGGTCAGCAGGGCGGGCCATTTGGCTTGGGCTTCCTGCACGCGGTTTTCGCCGAAGTGGCGTTGGCCGGCGGCGATCAGCGGGCGGATGGCATCGGCGTCGAAGGTTTTGGAGATGGCGACGAGTTGCGGCCGGTCGGCTCTGTTGGCCAGGTGGCAGGCCCGATCAAGGCCGGCCAAAACGCTGGCCAGGCGTTCTGCTGCGTCTGTCATCCGATCAGAAGGCGAAGCGGGTGCCGAAATACACCGCCTGATCGTCGCGGTTGGGCGTGAGCAGCGTGGGCGGGGCCGGTGCGATGCGATAGCGCAGGCCGCCGGTGACGGAGAGGCGCGGGGCGACGCGATAGAGGCCGCCCAGTTCCACCGAATAGCGCCGGGTGAGCACGGAGGACAGCGGCGCCAGCGCCAGCGTTTGCGACTGTTCGGCCGAGCCGGCCAGCGTGGTGCGCCAGCGATTGCCACCATAGGACACGCCGAGATTGACCGTATCGGCCATGCGCATGGTGAGCGGCGTGGGCACCGCCGGTTCGACGTGATCGAAGCCGCCGCTGAGCGCGAAGCCCTTCCAATCAACCGAAAGATTGACGCCATATCCCGATGGGATGACGAACTGTGCCGCCGGCGCGGCGGCTTGCGAGCGGTCCACCACAGGCGTGGTCACGCGGGTGGAGAGGCCAAGCGATAGGCTGCGCTGGCTGTCGGCCTTGCCGGATGGAGTGAAGCGGAAGCCGCTGGACAGCGATTGCGGCTGGCTGGGGGTGCCGGGCGCGGTGAAGGTGAAGCGGCCGACATCGCCGATCTGCGGGTTGAACGGCGTGATCTGCGGATCCAGCACCAGCCGGGGCTTTTCCGCCTTGGTGGGCTTGGCCGCGGCAGCCGGCAAGGCGGTGCCCAGGCACAGCAACCCCGCCGCCACGGCCAGAATGGCTTGGCGGACCGTGGCGCGCGGCTGCGCGACCGAGTCGGTGCCCGATATCATATGCATGTCGTAACAACTGCCATCGCCCAAGCCCATATGGGATTTCAGTTAGCTACTGGATGAACGGCACAAATCCCCCGTTTTTCAACCGGTGTGGCGGCCAGCCCACACAAGGGGGCTGTTGTTTGGCGGCGATGCGGCGCGTCGGGCTTGGCGCGGCGGGTGCAACATGCCAATAAGCGGGCGGTGATCGGCCGGGTTCTGGGCCGCGTTCAAGGAACTGATGCTCATGCAGCGTGTTGCTACCCTGGTGTTGTTGTCCACGCTGGCCGTGATGGCGCCGGCCTGCGGCCGCAAGCAGCCCAAGCTGTCGGCGGAAGCGCCGGCGCGGGTGACCACGCTGGGCATCAACGCCTATCTGTGGCGCGCCTCGCTCGATACGATCAGCTTCATGCCGATCGCCCAGGTGGACAGCAACGGGGGCGTGATCATCACCGATTGGTATGTCTCCCCGCAAACCGCCAACGAACGCGTGAAGGTGACGGTGACCGTGCTTGACACCAGCCTGACCGCCGATGCCGTGCGCGTTTCGGTGCAGCGCCAGACGCTGGCCGCGACGGGCTGGACGGAGGCCAATGTGCGCGCCGGCACCGTGCAGCGGCTGGAAGAGACCATCCTGGCCAAGGCGCGCGATCTGCGCCGGGCCGCCATCGCGCCGGATCGTTGATCGGCCCGACCGCCTTTTTCGTGTTGAGAGACCATGGCCCGTTTTGACCATAGTGGCGCCGATGCGCGCTGGCAGGCAGTTTGGGATGAGCGGCAGAGCTTTGCCGCGCGCGATGACAGCGCCAAACCCCGTGCCTATATCCTTGAAATGTTTCCCTATCCGTCGGGGCGCATCCATGTTGGCCACGTGCGCAACTACACGATGGGCGATGTGGTGGCGCGCTCCAAGCGGATGCGGGGGTTTGAGGTGCTGCACCCGATGGGGTGGGATGCATTCGGCATGCCGGCCGAAAATGCCGCGATGGAAAAGGGTGTGCACCCCGGCGGCTGGACGCGCGCCAATATCGCGGCGATGCGCGCCCAGCTGAAGCGGCTGGGCTTTGCGCTGGATTGGAGCCGCGAGCTGGCGACCTGTGAACCGGATTATTACGGGCAGGAACAGGCGCTGTTCCTCGATCTGCTGGCCGGCGGGCTGGTCTATCGCCGCGAATCCGCGGTGAACTGGGACCCGGTGGACATGACCGTGCTCGCCAACGAGCAGGTGATCGATGGCCGCGGCTGGCGTTCGGGCGCGCTGGTGGAGCGGCGCAAGCTGAACCAGTGGTTTTTGAAGATCACCGATTTTGCCGAGGATCTGCTGGAAGGGCTGCAAGGCCTGGACCAGTGGCCGGAAAAAGTGCGGCTGATGCAGGAGAACTGGATCGGCAAATCGACCGGCCTGCGTTTCACCTTCCAGGTTGCCGAAGGTGGTTCGTTCGATGTGTTCACCACCCGGCCCGATACGCTGTTCGGCGCCAGCTTTGCCGCCATTGCCGCCGATCATCCGCTGGCGGCGCAATGCGCGGCGAACAATCCGGCGCTGGCCGATTTCATCGCCGAATGCCGCGCTGGCGGCACCGCGGCGGCCGATATCGAGACTCAGGATAAGAAGGGTTTCGACACCGGCTTGAGCGTGGTGCACCCGCTCGATCCCAGCATCCGCCTGCCGGTGTTTGTCGCCAATTTCGTGTTGATGGATTATGGCACCGGCGCCCTGTTCGGTTGCCCGGCGCATGACCAGCGCGACCTGGAGTTCGCCCGCAAATATCAGCTGCCGGTGATCCGCGTGGTGGCGGCCGATGGCGAGGAAGCCGCGCCCATCGGCGACGAGGCCTATACCGGCCCCGGCCGCATGGTGAATTCGCGCTGGCTGGACGGCATGAGCGCCGAAGACGCGCGCGCCGCCGTGATCGCCCGCGCCGAATCCGAAGCCTGGGGCGCGGGCGTGACGCAATATCGTCTGCGCGATTGGGGCGTGAGCCGCCAGCGTTATTGGGGCACGCCCATCCCGATCATCCACTGTGACGCCTGCGGCGTGGTACCGGTGCCGCGTGACCAGCTGCCGGTGATCCTGCCCGATGATGTGGCGTTCGACGTGCCGGGCAACCCGCTCGATCGCCACCCGACCTGGAAGCATGTGAACTGCCCCAGCTGCGGCCAGCCAGCCCGGCGCGAGACCGACACGCTGGACACGTTCGTGGATTCCAGCTGGTATTTCATCCGCTTCGCCAGCGCGCCCAGTGATCGTCCGTTCGATCCGGCGGTGGCGGCACAATGGCTGCCGGTGGGGCAATATATCGGCGGTGTGGAGCATGCCATCCTGCACCTGCTCTATGCCCGGTTCTGGACGCGCGCGCTTCGCCACATTGGCCTGATCGATGTGGCCGAGCCTTTTGCCGGCCTGTTCACGCAGGGCATGGTGACCCATGAAACCTATAGCCGGTCGCAGGGTGAAGGCTTGCCGCCGCTCTGGTTTGGCCCGGACGAGGTGGAGCGCAGCGGCACCGGTGCGGTGTTGAAGGCCGATGGTGCCGCGGTGGATGTTGGCCGCGTCATCAAGATGTCCAAATCCAAGAAGAATGTCGTCGATCCCGATGCCATCATTGGCCGTTATGGCGCCGATGCGGTGCGCTGGTTCGTGCTGTCAGACAGTCCGCCGGAACGCGATCTCGTCTGGTCCGAATCCGGCATCGACGGCGCCTGGCGGTTCGTGCAGCGCGTGTGGCGGCTGGCGGAAGACAATGCGGGCGCCACCGGGCCGGATGAGGACCGCAAGGTCACCCGACTGGTGCATCGCACCATCGCGGCAGTGACCGACGATATTGACCGGTTGCAGTTCAACAAGGCGGTTGCCCGCCTCTATGAACTGGTGGCTGCGCTGGAGCGCGCGCCGGCAGGGGCTGCGCGCCGGCAGGCGGTGATCAGCCTGGTGCAGCTGGTGGCGCCGATGGTGCCGCATCTGGCCGAAGAGGCGTGGGCGCTGCTGGGCCAACCGGGCCTGGTGTGTGATGCCGCCTGGCCGGTGGCCGATCCGGCCTTGCTGGTGGATGATGAAGTCACCATCGCGGTGCAGGTGAACGGCAAGTTGAAGGGCGATTTCACCGCCGCCAAGGGCAGCGACAGGCAAGCGCTGGAAGCCACCGCGCTGGCGCTGCCCGGCGTGATCCGCACGCTGGATGGTGCGGTGCCCAGGAAGATCATCGTGGTGCCCGATCGCCTGGTGAACATCGTTGCCTGACGTGGTTCGCCTTGCCCTGATCCTGCCGGCATTGCTGGCGCTGGGCGGTTGCCAGTTGCAGCCGGTCTATGCCGGCGGTTCCAGTTCGGCGCCGGCCAGCCTGATGGCCGATATCGGCATTGCGCCAATTCCGGAGCGCGCCGGTTTCATGGTGCGCCAGGCGCTGGAGGAACAGTTCGGCCGACAGTCTGCCGCGCCGAGCCTGCGGCTGGAAGTGGTGCTGGATGATCAGATCACCGCCTTCGGCGTGCGCGGGGATTCGTCGGCAGCGCGCGAACGCCGCACGCTGCGCGCCCGCTTCCGCCTGCTGGATGCCGCCACCGGCACCGTGCTGGTGGACGATACCGCCAGCGCCGATGCCGGCATTGATCGTGTCAGCTCCAACTATGCCGTGGTTGCGGCCGAAACCACCGCGCTGGAACGGTTGAGCGTGGACATCGCCCGGCAGATCAGCGCCCGGCTGGCCCGTTATGCCCGCGCCGCTCGCCGTTAAGGCGCGCCCATGAAGATTGATGCGGCCCGCGCCGCCGGCTTTGCCCGCGCCTGGCCCGCCGATGTGCGCCTGCTGCTGCTGCATGGCTATGACCAGTCGGCCTCGCGCGATCTGGCCGGGCAGATCGTGGCCGGCCAGGCCGCCACGGGTGCGGGCGTGACCGAGCTGATCGGGGCCGCGCTGAAGGATGATCCGCAGGCGCTGCTCGCCGCCGTCACCAGCCTGTCGATGTTTGGCGATCGTGAACTGCTGCGCATCGATGGCCTTGATGATGATGGCCTGGTGGCGGTGGAAGGCTTGCTGGCCGGGCCAGCAGGCTATCCGGTGCTGGGGGTGGCGGGGGCCTTGAAAAAGGGCAGCAAGCTGTTGGCCCTGGCCGAGAAACATCCCGCCGTGGCGGCCTGCCAGCAGTATGAAGCCACACTGCGCGATGCCGGGCGGCTGTTGAACGACATGGCCGGGCCCTTGGGGCTGCGGCTGGACCGCGCGGTGGCCGAGGCGCTGTTCGCCCTTGCCGATGGAGACCGCATGATCATGCGGCGCGAGCTGGAGAAATTCGCGCTGTACAAGGATGCCATGCCCGGCACCCCGCAGGCGTTGACGCTGGACGACCTGGCCGCACTGGGCATCACGCTGGGCGATGCCGAGCTGTTTGCGCCCATCGCCGCCATCACCACCGGGGATGCGGCGGAGGCCACCGATCTGCTGGCGCGGCTGCCCGATGGCACCGCCATCCCCTTGCTGCGGGCGCTGGAGCGGCGGTTGGCCCAGCTGGCACTGCTGCGCACCGAGGTGGACGCCGGCCGCAGCCCCGGCGATGTGATCGAAGGGCAGGGCCGCGCGATCATGTTCAAGGACAAGCCGGCGCTGACCAAGGCGCTGGCGCTGTGGGATCAGCCGCGGCTGGCAGCGGCGCAAGCCGATGTTCTGGCCGCCGAGCGCGCGGTGAAGACCAGCGGCGGCCTTGGCGATCTGGGCGCGCATGCCCGGTTGCTGGCCATCACCCGCCGCGCCATGGCGGCCCGGCGGCGTTAGAGGGCAGCGCCCCACAAGAGCTTCGTCATGCTGAACTTGTTTCAGCATCCATTGGAGGAAGGCCCCGCAAGGCGTGCCCGCGGGGGCAGAAGCGCCATGGATGCTGAAACAAGTTCAGCATGACGGGTCAAAATCCTGATCGGCGCTCCTAAAGTGCAGCACCCAGCTTGGCGCACAGCAGGTCGAGCTGATCCAGATCGGCAAAACGGATGGTCAGGCTGCCGCTGCTGGCGCCCGGTGCCACCTGCAGCGCCACCGGCATGCCGAGCGCTTCGGCCAATTGTTCTTCCAGCGCCTCGCTGTTGGCATCATTGGCGGCTGGCGTGGTGGTGCGTGGTCGCTTGGCCTTGCCGCCGGCGATCAGGGCTTCCAGCGCCCGCACCGACAGGCCGGACTTGATCACCCGCTCGGCCAGTTCCTGCGGATTCTCGGTGCCGGCCAGCGCCCGGGCATGGCCCATGGAAATCTGGCCGGTTTCCACCAGCGCCTGCACCCCGGCCGGAAGATCGAGCAGGCGCAGCAGGTTGGTGACATGGCTGCGCGATTTGCCGACAATCTCAGCCAGCACCGCCTGGGTGTGGCCATAATCGGCGATCAGCTTCTGATAGCCGCGCGCCTCCTCCAGCGCGTTCAGATCGCTGCGCTGGATATTCTCGATCAGGGCGATTTCGGCAACCTGGCGATCATCCAGCGGGCGGATGATCACCGGCATGTCGTGCAGCCCGGCGGCCTGGGCCGCGCGCCAGCGGCGCTCGCCGGCGATGATCTGGTGGCCGCCGTTGTGGCCGCGCACCAGGATCGGTTGCAGGATGCCGTGGGTTTTCACCGATGCCACCAGCTCGGCCATGGCATCGGCATCGAAATGCCGGCGCGGCTGGTCCGGGTTGGGCTGGATGGCGGTGACCGGCAGTCGTGTCACCCCCGGCGCATCGGGCGCGGGCGGGGCGGCAATATCCTCCAGCAGCGCCGAAAGGCCACGGCCAAGGCCGGATTTCTTTTTCGTTTCAGCCATTTACATCCGTTTCAATTGTTCAGACCGCCACAGCGAGCCGGGAGTTGATCCGGCCCAGCACTTCGCGGGCCAGATCGACATAGGCTTCCGAACCGGCACAGCGATTGTCATACACCAGCGCCGGCAGGCCATGGCTGGGCGCTTCCGAAAGCCGCACATTGCGCGGGATCATGGTGGTGAACACCTTGGCGCCCATCACCGCGCGCACATCTTCGCACACCTGATCCGACAGCCGGTTGCGGCGATCGACCATGGTGAGCACGATGCCGAGCAGTTCCAGCCGGCGGTTGAGGCCGGACTTCACCCGATCGATGGTGCCAAGCAGTTGCGACAGGCCTTCCAGCGCGAAAAACTCGCTTTGCAACGGCACCAGCACGGCATCGGCAGCGACAAGCGCATTCACCGTGAGCAGGCCGAGCGAAGGCGGGCAATCGATCAGGGTGAAATCATGCACCGGCAGCTTCAGCATGGCATCGGCGAGGCGATGGGTGCGGCGATCCGTGTCCACCAGCTCAACCTCGGCACCAGACAGGCTGGCCCCGGCCGGGATGATCGACAGGCCGGGAATGGCGGTGGGGCGCAGCACCTCGGCCGGCTCAGCTTCGCCGATCAGCATCTGATAATAGGAGGGCTCACGATTGCGGCGATCAAGGCCCAGGCCGGTGGAGGCATTGCCCTGCGGATCAGAGTCGATCACCAGCACCGATTTGCCGGCGGCGGCCAGCGCTGTCGCCAGATTCACCGCCGTGGTGGTCTTGCCCACGCCGCCCTTCTGATTGGCAATCGCGATGATCATTGGCGTTTTACCCCGGTTGCGACGACGATGCGCGCATCAGAATCGGTGCGGCTGGGAATCAGCTGATGATCAAAGTGGAATCGCTTGGCTGCTGTGGCAAGCTCTTCCTGCACTGATCGGCCCTTGGGGAGAATCCAGCGGGTGCCGGGCCGCCCAAAGCGCACGCTCCAATCGAACAGCACATCCAGCGCGGCGGCGGCTCGGGCGGTGACAATGTCATAAGGCGTGGGCTTCAGCGTTTCGACGCGCTGGTTGGCGATGGTGACGCGATCAATCGTGCCGGTCTCGGTGGCCACTTCGGTGAGGAAGCGGCATTTCTTCGCGATGGATTCCACCAGCGTGAATCTGGCGGTGGGATCGAGGATGGCCAGCACTAGGCCGGGGAAGCCGCCGCCCGCGCCAATGTCGAGCCAGCGGTGGCCGGTTCCGGCTATGGCGAGCAGTTGCGCCGAATCGCTGAAATGGCGATTCCAGATGTGCGGCAGCGTGGATGGCGCGACAAGGTTCATGCGTTGCTGCCAGTCGGCGAGCAGTTCGGCATAGCGATCGAGCCGGGCCAATGTTTCACGTGAAACATCATACTCGGCTGCGAAGGCACTGCGGGCATCGTCGCTCATGTCAGGCCGCGCGGCGTTGGGTGTGGGGCAGCAACGCGATCAGCGCCGCCGGAGTGATGCCGGCCACCCGGCCAGCCGCACCCAAGGTGAGCGGGCGGGCGCGGGACAGGCGCTCGATCATTTCCTTGGACAGGCCAGCGACCGTCGCGAAATCCAGATCGGCCGGCAGCGCCAGTGCCTCATCGCGGCGCAGGGCGGCGACCTGACTGTCCTGCCGGGCGACATAGGCCGCATAGTTGGCGTCCACCGCAAGGCTGGCGAGAAGATCGTCGCTGATGCTGGCCAGCTCGGGCCAGACCTGGCGCGCGGCGGCATGGGTGACGGCCGGGAAGCGCAGCCAATCGAACAGGCTGCGGGTCTGGCCATCCTGCCGCACATCGATGCCATGCAGAGCGAGCTGGTGTGGCGTGGCCGTGAGCGTGTCGAGCAAAACCCGGGCGCGTTCCCGGTCGGCCTGGTCTGCTGCAAAGGCGGAGGCCTGAGCAGCCGGCACCAGCCCCAGGGCCTCGCCAAGCGGGGTCAGGCGCTGATCGGCATTGTCGGCGCGCAGGCGCAGGCGATACTCGGCGCGGCTGGTGAACATGCGATAGGGCTCCGCAACGCCGTGCAGGGTGAGATCATCGATCATCACGCCGATATAGGCCTGGGTGCGGTCCACGTTGATCTCGGGCAGGCCCAATGCCAGGGCGGCCGCATTGGCGCCAGCGATCAGCCCCTGCGCCGCGGCCTCCTCATAACCCGTGGTGCCATTGATCTGGCCAGCCAGGAACAGGCCGGGCACGGTGCGGGCCGCCAGGCCAGCCGTCAACGCGCGCGGATCGACATGATCATATTCGATGGCATAACCGGGCCGCAGGATGGCCGCCTGTTCCAGGCCCTTGATCGAGTGAATGAACTTTTCCTGCACCACCAGCGGCAGGGAGGTGGACAGGCCGTTGGGATAGATGGTGATGTCGTCATACCCCTCCGGCTCCAGGAAGATCTGGTGGCCGTCGCGGTCGCCAAAGCGCACCACCTTGTCCTCGATCGACGGGCAATAACGTGGGCCAACCGAATCGATGTGGCCGCCATATAGTGCCGACTCGCCAAGATGATCGCGGATGATGCGGTGGGTTTCGGCGTTGGTGCGGGTGATCGCACACGGGATCGGCGGGCGGGCGTTGGCTTCGCCAAAACGGCTGAAGCGCGGATCATCCGCATCGCCATGCTGCCATTCCAGCACCGACCAATCGATGCTGCGGCCATCCAGCCTGGCCGGCGT
>JAIXQY010000025.1 GCA_027485485.1 Sphingomonadales bacterium | reverse complement strand
TCAGTTGTTGCAGATGCATTTTTGATCCTCAGGCGGCATCCTCAGGCGCTGGGCGCGGGATGGGGGGATTTGGGGCCGAAATCAGCCGGAGCGCACCAGGACGGGCGCTGCATTGGTGCGCTGTGCCTAATCCCCCGGCAAAATCCCGTCAAGTGGGGGCCGGTGGCGCGTTCAGTTCAGGCGGAAGCGGATCGGCTGCACCCGGCCGAGGCAGCCAACGGTTTCGCTGCCGCGCATGACCGGCTTGAACCGCCAGTATTGCAGGCGCCGCACCGTCACATCGGAAAAGGCAAAGGGCGGCCGCGAACTGATCACCCGCACATTGGTGGCCTCGCCGGCCGGAGTCACATCATAGCTGGCGCGCATCAAGGCGGTCAGGCCCCATTGCCTTGCCTCGCGGGGGAAATCATCGACGCTCAGAAAGCTGTTGGTGCCCAGCGGGCGCACATCGGCCAGCGTGCACTGCTGCGGCGACAGGCCGGTGCTGGCCAGCGCGCTGGCGGCCGTGCCTTCATCGCCGCGGGCAAAGGCCCGGTCTGACAGCATGAGCAGGGCCTGCTGGCGCAGCGGATCGGCCTCGCCATGGCGGGCGGCGATGGCGGCAAGCTGGCTTTCCGCCTCGGTTCCGCTGCGGTTGTTCAGTTGTTGCAGCTGCAAATAGTCCGCCATGCGGATTTCGCCGCGCTGTTCGGCCAGCGGGATCAGGCGGCGGTACATGCCGGAAAGATCGGCCGCTGACCGGTTGAGCCGGCCCAGCGCCAGATGCCGAATCAGCACCGGCGCATCATGCGTTTCGGCCAGCGCGGCCAGCCGGCGGCTGTGCTCCAGCCGTTCCGCCGGGCCGACGGCGCGATTGTCCATCAGTTCGGCCAGCAACGGCACAGCGGCCACCGCCTGGGTGTCGCCGGCGGCATCAACGCTGGCCAGTGCTGCCAGCAATTGTGTGCGGGTTTGTGCATCGGTGCCGGTGAAGCCCGGGCGCTTCAGCCCCTTTGTCTTCAGCCAGGCATCCGCATCGCGGTACAGGCTGGCGAGCACCAGATCGGGCCGCTGGGTCATGCAGCGCAGTTCCACCCGCACCGCAGCGCGCCACAGCGGGTTGGTGGCCTTGGCCTGTTCGGCGGGCCAGCTCCAGCCGTGCACGGCGGCTGCGAATTCCTCCTCGGGGTGGCTGTCATCCGGGCCCGAACCGGCGCTGGCATAAATCGGGTGCACATTCAGCACCCGGCCATCATCGCGCACTGAAAACTCTATCACCGCCATCGCATCCTGCGCCAGGCTGCCCGTGGGCGCACATGGCGGCAGATCGCCCACGCCGCCTTGCCCGCCGCCGCTTTCATCCAGCATGGACGCGCCCGACAGGGCGGTGAGCCGCACCACGCTGGTCATGTCTTTCTTCAGCCAGGCCAGCACGGTGAGATCGCCGCGCAGCTGCACATCATCCAGATTCACCTGCAGCGTGCTGGTGCCGCCGGCCAGCTTGCCGGCTTCGTCAAGGGCGCGCTTGGCTTCGTCCAATCGGCCCTGGTGCATGGCCAGCCGGCCTTTCAGCCGCAACACCAGCACCCGGGCGCTGGTGCCCGCTTGTGGCTCCGCTCCCCAGGCCGTGGCGGGTTCGGCCAGCAGGCCATCGATCATCATGGCGGCCAGCGCCGGCTGGCTCCACAGCGCGGTGCGGGCTACGCCCAGCCGGGCCTGCATGACGCCCAGGCTGCCGGGCGGCAGCAATTTTTCCGACAGGATGGCCTGCCAATGGCGCAGGGCCTCACGCAGCCGGCCCTGCGCCTCGGCCGCGCGGGCACGATGGGTCAGGGCGGTGGCGCGTTCATCGGCCACGGCTGCGACGCCCGCCGGAAAGCCGGCCAGCGCGGTTTCGAGCAGCGGCTCTGCCGCTTCAGCATCGCCCTGGCCCACCATGGTTTCGGCCAAGCGTGACCGCACGATCATCGCCGATCGGCTTTTGGACGTGCCCATGCGCTCAAGCAGGGCGGCGAAACCGGCGCGGGCCTGCGGCAGGCGCAGGGCATCGAGATGGGCCTGTGCCGCGTCAAAATCCTCTTGCACCGTGCCAGCCTGTGTTGGCACAGCCAGCAACAGCATGGCGAGAACAGGAACCAGACGATTCATCATGGCCACAGCTTGTCTTGGCCCACGGTCAATCGCAAGAGGCGAAATTGCCAGAACATGTTGCCGCGATTGTCGCGGGTGCTGCCAATGATTAGAGCGGCTGTTGCAGTTATTTGAAGGGGACAGATGATGCCGGTTGAAGCCTTGGGCGATTATGACGACAACAATATCTTTGCCCGCATCCTGCGCGGCGAGATTCCGTGCAAACGGGTCCACGAAACCCCGCACGCGCTGGCCTTTCACGACATCAACCCGCAGGCGCCCACCCATGTGCTGGTGATCCCCAAGGGCGCGTATCGCAGCTGGGCGGATTTTTCGGCCAAGGCGAGCGAGGCGGAGATTGCCGGTTTCGTGCGCGCGGTGGGGGAGACGGCGAAGCTGCTGGGGCTGGAGGAGCCGGGTTATCGCCTGCTCGCCAATGCCGGGGTGAACGCGCACCAGGAGGTGCCGCATCTGCATGTGCATGTGTTTGGCGGCCGGGCGCTGGGGCCGATGCTGGCGCGGTGAGCAGCGGCCGAACGGCCTGCCGACCAAAAAAGTACGCGTCATGCTGAACTTGTTTCAGCATCCATGGGACGCATGCCTCCATATGCGCGCCCTGCGGGGCACGCTCCCATGGATGCTGAAACAAGTTCAGCATGACGTTGTTCTTGGGAAGGGGCGGGCTTAACCCGCTCGGTGCGCCTCACCCATGCGCCGGATGGCCGCGACCTTGGCGTGCAGCGGGGCCCAGTCGTCCCGCGTGGCGATGGGCTCCCACAGCGCCTCCACCTCGTCGATGAGCATCGTGCAGGGCGCTTCGTCTGACCAATAGTCATGCGCCGGCGCGCCTGCGGCGAAATCCGGGATCAGCGCCAGGAAATCGCCAAAGGCATCATGGCTGTAATGATGCTCCGCCGGTGACGCCGCACGCCGCACGCCGCCGCGCCAATCGAAGAAGAAGCGATCCGGGTCCATTTGCGTTGCGACCAGTGCGCGCTGCATCGCCTCCACCAGCGCTTCATCTTCCTGTGCGCCCAGCCGCTTCACGCCCAGCCGGCCCAGCATCGCGTCCGACAGCGCCGCGCGATAGCGGATCGGATAGGTCTCCAGCGGGCCTTTCAGCTCTTCGGTCTCGGCGATCGGGCGCAGGGCGCCGCCCAATTGGAACAGGTTCCATTGCAGCGCCTCGGCCTGGCGGCCAAAGGCATAAAGGCCATAATGATCGAAATAGGCGGCGGTGAAGCCGGCATCCCAGGCCGGGGCAAAGCGCCAGGGGCCATAGTCAAAGCTTTCGCCGGTGATGTTGATATTGTCGGTGTTGAGCACGCCGTGGACAAAGCCGGCGGCCATGAACTGCGCCGCCATCCGCGCCGCGCCCTTGACGGCATGATCGATCAGCGCCGCCACCGGCGTGGGGCCGGTGGCGCCCGGCGCCAGGTTGCTGAGGCAATAATCGACCAGCCTTGTGAGGCCCTCGCGGTTCTGGTGAAAGGCCTGGCGCTGGAAACTGCCATAGCGGACGTGGCTGTGGTTGAGGCGCACCAGCACGGCGGAGCGCGTGGGCGACGGCTCGTCACTGCGGGCCAGATCCTCGCCGGTTTCGATCACGCTGAACGTGCGGGAGGTGGAAACGCCCAGCGCCTCCAGCATTTCGGTGGCAAGGATTTCGCGCACCGCGCCCTTGAGCGTGAGGCGGCCATCGCCGGCGCGGCTCCACGGCGTGGTGCCGCTGCCCTTGGTGCCCAGATCAAGCAACCGGCCCTGATCATCGCGCAATTGCGCAAACAGGAAGCCGCGGCCATCGCCCAGATCAGGATTATAGGTGCGGAACTGGTGGCCGTGATAGCGCAGCGCCAGCGGCTGGGCCAGGCTGCCGGGCAGGGGGGCGAAGCGGCCGAAATGCTGCGACCACTGCTCGTCGCTCAGGCCGTCGAGGCCCACCTGCGCGGCGGCGCGATCATTGCGGAAGCGCAGGATGGTCTGCGGAAAGGCCGCGGCGGCGACGGGATCGAAGAAATCCGCGCCAAGGGCAAGGATGGCGGTTTCGGGTGTGAAGATCATGCCGGCACCATGGCCGGAGCGCCGCGATTATTCCACCACATATCCCGAAGCGGCGCGGATGTAGCGCACGGTTTCGCGCTCGATCCGGTCCGCTTCTTCCGGGGTGGCGGCACACAGCCAGCGATCAATGGCATCGCCCACGACATGATGGGTGAAGCTGGCAGCGATCTCGATATCGACGTTCATGATGCCGCGCTTGCCCAGGGCGGCCTGCATGTGGCGCTTGATCCAGTCCGTCGTCACTTCCTTGGCGGCGTGGTAGAAAGGCTCGGCATCCGGGGTTTGGGCCATCTTGGATTTGGGGCCGCATTCGTTGCAATCGGGTTCGGCGCCTTCCCAGATCATG
Organism: Sphingomonadales bacterium; assembly: GCA_027485485.1. Classification (GTDB taxonomy): domain Bacteria; phylum Pseudomonadota; class Alphaproteobacteria; order Sphingomonadales; family Sphingomonadaceae; genus Sandarakinorhabdus. The sequence continues at coordinate 7,480 of JAIXQY010000025.1, read as the reverse complement.
TTGTCGCGCACGAAGCGCAGCACGCGCGGCACGGTGATGCCGGGTTCCAGATCTTCCAGCGCAAACCCGTCTTCCATCACGGCGATCATCGCTTCGCCATGGCGGCGGCCCAGTTCGGCCAGCAGCGCCTTTTTCGACCCGAAATGATAGAAGATCGACCCTTCCGACACATCGGCCTCGCGGGCGATGTCGGCGGTGCCGGTGGCGGCAAAACCCTGTTTGGAAAACAGCATATGGGCGGCGGCCAGCACGCGCATCTTGGTTTCGGCCGGATCATAGCGGCGGGCGCGCACATCGGGCGCAGCGCGCGTGCGGCTGCTGCCGCGCGCCTGCGCGGTGGTGCTGGAACGTGAGTCGACGGCGCGCGTTGCCACTTTGCTTGTTCTTCCCTATCCCCCCCGGGACGGGCATCCTATAGCGCGCAACCTGAGTCAGAGTCAAAACATGCTGCCTGCCGCTGCCACCACCCGCCTCACACCGGCCCCGGGCTGGCAGAAAGCCTATGTGTTTTCCGGCGACAATGTGCGGCTGTGCTGGCGCGAACATCATGCGCCGGGGGTGCCGCCCGAACGCCCCACCCTGTTGTGCCTGGCTGGCCTCACCCGCAACGGCAGCGATTTTGCCCATCTGGGCGACAGCCTGGGCGGCCAATGGCGCATTGTCGCGCCCGATCTGCGCGGGCGGGGCGAATCAGGCTTTGCCCGCGATTCGCTGTCCTATCTGCCGCTCACCTATTTGCGCGATCTGTCGTTGGTGCTGGATGCGGCCGGGGTTGGACGCTTTGTGGCCATCGGCTCATCGCTGGGCGGGGTGCTGGCGCTGCGCCTGACGACGGCGCACCGCGCCGCGATGGCCGGTGTGGTGCTGAACGATATCGGCCCGGCGCTGGAACCGGCGGGGCTGGCCCGGCTGCGTGCCAATGTCGGGCGCGGTGGCAACTGGCTCACCTGGGTGCATGCGGCGCGCGATCTGGCGGCGCGCAATGCTGGCATCTATCCCGATTGGGGTCTGCATGACTGGCTGGGCTTTGCCAAGCGCCTGTGCCGCATCACGCCGCAGGGCCGCATCATTTTTGATTATGATCCGCGCATCGCCGAACCCTTCCGCTTGCCGCACGGCGATGCCGGCGCCGATGATTGGGCCGCGTTTGACAGCCTGGCCGGCATGCCGGTGCTGAGCCTGCGGGCGGCATTGTCGGATGTGCTGTCGGCCGCCACGCAGGGCCAGATGGCGGAGCGCCTGCCGGGGCTGGCGGCGGTGACGGTGCCGCGCGTGGGCCATGCCCCCACGCTGGCCGAACCGGTGGCCGCCGCCGCGCTGAACGATTTTCTGAACCGGATCAAACGAGGAGACGAAGCATGATGCGCAAGGTGTGGAAACTGGCCAGCCGGCCGGTGGGTGATATTGCCGATGGCGATCTGGAACTGGTGAACGAAGCCGTGCCCGATCTGGCCGAGGGCCAGTTTCTGCTGGGCGTGATCTATCTGTCGCTCGATCCCACCAACCGCATCTGGATGAGCGACATGGAGCAATATATGCCCCCGGTGGCGCTGGGCGCACCGATGCGCGCCGGCGTGTGCGGGCGGGTGATCGCCAGCCGCAAGCCGGGGGTTGAGGTGGGCCAGATCATGGCCGGCCTGGGCGAATGGGCCGATCTGATCGTGTCGGACGGCAGCATGATGAGCCCACTGCCGCAGCTGGCCGGCATTTCCCTGGCCGCAACCTATGGCACGCTGGCGCTGGTTGGCCCCACGGCCTATTTCGGCCTGCTCGATATCGGCCAGCCCAAGCCGGGCGAGACGCTAGTGGTGTCGGCCGCGGCCGGCGGGGTGGGGCAGATTGTTGGCCAGATCGGCAAGATCAAGGGCGCCCGGGTGATCGGCATCGCCGGCGGCAAGGCCAAGTGCGATTATGTCGTGAACGAACTCGGTTTCGATGCCTGCATCGATTACAAGAATGAGGATGTGGGCGCCGCGCTTGATCGGTTGGCGCCGGGCGGGATCGACATCAATTTCGAACAGGTTGGCGGGCCGATCATGATCGAGGTGATGAACCGCATGAAGCTGTTTGGCCGGGTGGCGCTGTGCGGCATGATCTCGGGCTATAATGATGTGACGCCCAATGATCCGCCCGGATATTGGACGATGATCCTGATGCGCCGGCTGCTCATCCGCGGCTTCATCGTCACCGATTTTGCGCCGCGCTTTGGCGAAAGCGGCATGGCGCTGGCCGGCTGGATGCTGGGCGGGCAGTTGAAGACCCGGCAGGACATCCGCCCCGGCCTGGAGAACGCGGTCGAGACCGTGAAAGAACTTTATAGCGGCGGCAATTTCGGCAAGCTGCTGATCGAGGTGTCGCAACCATGACCGCCAACCGCACGCTGACCGAAACCGAACTGGTGGCCGCCCGCGCGCTGCTGGACGATATCCGCGCCCGCATCGATGCCGCCGCCGGAGAGGATGACGGGCTGCGCTTTGCGCTGAACCGCAAGGTCTACAAGGAATTGACCTACGACGAACGCGGCCGGCCCAACGCCCGCCAGTCGCTGAAAGCACGGATGGTCAAGGCGCAGAACGGCCTGTGCGTCCAGTGCGCCAAGCCGTTGCCCGACAGTGACACCGTGCTTGACCGGCTGGCCGCCGATGCCGGCTATGTTGCCGGCAATGTGCGCGTGCTGTGCCGGCCCTGCGATCTGGCCATCCAGCGCGGCCGGGGCTTGGCCTAACGCGCGTCCCACACCACGCGGCCGTCCACCATCGTCAGCAGGCTGCGGCCGGCGGCGATGGTGGACGGATCGATGCGGAAAATGTCGCGGTCCAGCAGGATGAGGTCGGCGCGCTTGCCGACTTCAAGGCTGCCCAGTTCGCGCTCCACGCCGAGCTGATAGGCGCTTCCGAACGTCAGCGCCCGCACCGCCTGCGCCACGCTGAGGGCTTGCGCCGGGTTGCGGGCTGGCAGATCGCGCCGGCCGGGCAGGCGGCGGGTGACGGCGACTTCGATCTGGGTGAGTGGTTTCCAGGTGGAAAGATAGGCGGCGGCCGGCCAATCCGTGCCGAAACTCTGCACCGCGCCTGATGCGATCAGGCTCTTCACCGGATAGGCCGCCTCCATCAGATCGGCGCCGACAAAGCTGCCGATATTGTCGTAACTCGGGTCGCGCGTCGCCCATTGGATGCTGGTCTGCGCCACCACGTTCAATTTGGCGAAGCGCGGCACGTCGGTGGGATCGACCAGATCCATGTGGGCAATGGCGTGGCGCTGGCTGGTCAAGCCGGCAAAGCGGGCACGGGCGACGGCATCAAGCACCTGGCGCACGGCCGCCCCGCCAATGGCGTGGACATGCACCGGTATGCCGGCCTTTTCAGCCGCGGTGATGCGTGCATCCAGCCAGGCATTAGTCATGATCGGCACACCGCGGAAATCGGGTCTGTCGCGATAGGGCGCGAGCAGATAGGCGGTGTGGGCTTCGGGCACCCCGTCACCAAACAGTTTCACGGCGGTAGGACGCAGCAGGCCAACGCTGTGGGTTTGCTTCAGGCGCACCAGCCGCGCCACCGGATCATCGCTCTGGCCACGATCGAAGGTTGAGAGAAATAGCCGCAAACTCAATTGCCCGCTGCTGGCCAGCCCGGCCACCATATCATGCGCGGCGCTTTCGGTGGGAGCCGTCATGCTGGCATCGAACACCCCGGTCAGCCCGGATTCGGCGGCGCGCGGCAACCAGCGGAGCAGAGCGGCACGATAATCTGCGGTGCGGCGCGAGATCAGCCGCGGCATCACATCGGCATCGGCGCCTTCACGGGCGGTGCCGGTGGGATTGCCGGCGGCATCGCGTTCCCAGAAGCTGTTGCCGGGCACGGGGTCTGCGGTGGCCGCTGTCACGCCCCCGGCCCGCAGGGCGGCGCTGCTGTACCAGCTTGAATGCCCATCCACCGATTCGATGATGACGATGCGATCTCCGAACACCGCGTCCAGCCCGCTGGCCAACGGGCCATGTGGGCCAAACAGATGGTTCTGCCAGCCACGCGCATAAATCGGCCCGCTGCCCGGATTGGCAGCCTTCAGCGCGGCCAGCGCGGTGGCCAGCTTTTCCGGCGTATCAGCGGCGGCGAAATCAATGCCGCTTTCGCCGAAACTGCCCATCACCGGGTGCATATGGCTGTCGATCAGGCCGGGCAGCACCAGGCGCCCGCCAGCATCGATCACCCGCGTGCCGGGGCGGATGCAGGCCCGTGCCAGCGGCGCGCTGCCCACCGCGGTGATGCGGCCATTGGTGATGCACAGGCCCTGCGCCACCCGGCCACCATCAGCCGCCGCGCCCTTGCCGGCCATGGTGTGGATGCGAGCGTTGAGGATCACCGTGTCAGCGGCCAGCGCCGGGCTGGCCAGCAGCGTGGCGGCGAGCAGATATTTCAGCATGTTGCTTCCCCTGTTTGTCGAGGAGCCTGCCAAATCACCGGCTCATTGCCAAGCTGTGAAGGGCAACAGTGCCTCCAGCGCCGGATCGGGCCGGCCTTGCCGCCGGGCGCGAAAGGCATGCTCCACGATCATCGCCTGCTGTTCGATGCCATAGCGGGCGAACGATTTGCCCGGCGTGAGGGCATAGGCATAGCGGGCGAACGGCGGCCGGCGAAGCGCCAGATGGCCGCCCTGCTGATATTGCCACACATGCACCAGCTCGTGGATGAAATGCGCCTGAAAGCCGGCTGGTTCGGCGGCATAATCGGGGGACCAGTTGGGGCCATTGTGGTGGCACCAGATGTGGCCATCGGGCGCCATCGTCACCCACCACGGGTGCAGCGCCCAATATTTGGCGCGATTGACGCGCACTGGACCGGGATCGAGCGCCTGGCCAAACACACTGGCCGCCAGCGCGATTTCGCCGGTGGTCAGGGCGCGGCTGTCAGCCACGGCGCGCCGCAAAGAAGTCCTTCAGCACGCTGGCACATTCCGCCTCGGCCACGCCGGATATCACGTCGGGCCGGTGGTGGGCCTGGGCATGGCTGAACACCCGCGCGCCCTGTTCCACCCCGCCCGATTTGGGATCGGATGCGCCATAGACCAGCCGCTCCACCCGCGCCGCCGCAATGGCCGCGGCGCACATGGCGCAGGGTTCCAGCGTGACCGTAAGGGTGCAGCCGACCAGCCGTTCGCTGCCAATCGCCGCGCAAGCGGCGCGGATGGCCAATAATTCCGCATGGGCAGTGGGATCGGCCAGTTCGCGGGTGCGGTTGCCGGCCGCCGCGATGATGGTGCCGGCGCCATCCGTGATCACCGCGCCCACCGGTACTTCCCCGCGTGCCGCCGCAGCGCGGGCTTCGTCCAGCGCGCATGCCATCGCTTTGGAGGGGGGGAACGCCATGCACGCCCTCTAGCCCAGAGCACGCGCCCGGCCTAGTCTGTGCACCATGAGCGAGACCATCCACCCCGTCACCCCCGCTGCGCTGGCCATCACCGGCACCACGGCAGAGCAGTATCACGCCGCCCACGCCCGCAGCCTCAATGATCCCGATGGCTTCTGGCGCGATCAGATCGGCCGGCTCGATTGGTATCGGGCGCCCACGGTGATGGGCAATTGGCGCTGGGATCCCGTGGAGATCAAATGGTTCGAAGATGGTGTGATCAACGCCAGCTGGAACTGCCTTGATCGCTGGGCCAACAGCGATCCCACCCGCACCGCCATCATCTGGGAAGCCGATGATCCCGCCGCCGACACCCGCCGCATCAGCTATGGCGAGCTGCGCGATGAAGTGGCGCGCATGGCCAATGCCCTGGTGGCGCTGGGCGTGGACAAGGGGGACCGGGTCACCATCTATATGCCGATGATCCCCGAAGCCGCCATGGCCATGCTGGCCTGTGCCCGCATCGGCGCGGTGCATTCGGTGGTGTTCGGCGGCTTTTCGGCCGAGAGTCTCGCCGGCCGCATCGAGGATGCCCAGAGCCGCTTCATCATCACCGCCGATGAGGGGCGGCGCGGCGGCAAGCCCATCCCCTTGAAATCCATCGCCGACGCCGCCTGCGACAAGGCGGAAGTTGCCGGCGTCAACGTGGAGGCCGTTCTGGTGGTCCGCCACACCGGCGGCCGCATCGCCATGGTGGAGGGCCGGGACCATTGGTGGCACGAGGTGCGGGCCGAGGTGCCCGAATCCTGCACGCCGGAACCCATGAACGCCGAAGATCCGCTGTTCATACTCTATACCAGCGGCTCCACCGGCAAGCCCAAGGGCGTGCTGCATTCCACCGCCGGTTATCTCCTGTGGGCCAACCTCACCTTTGAAACCGTGTTCGATTATCGCCCCGGCGAACTCTTCTGGTGCACCGCCGATGTCGGCTGGGTCACCGGCCACTCCTATATCGTCTATGGCCCCCTGTCGGCCGGGGCGCGCGTGCTGATGTTCGAAGGCATCCCCAGCTTCCCGGCCAACGATCGCTTCTGGCAGGTGATCGCCAGGCACAAGGTCAACATCTTCTACACCGCCCCCACTGCGCTGCGCGCCATCATGCGGGATGGCGACGAGCCGGTGAACCGCCACGATCTCTCCTCCCTGCGCCTGCTCGGCACGGTGGGCGAACCGATCAACCCCGAAGCCTGGAACTGGTATCACCGCGTCGTCGGCAAGGGCGCGCTTCCGATCGTTGACACCTGGTGGCAAACCGAAACCGGCGGCGCGCTGATCACCCCGCTGCCCGGCGCCACACCCTTGAAGCCCGGCAGCGCCTCATGGCCCTTCTTCGGCATCGAACCGGCGCTGGTGGAGGCCGACGGCACGATCATCCAATGGACACCGGGCCAGGAAATCACCGGCAACCTCGTGCTGCTCGGCAGCTGGCCAGGGCAGGCCCGCACCGTGTTCGGCGATCATGAACGCTTCACCCAAACCTATTTCACCGCCTATCGCGGCCGCTATTTCACCGGCGATGGCGCCCGGCGCGATGCCGATGGCTATTGGTGGATCACCGGCCGCGTGGACGATGTCATCAACGTCTCCGGCCACCGCATGGGCACCGCCGAGGTGGAATCAGCGCTCGTCGCCCACCCCGATGTCGCCGAAGCCGCCGTCGTCGGCTTTCCGCACGACATCAAGGGCCAGGGCATCTATGCCTATGTCACCCTCAACGCCGGCGTCGCCACCACCGACACGCTCACCGCCGCCCTCAAAGCCACGGTGCGCGCCGAAATCGGCGGCATCGCCGTGCCCGATCACATCCACCTCACCCCGGCCCTGCCCAAAACCCGCAGCGGCAAGATCATGCGCCGCATCCTGCGCAAGATCGCCGAAAACGACTTCGCCGCCCTGGGCGACACCAGCACCCTGGCCGATCCCACCGTGGTCGACGCCCTGATCGAAGGCCGCCTGAACCGATAGGCCCCCACCAGATCCTCCCCAAACTTGTTTGGGGAGGGGGACCGCCGGCACGGCGGTGGAGGGGCGCGTGCCGCAAGGACCACCCCCCGCCCAGTTTTGACACATTTGACGTA
>JAIXQY010000149.1 GCA_027485485.1 Sphingomonadales bacterium | reverse complement strand
CGCATCAAGGCGGCGCTGGGCAGCGCGCTCGGCCTGGATTTCGGGCCCATGCCGGTCGGAACGGGCTGCCAGACCGCCACCAGCATGGCCATCACCCTCACCGATCGCTGCGCCACCAGAGCGGCCATCCTCGCTTCGTGGCAGGAAGTGATCCGCAACAGCCAGCCGCAGGATATCGTCATCCTCTATTTCGCCGGCCATGGGTCGCGCTTCATTGATCGCGCCACCATGGATCAGGCCAGCCGCTATAACAGCACGTTGATGCCCTATGACGCCCGCAATCCCAGCGCGTTATCCGAAGCCGACATCGTGGATCACGAGGTGCGCGACCGCATCAACCGGGCAACCTCGCGCGGGGTGCGGGTGGTGACGATCTTTGACAGCTGCAACAGCGGCACCGCCAACCGCAACGGCAACTCGGCCAGCCGCACCGCGCCGGATTTGCCGGTCGCCAACCTGCGCCGCCTCGCCTCGCCGGCGCAATATGGCAATCTGGGGGCGTGGCGGGTGCATCTGGCCGCCGCCGGCGATGGCCAGGATGCCCAGGAAGTGGATGGCGGGGTTGGCGTGCGTGCCGGCGTGTTCACCACGGCGCTGGCGCGGGCGCTCACCAGCATGAAGGGCGCGAGCTTTGCCGATATGGCGGCGCGCACGGTGTTGGAGGTGAGCGCCGCCACGCGCGGCCGCCAGGTGCCGCACGCCGAAGGCGCGCTGCGCGCCAGTTTCGCTGGAGAGGAAATCCGCGTGCCCATCTTCCAGGTGACGGTGGACCGCGACCGGCTGGTGATGCTGGGCGGCCGGCTGCTGGGGGTCACGCCCGGCTCGCGCTTTGACCTGTTTGCCACGACCAGCGATGCATTGGCCGGCAACAGCACCGCCCCGCTGGCCACGGCCAGGGTGGCCAGCACCGGCAACAGCGTGGCCGTGCTTCAGCTGGATGCACCAGCCACCACCCTGCCGCCGCGCATGGTGGCGCGCGAACGGGATCATGAATTTGGCGGTGCGGTGCTGGCGCTGGCGGTGGAGGATGCCGCCGCCGCCCCCGCCGTGCAGGCCCTGCGCTTTGTGCGGGCCGATCCCAATGCCGAGCTGGCGCTGGCGGCCAATGAAGGCGGCATTGCCCTGTATCGCCGCGGTGGCCAGGTGCTGGCGCGGCTGCCGCTGCCGGCTGATGAGCGCTTTGGGCCCATGCTGGCCGCTGCACTGCGCAAGATCGCCCGGGTGGACCAGTGGCTGGCCACCCTGCGCCGCCAGCCGCCCGATCTGTGCCTGGCGGTGAGCAATGCGCCGTCCAGTGGCTATGATCCGGCCAGCTGCCCGGCCGGGCCGCCGCCAGCCTATGTCACTCTGAAGCAGGCGCAATCGATCCGGCTGGGGCTGGTCAACCGCGCCCGCGATGCGCGCCAGCTTTATGTGTTCCACATCGGCCCGCGTTATGATGTGACGGTGGTGCTGCCGGCCTTTGGCGGGCGCGATCCATCGTTGCAGCCCGGCGATGCGCTGCGCGACGGGGTGGATATCTTCCCGACCGAAGCCGGAGACGTGCGTATGGTTGCCCTGTCGAGCAGCGTGGTGCTTGACGTGTCGGTGCTGGAACAGACGGCAACCGATGTGATCGACACCGAAGCCTGCCTGTCGGCGGTGGCGCGCATCTTCTGCAGCCGCGCCGATACCGCCCGGTCCGGCACCGCCGGTGAGGCCAGGGCCTGGTCTGCCCTGATCATCCCGGCGCGGGTGACGCCATGATCGCCCGCTTTCTTGCCCCGCTGCTGTCGGCCATGCTGCTGACCGCCGCCCAGCCGGCCCCGCCCGCCGGCGAGCCGCTGCAACTGCCGCCCGAACCGCCGCCACTGGAATTGCCGCCCGAACCGCCGGCCCAGCCCGATGCCCCGGCCAGTGCCAGCCCGGCGCCAACCGGCGATGGCAGCCGGGTGGTGCGCGGCCGCATTGCCAAGGTGGGATCTTCGCCCTGGCAGATCCAGATCTATACGACCCTGCCGATTCCGGCTGAGGAGTTGCGCAAGGACAAGGAAAAGGATCGCAAAGATCTTACCAAGCGCTTTTATGAAGACATGAGCAAATGGGAGCTCGAGCATCTGTGCGGCGGGGTGCTGATTGCGCAAGAGGGGAGTGCCCAGGAGGGGCGCAATTTCTGGGCGCTCACCGCGGCCCATTGCCTGGTCAATCTTGACGAAACGCTGAGCTGGAATCTCAATGAAATCCGCGTGCGGCTCGGCCATGTCGCCCTGCCCAAGGCCACGGAAATGGCGATTGAACGGGCGATCATCCACGCCGATTACCGGCGTTCCGGCAACCGCCGCAATGATATCGCCCTGCTGCGTCTGGTGCCCGATGCCCGCACCCGGCGAGACATCGCCGCCCGTGCCCAGCCAATCGAGATGGCCACGGCACCGCCGGCACCGGGTGTCACCTTTGTTGCCACCGGCTGGGGCATGACCGGGGAACGCGAAGCCAAGGCGACGCGCACGGTGGACGGGCTGGCGCTCAGGGGATCGGATGAACTGCTGGAGGCCGATCTGCGCCATGTGCCGCCCACTGAGTGCTCGCGCATCCGCAGTTATCAGAAAACCGTGCGCAACTGGCCGGGCGTGTTGTGCGCCGTTGGCGCCACCGTCGCCCAGCAGGACACCTGCCAGGGGGACAGCGGCGGCCCGCTCACCCGGATGGAGCGGCTGGTCGGGCTGGTCAGCACCGGGGAGGGCTGTGGCCGGCCGGGCGTGCCGGGGATTTACACGCGGGTCGATGCCTATGCCAACTGGATACCGCTGGCCATGGCCCAGGCCCCGGCGGGGCGTATCAGCCGGTGCCGGGTGGTACCGGCCGGGCAGCCGGCCTGCGCCTGATCAGGCCAGAGTCAGGAGGGTACCGCCAGCTTGCGATCGGCATAGCTGGAACGCCATTCGGCCAAATCGGCCAGCATGATCGCCGCGGCCTCTTCCAGCGCGCGCGCGGCCAGCGTGTGGGACAGGCCGTCGCGGCGCAGCAAGGCGGCCACCCGCGCCAGCCGCTCTGCCGTCGCCTCTGATCGCCGCGCCACGCCGGCAAAATCCCCGGCACCGCGCAGGCCGAACAGCGCGCCGCCCAGCGTGGGCAAGGCCGCGGACAACAGGCTGAGCTGAAGACTGAAAGGCTTCACCACATCATAGGCAAACAACAGGCCCAGCAAGGTGCCAACGCCGGTGAGCCCGGTGAGGATCAGCAGCGTCTGCCCGCCGCTGTGCAGCCAATGATCGAGCCGGTGCATGCGGCTGTGCACCAGATGGTGATAGGCGATCTGGCCATCCAGTTCATGGGCAACGATGTGGCGGTTGAGCGCCGTGAGCGTCGCGCCATCGGCCAGCGCCGGCGGGCGCGGCAGGCCCTGCCAGATCGCCAGCGCATACCAATCGGTCCAGCGGCGTGGCCCGATCAGATCGCGGCCGGGCGGGTTGGCGGCGCCCAGCAGGCGCAGGCTGCGCAACAGCCGCAGGGTTTCGGCCAGATAACGATAATCCAGCCAGCGCCGGTGCCATTGCCGGCCGTTGCCGATGCTGGTGTTGGCCACCACGCCGCCCACCACCAGCAGTTCCAGCACCAGCAGCCCGATCTTGGCGCCCGGCAGCAGCCCGGCCATCAGCGCGAAGATCACCGCGACGGATGCGCCAAAGAAATTGAACACCATGCCGCTGCGGAACACATGGGCATAATGGGTGGCCAGGCCATCGGCCCAGGCGAAGGCGGATTCCAGCCGGTCATGCCCGCTGATCTCAACGCCGGCCGCCGTGCAGCCCGCGGCGTGCCCGGCCCAGTCATCGCGATTGGCCAAGGCATAGGGCGTCGCCCGGAACATCCCGCGCTTCAGTTTCTGCACGCCGGTGATGGCCAGCAGCAGCGGCCATTCGGCGCGCCAGCGATCCAGCTTCTCGGTTTCGGCCAGATATTCATCCACCTCGCTGGCCGGCAGCGCCGGGGTGAGCAGCACGGCCAGCACCTCGGCCAGCGTGGCATCATCCAGGCAGCGGGCGGGCACATTGTCCAGCCGCAGCCGTTCCGGCGGCACCGCATCCAGCCCGGCCCACAGCAATTCGGGCGGTTCGCCGCTGCTGGGCACGTGCACCACCGGCACGCCGCGCCGCACCGCTTCGGCCACCACGGCGGCTGTGCCGCCCGGCCCGCGTTCCGGTTCGCCATCCCACACCGCGATCAGCAGATCACAGCCGGCCACCGTCACATCGGCGGCCAGCACATAGGCATGGTCACCCTCCGCCGCGCCGGCCGGGGCTTCCCACACATGCGCGGCCTGATCCAGCAGGCTGGCGAGACCGGCCTGGGCGGCCGGCGGCATGGTTTGCGCATAACGCTCGCGCGGGAAGGGCAGCACGGCCTGCAGGGCATAGCCATGGGCAATGGCGGCCCCGGCGGCGATCTGGTCGGCCCCGGCGGCCAGGCCGGAAATCAGCGAGAGGCGCGGCGGTTCATCGGCGAAATGATCATGGTGCAGCCGGGCAATGGCGGCCACATCGGCCTGCACGCGCGTCAGCACGTCGCCAATGGCAGCGGCCAGGCCCGGTTCCAGTGCGGGATCGAGCGTGCGATGCCCGGTGATTGCCAGGGTGAGCGCCAACTGCGGGCGCGGCGGATGCGCGGCGGTCATTTCTGGCTGGCTCCGGCGGACTGACGCATGCCTTCACTGGCCATGATCTGGCAGAACCGTCGCATGCCCGCTCACCCCGAATGCCGCAGCCGGGACATGCCGGCACCGGGCGCGTGGGTAATGGCCGGGCCGCAAAGTTGCAAGCCCGGCCAGCCCATGGATCAGGCCGTGCGCACCTGTTGCCGACGTCGCAGCATGGTGCCCACCAGGCCAAAACCGGTGATCAGCATCAGCCAGCTGGCCGGTTCCGGAATGGCCCCGGTGACCGAGTTGACGGGCGGCAGCCAGGCGAAATTGGATGGCGGGGCCGGGGGCGGCAGGAGATCGGGATCCGGCAGCGGCGCGGATGCTTCCACCACCACGGCCGAGGAATAGGTGGGGGCATTGAAGCGCCGGCCGATCATGATCTCGTTGATTGGGGCCGGTGCCCCGAAGGAGCTGGCAGCGCCGCCCGCCCCCACGCGGAACGGATCGGAGCCGCCATCGCGGCGCGGATCGCCAAACGCCACCTGCACGCCATGGCAGCCCAGCACGGTGGTGCAAAGGCCGCCCCTCACATCAACTCGGGTGTAATTATAATATTGGACATAGTGGGTTGCGCCGGCGGCAATCGGCGCCAGGGCCAGGCTGAGCGGCGTTGCACTCCATTCATAGGCCGTGCGATCATATTCGTCATAGACCGAGAAGCCGTTGAACTCTCTGCCGTCCGACGTCACGATATCGAGGTCAGGGTCAACTTCCGGCGCAAGGGCGCCCATTGCACCCCTTGCACTGTAAAGATCAGTGCGGTTGCCGCTGGTGGGGCCACCGTCGAACTGCTGAACGGTGAACTTGAACTGGACTCCAGTGGTGTTGCTGCTGTTCCCGCCCTGGATGCCGATGAAGCCGGGTGTGATCAGCGAATCAAGGCGCAAAAAGGCCGTGGATGAGCCGCTGTTGGTGATTGCAATCTGCAGCCTGGTTTCAAGTTCGGCATAGCCATCCCCTTGCGCATAAATATTGTGCAGGAAGAAGAAGTTGCCATTGGGCTCAACGTAGCTGGTGAGTTGCACGCCGGTTGACCGGTTGCCCTGCGAATAACTGAAATCCTCGTTGCTCACGTTCTCCAAGGCTCCACCCTCCATGAAGGTGTAGGGCGACGTGTGCCCCCCATCGCTCCTCATCGTCAGGACTTCGGTGATATTCGGTGCGGCGGCAGCGGGCAGGGCAACTGCCCCGGCTGCAAGAGCAAAGCCGATGATTTTCAGTGT
>JAIXQY010000126.1 GCA_027485485.1 Sphingomonadales bacterium | reverse complement strand
CCACTTGCGCATCGCGGTCTCGTTCTGGCCGCAGCCACTCTGCGGCTCCTTGCTCTGATCCTGCCTTGGCAGGAGCGGATCAGCACCCGGCCACCGCCCGCCACTTGCCGGCCACGCGCAGACGCTTTCCGGACACCGGTCCACGCTTTGTGGCCACCCGCCGGACACCAGATGCCAGCCGAATCCGCCATTTTTCGCAGCCAGAGGCCCGGCGAATCCATCAAGATCAGCATCTGTGGCTCCTTGCGGCGGGGGAAGGCCATCAAATAATATGCAAATACAATGATTTAAGTGCCGGTCTATCCTACAGCACGGCCACCGCGCTATGATCAGCCGTTCTTTGACAGTCTCGAAAAAAAATTGCGCCGGGTCGGTTTGGCCAAACTCAGCCGGGCCAGTCGGCGGTTGCTCGGGCCAGGTAACGCACCTGCTTGTCGCCGCCCGGCAGGGCAGCGCGGCCGCATTCGCTGAAGCCCAGGCGGGCGTGAAAGGCATCGGAGGCCGGGTTGGGCGGCGTGCTGTTCACTTCGCAGCCGATCATCGGGATGGCAGCCGCGGCAGCACGGCGGAACAGCTCGTCATACAGGGCGCGGGCCACGCCCCGGCCGCGCGCGGTGGCGGCAACGATCACCCGGTCGATATAGACGAAGCGCTTGTGGCGGGCCTTGAACCATTGGAAGTTGATGCCGGGGTGATCGCTGCCGTGATCCAGCGCGATCAGGAAGCCGTCCTGCCCATCGGCGCCGGCCAGGCCCAGATGCCAGCTTTGGCCGAGCAAGTGCTGCAGGGTGGCGGCATTGAGCGGCGAGGTTTCGCGTTCATGGGCGGCGTTCAGCGCCAGCAGATTGGCCGCCGCGGCCGGCGCGATGGTCAGCATGTCAGATCGGCAGCATCGCCAGCCGCTTGGGTGCGCACAGCCGCCACGCCGCGGTGAGCAAGGCTTCGATCATGCCCCAATCCGGCCCATCGGTGAGCACCACGCCCACCCAGCCGGCCGGGCCGAAATATTTGGGGCGGAAGAAGCGCTCCGGGTCCTGCTCGATGAGCATGGCGGCTTCATCCTGGCCGGAGACCTTGAGCAGCAGGGCGGTGACGCCATCATGATGATGATCATGGGTGAAATAGGCGAAGAATTTGCCGCCTTCGACGAAGAAGGCCGGCATGCCGTGGGAGAGCTTGTCCGCCGTTGCCGGCAGGTTCTGGATCAGGCCGCGCACGCGGGTGAGCAGGGCTTCGGGCCGGTCTGCCGCGCTGACGAAATCGGCCAGCACGCGCGGGTAGAGCTGATGCTCGGCATATTGCACGCGAACCGCCAGCGTTTCGGGCGTGTCACCGGGCAGCACCGCAATGCGGGCCTGGCCCAGGATCGGCCCATCGTCCAGCTCCGGCGTGACGATGTGGATGGTGCAGCCGGTCTCGGCCTCGCCCGCGTCGAGCACCGCCTGATGGGTGTGCAGGCCCTTGTGCTTGGGCAGCAGGGACGGGTGAATGTTGAGGCAGCGGCCCTGCCAATGGGTGACGAATTCGGCCGACAGCAGCCGCATGTAACCGGCCAGCGCGATGTGGGTGACGCCGGCCGCTTCCAGTTCGCGGGTGATGATGGCGTCAAACTCGGCGCGCTTCATGCCCTTGTGGCTGTGCGCGAAGGTGGGAATGGCTTCGGCGGCGGCAAGCTTCAGGCCGGCGGCATCGGGATCATTGCTGCCCACCACCACGATCTCATAGGGGCAGGCCGGATCGAGCCGGCTGGCATAGAGCAGGGCGGCCATGTTGCTGCCGCGCCCGGAGATGAGGACGCCGACCCGGGCCTTGGCCCGCTCAGGCATCGTGGCTGGCCGTCCAGGCGGCCGCTTCGCCCCACTGGCCGGGGGCACCGTGAATTTCGCAGCCGCGGGTGCCGGCGATGATTTCGCCCACCACGCAAGCCTGTTCGCCGGCCGCGGCCAGCGCGGCGATCACCGCATCGGCCTCACCGCGTTCGACCACCAGCACCATGCCGGTGCCGCAGTTGAAGGTGCGCGCCATTTCCGCTGCCGCCACGCCGCCCTGTTCGCGCAGCCAGTCAAAGATCGGCGGCAATGTGGGGGCGGCGACCAGCGCCCGGCTGCCTTCGGGCAAGACGCGCGGGATATTCTCCAGGAAACCGCCGCCGGTGATATGGGCCAGCGCCTTGATGCGGCCGGCGCGAATGAGCGGCAGCAACGGCTTCACATAGATGCGGGTGGGTTCAAGCAACGCCTCGGCCAGGGTGCGGCTGGGATCGAACGGGGCCGGGGCGGCCAGATCGGCGCCGGACCGCTCCAGGATGCGGCGGATCAGGCTGTAGCCATTGCTGTGCGCGCCCGACGAGGCGACGCCAATGATGAGCTGGCCGGGGGCCACGCCATCTCCGGTGAGCTGCTCGCCGCGCTCCACCGCGCCGACGGCAAAGCCGGCCAGATCATAATCGCCGGGCGCATACATGCCGGGCATTTCCGCCGTCTCGCCGCCGATCAGCGCGCAGCCGGCCTGTTTGCAGCCCTGCGCAATGCCGGCCACCACGCGGGCAGCAACGCCGTTCTCGAGGCGGCCTGTGGCGAAATAATCCAGGAAAAACAAGGGTTCAGCACCCTGAACGATCAAATCATTGACACACATGGCCACCAGATCGATGCCCACCGTGTCGTGCCGGCCGGTGTCGATGGCCAGCTTCAGCTTGGTGCCCACCCCATCGTTGGCAGCAACCAGCAAGGGATCGGTGTAACCCGCTGCTTTTGGATCAAAAAATCCGCCAAAGCCGCCCAATTCGGCATCCGCGCCAGGCCGGGCCGTGGCGCGGGCCAGCGGCGCAATCATCTTCACCAGCGCGTTGCCGGCGGCAATATCCACGCCGGCATCAGCGTAGGTGAGGGGGCGCTTTTCGTTCATGCGCGTCGCCATAGCGCCAGTTGGCGGCCAGCGCCAGCATCGGCGCTTGGCAAGCAGCGTCTTGCCGCCCTAAACAGCAGGTCGTGAAGCATCTCCTGCCTCTATTGGCCGGCGCGGGCCTGATCGCAGCGGTGGCGCTGGCGCAGCAGGCCAGCCCCAAGGCCGAAGTGCCGCCGCCAGACCGTTCGGGCGGCGGCGGCAGCGCCTATGCCGTGGGCGGGATCGCCGTGGATGTGACGGCCAGGTCGCTGGATGAAGCCCGCCGCATCGCCTGGGGCCGGGCACAGCGCGCCGCCTGGCCCATGCTGTGGGCCCGGCTGACCGGCCGGCCCGCGGCAGAGGCGCCCGCCCTGTCGGACGGGCAGATTGATGCGATGGTCGCCGGCATCGAAAGCCAGGGCGAGCAGTTTTCGGCCACGCGCTATATCGCCAGGCTGGGCGTGGTGTTCGATCGCAGCCGGGCGGCGGATTATGTGGGCGGTGGGCTGGCCACGCTGCAATCGCCGCCGATGCTGTTGCTGCCGGTGCTGGTGGATGGCGGCGCGGCCACGGTGGCGCAAGCCCGCACGCCCTGGGTGGAAAGCTGGCGGCGCTGGCGCGGCAATGTCACCCCGATTGATTATGTGCTGCCCGATGGCGGGGCGGCGGGCAATTTGTGGCTGAACGGCTGGCAGGCCGGCCGGTCGGAACGCGGCCCGTGGCGCAGCATCATGGCCCGGTTTGACACCGTGGACGTGCTGGTGGCCGAAGCGCGGCTGACGCGGCGATTCCCCGGCGGCCCGGTGCGCGGCCAGTTCATCGCCCGCCACGGGCCGGACGGGGTGGAATTGGGCCGCTTTGCCCTCAGCGTGAAGAGCGAGAATGCCGTGCCAGCCCTGATGGACGAAGGCGTGCGGCGCATCGATGCGATCTATGCCGAGGCGCTGCGCGGCGGCCGGCTGCAGGCCGAACGCGATCTGGGCATCGACATGGCGCCGATCGTGGAGGCCGAACCGCTGATCGGTGATCCGATGGCCGATGCCGGCGCCCTGCTGGTGGCGGTGATCACGCCCGATGCCGCCAGTCTGGCCAGCGCGGAGGCCCTGCTGCGCCAGGTGGCCGGTGGTGACGTGCTGGTGCGGCAGGCGGCGGTGGGCGGCACCAGCCGGATCGAGCTAGCGATGGCCGGCGGCGAACCGGCATTGCGGGCGGCGCTGGGCCGGCGCGGTTGGACGCTGGTGGCCAATGGCAGCGATCTGGTGTTGCGCCGGGCCGCCGTGCCGGCTGCGGCGACCGCGCCGCCCAAACCATGATCCAGCCGCCCGAACCGGCCTTGCCGCTGGCCTGGCCGGTTGATCATCGCCCCGAACAGCTTGCCATCACCGCGGCCAACCAGTCTGCCGCGGCATGGCTGGCCAGCCCCGGCCTGTGGCCGGTGCCCATCACCCTGTTGGTGGGCCCGGAAGGCAGCGGCAAATCGCATCTGGCCGGCTGGTTCGCCGCCCGCCAGCCTGCCCGCATCATTGAATCGGCGGAAAGCCGCGATCCCGAGAGCCTGTTCCACGCCTGGAACGCTGCCACCCGCGACTGTCCGCTGCTGTTCACCAGCCGCCTGCTGCCGCGCGATTGGGGCCATGGCCTGCCCGACCTGGCCAGCCGCCTGGCCGCCACGCCGCAGGTGCGGCTGGGGGAGCCGGATGATGAGCTGCTGGCGGCGGTGCTGGCCAAGCTGTTTGCCGAACGCGGCATCAAGGTGGGCGACGATCTGCTGCGCTGGCTGCTGGTGCGAATCGAGCGCAGCCTTGCCGCTGCGCAAGCGGTGGTGACAGCGCTGGATGCCGAAAGCCTGGCCCGCCGCCGGCCCATCACCATCCCGTTGGCGCGCGAAGTGATCGATGGCCAGTTCAGTCTGTTTTGACGCTGCAACATGGCTGCCGTAGAGGATGACCATGGCCACCCTGACCCAACCCCAGCTGCTGCCGGCAGAGCGCTATATCAACCGTGAGCTGTCGTGGTTGACCTTCAACGATCGCGTGCTGGCCGAAGCGATGAACAAGGCGCATCCGCTGCTGGAGCGGCTGCGCTTCCTGTCGATTTCCGGCAATAATCTTGATGAATTCTTCATGGTTCGGGTGGCCGGATTGCGCGGCCAGGTGCGGGCCAATATCGAAACCCGGAGCGCTGAGGGCGCCACGCCGGCCCAGCAACTGGCCGGCATCGCCGAACAGTCCAACCGCCTTATGGAAGATCAGCAGGCCGTGTGGGCCAAGTTGATCAAGGAGTTGGCGCGGGCCGATTTCCACGTGATCACCACCGATCGGTTGACCAAGGCCGAGAGGCAATGGCTGGAAGGCCATTTTCTCGATCAGATTTTCCCGGTGCTCACGCCCCAGGCCATCGATCCGGCGCACCCGTTTCCGTTCATTCCCAACAAGGGCATTTCGCTGATCCTGGAATTGCACCGGCAATCGGATGATGAAATGCTGCGGGCGCTGTTGATGCTGCCCTCGATGTTGCCCCGCTTCATCCGGCTGCCGGGCAAGACGGTGCGCTGGATCAGCCTGGAGAACACCATCCGCGCCTTTTTCGATCAATTGTTCCCCGGTTATGATCTGGTGGGCGACGGTGTGTTCCGGGTGATCCGCGATTCCGATATCGAGGTTGAGGAAGAGGCCGAGGATCTGGTGCGATTTTACCAGACGGCGCTGAAGCGGCGCCGCCGCGGCGAGGTGATCCACCTCACCATGGAAGAAGCCGCCCCGGCCGGCCTGCACACGCTGGTGAAAGGCCAGTTGGGAGTTGAGGACAGGGACACGATCCTGGTCTCGGGGGTGCTGGGCATCAACGATCTGGCCCTGCTGGTCGATGAAGACCGGCCTGACCTGAAGTTCGAACCGCACACGCCGCGCTTTCCCGAACGCATCCGCGAACATGGCGGCGATTGTTTTGCCGCCATCCGGGCCAAAGATCTGGTGGTCCATCACCCGTATGAAAGCTTCGAAGTGGTTCTGGCCTTCCTGCGCCAGGCCGCGGCAGATCCCGATGTGATTGCCATCAAGCAGACACTGTATCGCGCCGGCAAGAACAGCCCCATCGTGCGCGCCCTGATCGATGCCGCCGAAGCCGGCAAATCGGTGACAGCGGTGGTGGAACTGAAAGCCCGGTTCGACGAGGAACAGAATATCCGTTGGGCCAGCGAGCTGGAACGCGCTGGCGTGCAGGTGGTTTATGGCTTTGTGGAATGGAAAACCCACGCCAAGCTTTCGATGGTGGTGCGGCGGGAAGGGGCGGGCATCCGCACCTATGTGCATTTCGGCACCGGCAATTATCACCCGATCACCGCCCGGATTTACACTGAT
>JAIXQY010000179.1 GCA_027485485.1 Sphingomonadales bacterium | reverse complement strand
GTCTCCGGCCTGATGAACCATGTCTATGAAAAGCCGAACATACTCACCACCCGCATCGCGGTGCCGGCCGGGCTGAAGCCGGGCACGGCCTATCCGGTGCAGGTCAAGGTGGATTGGCTGGTGTGTAGCCACGAACAATGTGTGCCGGAAGGCGCCACGCTCAGCCTGCCGCTGGTGATTGGCGATGGCACGGCCGATGCCGCCGCCGCGCCGCGCATGGCTGCCGCCGCCGCCGCGCTGCCCAAGCCGCTGGCCGCGGCCGCCACCTGGGCCAAGCAGGGCAACCGCTTTGTGCTCAGCGTGCCGCTGGCGGGCATGGACAAAGCAAAATCCGCCTGGTTCTTCCCCGATGGTGACATGGTGATCAACCATGTCACCCCGCAGAAGGTCACCCGCGCTGGTGATGCGCTGCGCATCGAAACCGACGCCAATGCGCCGGAAGGCACCATCACCGGCGTGCTGCGCGTCGATCTGGCCGGCGAAGCGCCGATGGGCTTTGTGGTCACCGCCAATCCGGGCACGGTGCCGGCGGCCGGCACGGCGCTGGCCGCCACCGGCGGCGATGCTGAGGGTGGCGGCGGCGAACCCGGTCTGGCCCTCGTGCTGCTCGGCGCGGTGCTCGGCGGCCTGATCCTCAACATCATGCCCTGCGTGTTCCCGATTCTGTCGTTGAAGGCGCTGGCGCTGGCGCGCGGCAATGTCGATGCCGGCAAGGCCCGGGCCGAGGCTCTGGCCTATACCGCCGGGGTCGTGCTGGTGGTCACCGCGCTGGGCGGGGTGGTGCTGGCGCTGCGCGCGGCGGGTTCCCAGGTGGGCTGGGCCTTTCAATTGCAGGATCCGCGCGTGATCGCCTTCCTGGCGCTGCTGGTCACCGCCATTGCGCTCAACCTGGCCGGCCTGTTCGAAATCACCCTGACCACCGGCAATCTGGGGCAGGACAAGGCGCGCGAAGGCGGCGTGTCCGGCAGTTTCTTCACCGGCGCGCTGGCGGCGTTCGTGGCCACCCCCTGCACCGGGCCATTCATGGCCGGCGCGCTGGGCGCGGCGCTGGTGCTGCCCACCATTCAGGCGCTGTCGGTCTTTGCCGGGCTGGGCTTTGGCCTGGCGCTGCCCTTCCTGTTGATCGGTTTCGTGCCCGCCCTGCGCAAGCGCCTGCCCAAGCCTGGCGCCTGGATGGTGCGACTGCGCGCCATTTTGTCGGTGCCGATGTTCCTCACCGCGCTGGCGCTGCTGTGGGTGCTGGGCCAGCAGGCGGGCGTGGACGGCATGGCCATGGGCCTGGCCGGCACCTTGCTGTTCGGCCTGCTGCTGTGGTGGCTGGGCGCGCGCCAGCATGGCGGCAAGAGCCTGATCGTGCCCGGCGCGCTCAGCCTGGCGACGCTGGTGGCGGCCGTGCTGCTGATCCCCACCACGGGCCCGGCCGCCACCACCAAGACGGCGGCCGCCAGCGAGTTGAACGCGGTGAAGTTCACACCGGCCGCGCTGGCCGAACTGCGCGGGGCAGGCAAGCCGGTGTTCCTGTTCATGACCGCGGATTGGTGCCTCACCTGCAAGGTGAATGAAAAGGGCGCCATGGCCCAGCCACAAGTTGCCGAAGCCTTCAAGGCCAAGGGCATCACCGTGATGGAAGGCGATTGGACGCGATCGGACCCCGCCATTTCGGCCTGGCTGGCCGAACACAAGCGGGCTGGCGTGCCGGTCTATGTCTACTATGATGCGCAAGGCGGCGAAACCGAACTGCCCCAGATCCTCACCACCGACATGTTGACCAGCCTGAAAGCCTGATCCGATGCGCGCTGCCCTGATCGCCTTGGCCCTCGTTTCCGCGCCCGCCGCCGCCCAGCCGATCAACGGCCTGCCGGCGCCGGATTTCACCGCCACCGATGCCAATGGCAAACCGGTGCGGCTGGCCGATTTCCGGGGCAAGACGGTGGTGCTGGAATGGACCAACAGCGGCTGCCCGTTCGTGCGCGCCCATTATGACAGCGGCACCATGCAGGCCCGCCAGCGCGAAGCCCGCGCGGCCGGCGTGGTGTGGCTTTCGATCAACAGCGGCGCGCCGGGCAAGCAGGGCCATGTTGACGGCGCCGGCGCCCGGGCCGAAATCGCCGCCAACAAGGCCGCCCCCAGCCATTATCTGCTCGATGCCGGGGGCAGCATCGGCCGGCTCTATGCCGCCAAGACCACGCCGCACATGTTCGTGATCCGCCCCGATGGCATCCTGGCCTATCAGGGCGCGATTGATGACAAGCCGACCGCGGTTGAGGCCGATGCCAGGGCCGCGACGCCCTGGGCGCTGAACGCCGTGAAGGCGGTGCTGGCGGCCAAGGCCCCCGCTCCGGCCGTCACCCGGCCTTATGGTTGCTCGGTGAAATACGCCGGCTGAGCCGCCTTATTGGCGCTTGAATATCTGTTTGCCGGCCAGCCAGGTCGCGGTCACCTTGATCTTCCACAGATCGCCCTCCGGGGCAGTGAACGGGTCTTGCTCCAGCGTGATGAAATCGGCCCATTTGCCCGGTTCCAGCGTGCCCACCTTGGTTTCGGCATGGCCGGCGCGGGCGGCCCAGGTGGTGAAGCCGGCAAAGGCGTCTTCGCGGCTCACCTTCTCCCACGGGCGCCAGCCGCCGGCCGGCAGGCCATCGCGCGATTGGCGGGTGACGGCGGCGTGGATGCCGAACATCGGATCGGGCGGCTCCACCGGGAAATCGCTGCCAAAGGCCAATTGCGCGCCGGATTTCTTGATCTGCGCCCAGGCATAGGCCCCAGCCAAGCGCGCTTCGCCCACCCGGGCTTCGGCCATGCCCTTGTCAGACGTGGCGTGGGTGGGCTGCATCGATGCGATCACCTTCAGGCTGGCAAAACGGCCCAGGTCGGACATGTCGACAATCTGGGCATGTTCGTTGCGGTGGCGCAGGCGGGCGCGCTCGGCCTCGGGCACGGCGGCAAAGCCGTCCATGGTTGACCGGTTGGCCTGATCGCCAATGGCGTGGACATTCACCTGAAAGCCTTCGCGGCTGGCATCGGTGATCAGCGTCTTCAGGCGCGGAGCCGGCGTGATATCCAGCCCGCGCGTGTTCGGCATGTCGCTGTAGGGCGCGATCAGATAGGCGCCGCGGCTGCCCAACGCCCCATCCGAAACCAGCTTCATCGATTGCATGGCCAGCCGATCATCCCAGCCCCAGGGGATCGGGCCACCCGGCGCGATGGCCTTGCGATTGTCGGGCCCACCCGCCATCGCATAGATGCGCGCGGTCATCTTGCCGGCCGTGGCAAAGCGCACATAACGATCCCAGGTCGGCTTATCCATGCCGGCATCATGGGCACCGGTCAGGCCCACTTCGGCCATGGTTTCGAGGCTTTTTTCCAGCACCAGATCCAGCCGCTTCTCGTCATCATTGGGGATGACGCGGGTGATCAGCGCCATCGCCTTGTCAACAAACACGCCGGTGGGGTTGCCGGCGGCATCGCGGATGATCTCGCCGCCATCGGGGGCCTGGCTGTCGCGCGTGATGCCGGCCGCCTTCAGCGCCGCCGTGTTGGCCCAACCGGCATGGCCATCAACGCGGGCAAACCAGGCCGGGCGGTCACCGGTCACGGCGTCCAGTTCGGCGGCGGTGGGGAAACGGCCGATCAGCTTGCCATCGGCATACCAACGCTCCTGATTCCAGCCGCGCCCCAATATCCATCCCGCCGCCGGCGTGCCGGCCTTGATGCGGGCGAGCGCTTCGGGGATGGAGGCGGTGTCGCGCAGATCAACCACCAGCTTCAGCTCGCCCAGCCGCATGACATGGCCATGGGCATCGATCAGGCCCGGCCACAGGGTGGCCCCCTTCATGTCGATGGTCGTGCCGGCCGGCAGCGCGGCGCCAGCCTTGAAGGTGGCTTTCACCTTGCCGTCATCACCCACCACCAGGCTGGCAAACCGCTGAAGTTCGCCTTTGCCATTCAGCGTATAACCATTGGCGTTGGTGTAAATCGTGTCGGCCAGCGCCGGGCTGGCGCCGGCCAGCAACATGGCCAAGATCAATCGCGTCATGTCAGTCTCTCCTGTGTTGCCAGCAGGATAAGCCGGAGGCCGGCACTTGCCCATAGGCTTTGATCGCGATGGCCGGCGATCAGGCCACCAGCCGTTCAACCCCCACGGCCGCCAGCGCCTGCAGGCTGGCGGCATCGGCACCGGCGCGGGCACGCACCGCCAGGCTGTGCAGCAGGGCCCCGGCCAGCCCGGCCCGTGCCGCCGCATCGGCCTGGCCAGCGGCGGTGAAACAGGCCAGCAGCGCCGCATCCACCTCGGCCAGCACCTCGGCCAGGGCGGCACGGATGGCGGGCAGCCGCGGCGCATCGGCCGGGGCGGTGCAGACGATGAAACAGCCGGGCGTGGCGGCATCTGCCGTGTAAAGCGCGATGGCCGCCGCATAAAAGCCCAGCAGCCGGGTGGCCAGCGGGCCGGGCGCGGCCAGGGTGGCGGCGATGCCCGCCTGCAAGCTGGCGCGATAACGGCCCATTGCGGCCAGATACAGCGCCTGCTTGTCGCCAAAGGCGGCCGCCAGATTGGGCCGGTTCAGCCCGGTGGCGGTGGCCAGATCGTCCAGCGCCGTGGCAGCAAAGCCATGCGCCCAGAAATGCCGCTGCACGGCGGCCAGCGCGGCATCAGGATCAAAACTGCGCGGGCGGCCCCGGCGGCGGGACAAATTTTCCATGCGAACTCGAAAGAAAATGGTTGACCGGATTACTATCGTGCGGAATCGTACGAAAAGCAATCACGGAGATTCGCCATGGACCTGTATTTCGCGCCACTGTCCTGCTCGCTGGCCACCCGCATCGCACTGTATGAAGCCGGACTGGCAGCCGGCTTTCATCAGGTGACGCTGTCCACCAAACGGCTGGCCGATGGCAGCGATTATCTGGCCATCAACCCCAAGGGCCAGGTGCCCGCGTTGCTGACACCGGCTGGCGTGCTGACCGAAGGGCCGGCGGTGCTGCAATATGTGGCCGATCTGGCCCCACAGGCCGGGCTGGCGCCGCCAGCCGGCAGTTGGGCGCGCGCCCAGCTGCAGCAATGGCTGAACTATATCAGCAGCGAAGTGCACAAGGCGGTGTTCTACATGGCATTCAATCCGGCCAGCCCGGCGGAAGTGCGGGCCTTTGTGCGCGATGCCCTGTTGCCGGTGCGATACCGGCACCTGTCGGCCCATCTGGACGGGCGGGAGTTTCTGCTGGACGGCTTCAGCGTGGCCGATGCCTATCTGTTCACCACACTCAATTGGGCGGCGCCGGTTGGCGTGGCGCTGGCGGAGTGGCCGGTGCTGGCCGCCTATCACGCCCGCATCGCCGCCCGCCCGGCGGTGGCGCGCGCCTTTGCCGAAGAACTGGCGCTGCGCTGACCGGGATTACAGCGCCCGGCCCATGAACACCCAATGTGGGTGCATGATCGGCGGCACTTCCACTTCCGGATAGGCGGGGATGCGGCTGAAGCCCAGGCGCTCGTACAGCGCGATCGCCGTTGTCAGGGTTGGCGCGGAGTCGAGCAGCATGGTGTGATAGCCAAAGCCGCGCGCATCGGCGATCAACCGCTCCACCAGGCGGCGGCCAAGCCCCTGCCCACGGACCGCATCGCGGACATACACCCGCTTCATCTCGCACACCCCCTCCCGCACCCGTCGCACCCCGCCCATGCCGATGGGCTGTCCGGCCTGTTCGAGGATGTGGAAGATGCTTTCCGGCGGGCCGTTGCCAATGATTTTCGGCAGCGCCTCAGGCAGATAGGCCCTGATGTCCCCACCGGGGAAGATATCGGCCAGCGTGACCGGGAACCGCTCTGCCACCCCGGCGAACACCGAGTGCAGATATTCGGCGTTGAGATCGATCAGCAGCGCCGCATCATCGGGCAGCCGCGCGACGCGATAGCGGATCACTTGACCAGGCGGCGGATCAGGCTGGAGGTGTCCTGCCGGTTGCCACCAAGCCCTTGAACATCGGCATAAAATTGATCGACCAGCGCCGCCAGCGG
>JAIXQY010000078.1 GCA_027485485.1 Sphingomonadales bacterium | reverse complement strand
GGCGCACCCGCCCAACCGCTGCTAACAGCCCCAAAGCACGCACCCGTAGCTCAGCTGGATAGAGCGCTGCCCTCCGAAGGCAGAGGCCACAGGTTCGAATCCTGTCGGGTGCGCCATTTGCCTCTTGTAGGCTCAGGCAGCGCCTTGCCAATGGGACTGGGTGGCCGGCGGGGCGGTGGGTTATCGATTGAATGGGTCGCTCATCGGCTTTGCCGATTTGATCAGGCCTACTCCACGGCCAGCATCACATGCGACGCGGCCTCTGCGCTGTTGCCCACCCACAGGTCGAACTGGCCATGATCAAGGATGGTGCGGCGGTCGTTGGCGTTCCAATAGGACAGCATGGCGGCATCGATGCGGAAGCTTATCTCCCGGCTTTCGCCCGGCGCGAGGCTGACGCGCTGGAAAGCCTTCAGTTCCCGGGCTGGGCGCATGGCGCGGCCGGCGCGCTGGTGAATATAGAGTTGAACCACCTCGTCGCCGGCGCGGCTGCCGGTGTTGGTGACACGAGTGGTGAGGGTGACATGGCCGCCCCGCGCCAGCACGGGCCTGTCAAGCGCTGGCGGATCGATCCGGAAGCTGGTGTAGCTGAGGCCATGGCCGAACGCGAACAGCGGCGTTGACGGTGCATCATGGTAGAGGCTGTCGGCCCGGTCGGGGGTGTGGGTGAGGCTGCGGGCATAGTGGATCGGCACCTGGCCGACGCTGCGCG
The DNA here is from genome assembly GCA_027485485.1 of Sphingomonadales bacterium. GTDB lineage: Bacteria > Pseudomonadota > Alphaproteobacteria > Sphingomonadales > Sphingomonadaceae > Sandarakinorhabdus. Next base: position 24,937 of record JAIXQY010000078.1, on the reverse strand, counting down.
GCCAGGTAACGGGCAGTTTGCCGCCGGGGTTCACATCGCCGAACAGCGCGCGGGCCACCGCTGTGCCGCCGCGCGTGCCGGGATACCAGGCCATCAGGACCGCCGGAATGCGATCAACAAGCGCGCTGATATCGAGCGGGCGGCCGGCGAGCAGGACCAGCACCACCGGTTTGCCGGTGGCCAGCACGGCATCGAGCAGGCGCAATTGGTCGCCCGGCAGCTTCAGGTCACTGGCCGAGGCGCGCTCGGCGCTCTGGCTCTGCGCCTCACCCAGCACCAGCACGATCTGATCGGCGGCGCGGGCAGCGGCGACGGCGGCCTCAAAGCGGGCTTGGCGCTCTTCGGCCGTCAAGGGCGTGGTCTTGGGTCCAAAGGCTTCCAGCCCGGATGGGATGGCACGCAGCAGTTGCACGCCGGGCTGCACATCCACCGTGGCCATGCCAGCCAGCCTTTCCGATATGCCGCGCGCGATGGTGACGGTTTCCGCCTTGTTGGGAACGAACACCCAGGGCCCCAGTGTGTCGGCCACGCTGTCGGCCAGCGGCCCGATCAGCGCAACGCGTTTGGCCGCGCCCGGTTGCAGCGGCAGGGCATTGCCGCGGTTCTGCAGCAGCACCAGGCTGCGTTCGGCCGTGCGCTGGGCCAGATCGCGGTGGGCGGGATCGGCCAGCACGCGGGCGGCAACGCCTTCATCAACATAGGGATGCTCGAACAGGCCCATGCGGAGCTTCGCCACCAGCACGCGCTCCACCGCCCGGTCGAGCACCGCCACCGGCAGTTTGCCCTGCTCAACCAATGCGGGCAGCCGGGCAAAGGCGTTGGGGCCCAGCGCCATTTCCATGTCGTTCCCGGCCATCAACGCCCGCTGCGCGGCGTCGGCTTCGTCCACGGCGAAATGCTGGGCGATCTGGTTCTGCACGCCATTGGCATCGGAAACCACAAAGCCATCAAAGCCCAGTTCGCCGCGCAGCAGATCATCCAGCAGCCATTTCGACGCCACCGCCGGCTGCTGGTTGATGTCCATATAGGCCGACATGATGTTGCCGGCCCCGGCCCGGATGGCGGCAGTGAAGGGCGGCAGATAGACGTTGCGGATTTCGGCATCCGACAGCGAAACCGGCTCATAGTCCCGCCCGCCCGGAGCCGCGCCATAGCCGAGGAAATGCTTTGGCCCGGCAATCACCCGGCCCGCTGTGCCGATGGCCGGCCCCTGCAAGCCGCGCACCTGCGCGGCAGCCATTTCGCTGCCCAGATGCGGGTCTTCGCCGGAACCCTCCACCATTCGGCCCCAGCGCGGATCGCGGGCGATGTCCACCATCGGCGCGAATGACCAATGGATTCCGCTCGCGCGCGCCTCTGCCGCGGCGGCGGCCTGGGCCTGTTCCACCAGGGCCGGATCGAAGCTGGCGGCCATGCCCAGCGGCACCGGGAAAATGGTGCGCAGGCCATGCACGACATCAAACCCGAACAGCAGCGGGATGCCCAGCCGGCTCTTCTCCAGCGCCAGCTTCTGCAACTGGTTGATGCGCGCCGGATCAGACACGAACAGCAGCGACCCCAACCGGCCAGACGCCACCGCATCATCCACCGGCGGCAGGAACGGCACGGCAAAGGCCTGAGAGAGTTGCCCGGCCTTCTCCGCCAGGGTCATTTGCGCGATCAGGGCGCGCGCCCGCACATGGGCGGCATCGGCCGCTTTGGTCTGGCTCACGTGCCCGGTCTCCTTGGCTGCGACGGGTGCCGGCAGCGTGCAGCATATTGCGGCAAGCGCCAAGGCCGACAGCAGCGCGCGTGGCATCATCATCGGGCCTGTCTCCCTGTTCACTGCCCCGCACCCGGCAGCCGGTCTGGCTGTTGCCGCACGCCCAGCGGTTCGAAACCGGCACGGGCGGCATCGAAACGGCCGCGCATGTCGCGCATCACATCGGGATGAGCGGCCGCCAGATTATAGGCCTCTGCCGGATCCTCGCGCACATCGAACAGCAGATTGGCGCCCAACCGCGACAGGGGGAGATCGAGACTGCGATAATAGCTGCGGCCAACATATTTCCAGCGATCGGTGCGGATGGCCGCAACCTTCTCGTTGTCAAACAGGATCAACTGATCATGCGGGCTGGCAGCGCCCCTGGTCCAGACATCCCACAGGTTGCGGCCATCGATGGTGACACCGGGTGGCAGCGGTTTGCCGGCAAGGGCCAGGCAGGTGGGGAAGAGATCGAAGTTCATGCCAATGGCCGTTCGGGTCTTGCCGGCGGGCAGGCGGCCGGGGGCCCAGGCGATCATTGGCACGCGGTAACCGCCATCCCAGCCGGCCCCGCCCTTGCGGTCGCGCAGCGGCCCGGCGGAGCCTTCGAACCACGGGCCATTGTCTGACGTGAAGATCAGCAGTGTGTCGCGGTCGAGCCCCAGTGCCTTGAGCCGCGCCACCAGCTGGCCCACGCGCGCATCCACTTCCTGCACCACATCACCATAGGCCGCCGCCCGGCTGTGCCCGGCATGATCGGGGTGGGGATCGAGCGAGATGTGCGGTGCCGAAAGCGCCAGCGTGAGGAAGAACGGCCGGTCGCGATTGGTTTCGATGAAGCGCAGGCCGCGATCGAAGAAGCGTTCGGTCAGGCGCGGGAAATCGACATCCTCGCGGGTCAGCTCCACGCCGGGTTCGCTGTTGAACAGGCCCAGCGGTTTCATGTCGTGGCTGTAGGGCAGGCCGAAAAACAGATCAAAGCCGTGCACCGTGGGCGGCCAATAGGGCGCGACATGGCCCAGATGCCATTTGCCGATCAGGGCCGTGGCGTAATCCGGCTGCAATGCCTTGGCCAGAGTGATCTCGCTGGTGGGCAGGCCGTTGCGATCATTGGCCTGGATCACCTGATGCGCCAGCCCGGTGCGGATCGGATAGCGCCCGGTGAGCAGCCCGGCGCGCGAGGGTGTGCACACGTTGGCTGACGCGTAGAAATCGGTCATCCGCACGCCCTGGCGGGCCAGCCGATCCAGGTTGGGCGTGGCAATCAGCCGGCTGCCCTGTGAAGACAGGTCGCCATAACCCAGATCATCGGCCAGCACGATGATGATGTTGGGCGGGCGCCGGGCTGTCGCCAGCGCCGGTGCGGCCAGTCCGCCGGCTGCCATTTTCAGCAGCAGCCGGCGATCCAGGCCGGAACCGGCGCCATTGCTTGCCATCAGAACTTCACATCCAGCACAACACCGGCCACACGCCGGGCCTGATCGGTGAAATTGCGGTTGAACAGGTTGCGCGCGCAGGCGCTCACCCGCCAGCCACCATCGCTGGGCCCCACCCCGATATTGGCATTCACGATGGTATAGCCAGGCTGCACCGTGTTGGGATCCTGATTGAGGCTGAAATTGACCGCCGAACGATAGCTCATGGTGCCGCCAAGGAACAGGCTGAGACGATCATCCAGCCGCTGTTCGTAACCGGCACCGGCCGATATCGACCAACGCGGCGCATTCCGAACATGCGCGGTTGATGGTGCACGAACCCATCCGCGGCGGTCCGCGGCTGGATTGGGCAGTTGAACAGTTCATGCTGCCAGGACACCAGGCCATCGGTCCGGTCAGTGCCGAGCGCATGGCCGCCGGCGATCTGCCGAGCATATGGCCCTGGTCATTGGCCTTCATGGTGGCGGCGGCGCGGGCGGCAGGGGTTCCGGTGCGGGCTGCACCATCGGCGGCGGGGCAACCGGCTCCGACACAATCGGGGCTTCGCGCTGTTCGCCGAAATTGAAGTTCAAACCCACCAAAATCGTGTGGGAATTGCTGCGATTGGTCACGCCCTGTCCGGAAATGTCCACCAACCGGGCACGGTTTGGCCGCAGATAGCGATAATCCACCGCCAGATCGACGCCAGGGCCCAAGGCAACACGGGCACCGGCCAGCGCATTCCAGGCAAACACCCAGTCGCTGTCGTCCAGAAACACGCCGGCGTTGGGGGCCAGCCGGATGTTGTGGGCGTTGATCCGCGCCGCGCCGGCGCCGGCACCCGCCGATAGCGAGAAGCCATCGCTGTTGATGATGTCGAACAAGGCGTTGCCCATCACCGTAAGATTGCGCATGCGGCCATCGGCTCCGGCATAATTGCCTGCGGTGCCCAGCGGCGTGGTGGCGAGCAGTTCGACCGAGCGCAGGCGGGTCTGATGATAGCCAACATCGATTTCCGTGCGCAGGCGGCCGAAATCATAGCCCAATCGCGCTGCCGCGGCCCAGCCCTGCCTTGCCGTGGTGTTGAAATCGGGGCTGGTCGCGCCGGTGCTGAAGAACCGGCGGTCGTCGGGGAACACGGTGCCGCCGCGCAGGCCGATATACCAATTGTTGTCGCGGGCCTGCGCCGCCGTGGCAGCGATGGTGATGGCCAGCGCGCCCAATGTGGCGAGCCGGACCGAACGGGAAATGATCATTTCTGGACGTCCTTCGATGTCTTGGTGATGGCCTTGCCGACGGACTGGATGTCCTTGCCGGCGCCGGCCGTGGTGGCGCAGCCGCTGACCAGAAGGGTCAGAGTGAGGCAGGCAGCCAGAATGGCGTTGGGTTTCATGGTCGTCTCCTTTGCAGCAACAGCAAGGGAACGGACGAACCGCGCAAAGGTTCCATCGCCGCTGCAATCGCACTGCGCGACGGGGCGTTGGCCGGGGCCGGGAACCGGCATCATTGCCACCCGTTTAGGCAGAAGGCGGCAATCGTGGTGGCATTTCTGCCCCCGCGTCATCGCCTGCAACCCAAGGATCACCGCATGAGCAGCCACATCTTCAACGAGTCCACGCTGATCAGCAGCGAGCGTGTCACCGGCACCAACGTCTATAACCGCGCTGGCGACAAGCTGGGCAGTATCGAAGCCATGTTGATCAACAAGGCCAGCGGCCAGGTGCGTTATGCCATCATGTCATTCGGCGGCTTTCTGGGCATTGGCGAACGCTATCACCAACTGCCGTGGGCTGGCCTGGCCTATGACCAGACGCGCGAAGGCTATGTCGTCAACCTCAACGAGGCAGCGTTGAAAGCCGCCCCGGTCTACAGCCGCGAACAGCTTGATTCCTATGACTATGCCCAACACGCGGCCGCCATCGACACTTATTATGGCGGCCTTGATGGCTTCTACAGCCCCCACCAGCAGGCGCTGCGCAGCAACGGCGCCGTGCCGACCGGACAGTTCAAGCCCGGCAACGACCAGCGCGTTTGAACCATCGGCACCCCGGCTGGCCTGAACCGCCAGCCGGGGTTCGGCCGTGAACTCAATGGGCCTTGGCCGGGCAAGCCGGCAGCGGCAGCGGCTGGCTGAGCCGGGCGGTGCGCAGGGTCATGGTGAAACCGCGCGGCGCTGCCAGTCGCAGCGGCGTGCCGACATGGGCCAGATCACCGCCAGCCGCGGCAAAACAGGCCAGCGGGATCTCCAGCTTGGCGATACTGCCCACCGGCAACGCATTGATCTGCGGCGCGATATCCAGCACGCCGCCGGCCAGCGCCAGAGTCACCGGGCCGGCCGGGGCGGCATCGATCCGCCAATCCAGTTGCAGGGCAAAGCCGCCGGTGGCCTCGCGCGTCAGCGACACGGGCGGGCCATCGATGGCAATGGCACCGGGCGCGGACCAGCGATACTGGCGGGCATCTTCCTGGGCCGAGACATCAATGGCTTTGCTGGTCACCGCACTGTCGAGACCCAGCCGCCACGGGCTCGGCACCTTGCCGCGCAGCATATAGACATCCTGGCTGGCCAGTGCGGCCAGATCGGCCTTGGGATCTTCGGGCAGCGGCCCAACGGCGACCGCGCTGCGATAATCCAGGCCATGGCCAACCGGCCACAGCGGCGAAGTGATCGGGGAACGGGCGTCGGCCGGCCAGGCAAAGGGCAGGCGGCCGGTGAAATCGCGCGCCGACCGGCCATCACGGCCTGCCACCAGCACATCGGCCACGCCCTGCCCCTGCGACCCCGGCAGCCAGGCGGCAACAAAGGCGTCGGACTGGTTGATCAGTTGCGGCAGGAACAGCGGCCGGCCGGACAGGAAAACCGAAACAATCTTCACACCCTGCGCCTTCAGCCGGGCGATCAGTTCAGCCTCGCCTGCCAGGGCGCGGAAGGCCAGATCGGGTGTGTCGCCCTGAAATTCGGCATAGGGTTGTTCGCCGAACACGATGATCGCGACATCGGGGCGTTCGCTGGTGCTGCCATTGCTGGCGATGGTGGCGCTGCCGCCCGCCGCGGTAACGGCGGCAGCGATGGCGCGGCCGATGGTCTGGCCCTTGGGAAAGTCGCTGGCGCGTGTGTCGGTGCCCTGCCAAGTCACCGTCCAGCCGCCGCTCTGCATTGCCATGTCGTCAGCACCGGGCCCGGCCACGAGCACCCGTGCACCGGGCCGGATCGGCAGCACCGCATCATTGTTCTTCAGCAGCACCAGGGATTTGGCCACGGCTTCGCGGGCCACGGCCAGATGATCCGGCGTGGCAATCCGCGCCGGATCGGCACGGAACAGCGGCGGGCCATCCAGCAGGCCCAGCCGCGCCTTCACGCGCAGGATGCGGCGCACGGCATCATCGATGCGGGCCATCGGGATCTTGCCGCTGCGGGCGTGGCGCAGGGTGGAATCAAACAGGCCCCGCCAACTGTCAGGCGCCATCGCCAGATCCAGCCCGGCATTGAAAGTGAGGGCACAATCGGTGACGGTGCAACCGGGCAGCTGGCCATGGCCGTTCCAATCGCCCACCACCAGCCCGGCAAAGCCCATGCGGCCCTTCAGAACATCGGTGAGCAGATATTGGTTGCCGTGCGCCTTCACGCCGTTCCAGCTGGAGAAACTGGCCATCACCGAAAGCACGCCGGCCTGAATGGCCGCCGGATAGGCCGCGCCATGGGTGGCGGCCAGCTCGGTCTCACTGATGGCGGCGTCGCCCTGGTCCTTGCCGCCCAGCGTGCCGCCATCGGCAACGAAATGCTTGGCGGTGGCAGCCACCTTGTCGGCCGCCAGCGGGGTGCTGCCGCTGATCGGGCCCTGCAAGCCCAGGGTCAGCGCGCCGGCATAGGCGGTGACCAGCGCCGTATCGGCGGAAAAGCCTTCATAGCTGCGGCCCCAGCGCAGATCCTGCGGCACCGCCAGCGTGGGCGCAAAGGTCCAATCAATGCCACTGCCCGACAGTTCGGCAGCGGTGACCACACCGATGCGGCGGATCAGATCGGGATCGCGCGCCGCGCCCAGTCCGATGTTGTGCGGAAAGATGGTAGCGCCGGGCAGGTTGCTGTGGCCATGGACGGCATCAACGCCAAACAGGATCGGAATGCCGGCGCCGCTGGCCTGCGACACGCGGCGAAATTCGCTCACGAGCCGGGCCCAGGTGGCGGCATCGGCGCGCTCATCGCCGTAAGGGCCGCCATTGCCGCCAGCCAGGATCGAACCCAGCGGATAGCGCTTGAGCTGGTCCGGCTTGATGGCCGTGAGATCGGCCTGGATCATCTGGCCGATTTTCTGGCGCAGGGTCAATTTGGCCATGATGGCGGTGATGCGCGCTTCGGTGGCAGGATCAGTCATCGCAGCCGGGCTGCTGACCGCCGGCCAGATCTGCGGGTTGCCGGCTGCGGGCTCGGCGGCGGCGGCGGGGAAGGCCAGCGCCACCATGGCCACACCCAACAGGCTTGTTGCCTTCACCATCGTCATCCCCCAACCTTGTGCAGTTCACCGCGCTCGAATGGCACCCCGCGTCGGGGCATGCGCTTGCCTGTGAACGTTATCAGTTTTTTGCATGACGGCGGGCCAAAATCAAGGGCCGGCAATCACCCCTGCCGGGGCGACAGGATCAGCGCGCCGGCCACGCACAGCAGCGCCAGCACCAGAAACAGGCCGGCAAAGCCGAACTGCGGCATCAGCCCCATCGTGAGCCACGGCATGATCAGCGACGGGATGGTGTTGGTGAGGTTGAACAGCCCAAGATCGCGGCCACGCCGGCCCGGCTGGCGCAGCACCCGCAGGGTTTGCGCCGAATGCAGCGCCAGAAACCCGGCAGAGGCCAGGGCAAACAGCCCGAAGCCCACCACGGCGCCGGCCAATTCCCCGCCCCCGATGCTCATGATCACCAAGCCCAGCGCCGATCCCAGCGCCAGCAGGCGCAACGGCACGAACGGCCGGCCGCGCCGATCGGACCAGCGCCCGGCCAGCAGCGACAGCGGTGCCGAAGCCAGCAGGATGATGGCAAACAGGCTGGCGACCCGATTGTCGGTCATGCGGGCATCAACGCTGCGGAACCACAGATAGAGATAGGCAAACAGCGCGGCTTCGGCGATCTGGACCGCCAGCCGCGCCAGCCACATGCGCCGGGCGCTGCCGGGCTGCGGCGGTGGCGGCGCAGCGTTTTCAAGGGCGGCATCGGCCGGTGGCGGTAGCCGCAGCAAGAGGATCGGGCCGACACAGGCCGCCACCAGCGCCACCACCAGCGCCAGCCGCAGATCGGGCCCAGCCAGCCCCGGCCAGGTGATCGCCATGCCGGCCAACGCGCCGGTGCCGGGTGCCAGCGCCATCAGCCCGCCCAGCATGCCCTTGTGGGCATCGGGCACCACATCGCCGGCCAATGCCGCCAGCGGCGCCATCATCATGTTCAGCGCCAGTTGCCAGGCGATGATGATCGCCAGCAGCCCGCCCAGCCCCCCCGCCTGTGGCACCAGCAGCAGCAGCAACGAGGAGAGCAGCAGCCCGGCCGACATCCACGGCCGGCGCACGCCACTGATATCGCTGAGCCAGCCGAACAGGATATGGCCGATGCTGGCCGCCAGCGCGCCAGCAAAGCTGATCCGCGCCACCCACATGATGCCCAGATCAGCCCCCGCAAGATCTGATACCCGGATCGGCAGCAGGATGGTGAGAAACGGTAGATAGGCGATGGCAACGCCTGCCCAGGCCAGCCCGTACAGGATCAGGAAGCGGCGCAGACGTGGAGAAGCCGGCTCAGCCACGCACGGCCACAGAGGCGCGGCGGATCAGGCTGGCCGGCACGGTGGTCAGCACGGCCGGGGTCGGTTCACCCTTGAGATGGCTGATGATCATCTCCACGGCTTTCGAAGCCGTGGCAGCGATCGGCTGATCGATGGCGGTGAGCGGCGGCTGGGCGAACTGCACGATGGGCGTGTTGTCGAAGCTGATGATCGAAAGATCGTCCGGCACGGCCAGGCCGAGTTGGCCGGCCACATCCAGCGTGGCCATCGCCATCTGATCATTGCTGGCGATGATCGCCGTCGGCCGTGACGGCGCATCCAGCAGGCGCTGCGCCGCGGCATGGCCGGAGGCGCGGGAGAAATCGCCCACATCCAGCAGGCCCGCCGTGTCCAGCCCGGCCGCGGCCATGGCGGCGCGCCAGCCGTCCACCCGCCAGCCGCTCAATTCATAATCGGCCGGGCCGGCGATGAAGCCGATGCGGCGGTGGCCGGCGGCGATCAGATGATCGGTCGCGGTGCGCGCCGAGCCTTCATCGTCCATCGTAACCGGGATGCCGGCATCGGCACGTTGCGACCCGATGCGCACGAACGGCATATCCTGTTCGGCCATCAGGGTGACGATCTGCGGATTGTCGCTGTGCGGCGGGGTGAGGATGATCCCATCGGGTTGCAGCGCGGCAATGGCGGCCAGCAACTCGCGTTCGACATGATCGCTGTGCGTGTCGATCAGTTCGAAGATCATGCGATAGCCATGTTCGGCACAGGTGAGCATGCCGCCCAACAGCATCTGATCCACCCAATCGGTGCCCTGGCGCGCCCGCCAATCGGCAATGGTGCGTTCCCGATCGTTGATGGCCAGGATGAGATAGGACCTGGAGCCGCTCATGCGCTGGGCGGCGATGGACGGCACATAGCCCAGACTGTCGATGGCGGCCTGCACGCGGCTCTTGGTTTCGGCGCGCACATTGGCTTCGTTGTTGATCACCCGGCTCACGGTTTGCAAGGACACGCCGGACGCAGCCGCCACGTGCCGGATGGTTACCGCCTGTTTGCGCCTTGCCATGCTGCCTTACCGTTTCCCGTCGCTGCTCACGCCGCCTTGCTGTCTTGCGGAGCGGCCGCCCCGCAATAGCGTGCAACATAAGTCTGGTGATCGGGCAAGCCGGCCACGGTGCGGGCCACCCCGTCGCGCAAGCCGCCCAGAAAGGCCGCCAGTTCTTCGGGCCGCAGCTTTGCCGCCACCAGGTGATGGCTTTGCGGCACAATCCCCTGCCCCATCATCACCTGCACCCAGCTGTTTTCGACGAAAAGCTCTTCATTCTTGCGGAACACGCGGCCGGTTTCGCGGAACAGTTCGATCTTGTGGGACAGGCTGTCGGGGATGGCCATGCTGGACACATGGCGCCAGAACGGGCTGTCGCGGCGATCCGTCACTTTATAGTGCAAGATCAGGAAATCGCGGATCTGCTCCATGTCGGTGAACTGCTGATCGTTGAATTCGGCGATGTCGCGCATCGACGGCTGGCCGCTGGCCGGCAACATGCGGCAGATACGCAGCACGGCGCGCTGGATCAGGTGGATGGAGGTGGATTCCAGCGGCTCCATGAACCCGCCTGACAGGCCAACAGCCACGCAGTTGCGGTGCCATTGGCGGCGACGCACCCCGGTCTGATATTTGATGATGTTGGGCTTCACCAGCCGCTCGCCCTCCACCGTTGCGAACAAGCGTTCCTGCGCCGCATCCTGGCTCAGATACTGGCTGCAATAGACGATGCCATTGCCCTGCCGGTGTTGCAGCGGGATGCGCCATTGCCAGCCGGCATCATGGGCGATGGCGCGGGTATAGGGCACGGCGGGGCGCACGCTGCTGGTTTGCACGGCAATCGCGCTGTCACACGGCAGCCAGTGCGACCAATCATCAAAGCCGGCGTGCAGCGCGCCTTCGATCAGCAGGGCGCGAAAGCCGGTGCAATCGATGAACAGATCGCCTTCGATGCGGCGGCCGCCATCCAGCACCAGTGCGGCAATGTTGCCGCTTTCGCCATTCAGCTCCACCGCGGCAATGCGGCCCTCGACGCGCTGGGCCCCGCCAGCTTCCGCACGCTGGCGCAGGAAACGGGCATAAAGCGCGCTGTCGAGCTGATAGGCATAGTTCAGCCGATCGTCGGGCAGATGGGCGAACTTGGAGTGCATGGCCGCCTGCAGCTCCAGCGCATAGTCATCATAGCTGTGCTCATGCCCCTGGCTCAGCCCGTGCAGCCAGAAATGCTGGAACCCGGCCGACCAATGATCCTTCCCCGCCGTGCCAAAACTGTGGAAATATTTGTGGCCCACGTCGCGCCAGTTCTCGAACATGATGCCCAGCTTGAACGTCGCCTGGGTGGCGCGCATGAACTCGGCTTCGTTGATGCCGATCAGCCGGTTGAACAATTGCATCGGCGGGATGGTGCTTTCGCCCACGCCGATGGTGCCGATGGCATCGGATTCCACCAGCGTGAGATCGATTACCGGGCCCAGCGTGTGGGCCAGCGCAGCGGCGGCCATCCAGCCGGCAGTGCCACCACCGGCCACCACCACACGCAACTTTGGCTGCTGGGTCATCGCGACAATCCTCTCAACAGACGTGCCTTGATCTGGCCGGCGGTGGCCGCGGTGAGCGGGGCCAATATGCCCTGCGCCGCCGCCGGCAGATGGGCTGTCACCTCATTATCGGGCGCAAACACATAATGCTCGAACAAATCGCGCCATAGCGCCCGCTGCCGGGGCGGCAAATCGCGCACCGCCAGGATGGCGTGCAGCAGCGCATCCTCCGGATTGCCCGCCCAGCGCGGCTCATCGCGCCACCAATAATTCACCAGCACGTTGAACGGCGCCAGCCCTTCGACATGATGCCACCACAGCGGCGGCACGAAAATGGCATCGCCCGGTTCCAGATCGGCCACCAGCGCATGACCCAGCGCATCGGCAAAGCGCGGGAAGCGCACCAGATCCGGGTTGCGCACATCCACCATGCTGACTGGACGGCCAGCCGGCGTGTTTTCCAGCGGGCCGAGATAGAGATTGGCATATTGATCGGGCGGGAACAGCGTGAAGCGCCGCCGCCCCACCGCACACACCGCCACATTCGCCGGCACATCATTGTGGGCCGCGATGCAGGTGCGGGTGCCGATCCAGATGCTGGCCAGCGGTTGGCGGTTGCCCAGCGTCAGGCGGTTGGCCTGGCCCAAGCCATGGAAATAATGGCCGATATCGATGGACGACAGATAGATCGCCGGGGCATCGGGCGCATCGGCGGCGCGGGCGATGGCATCGAGCAGTTCCGGCAGGGCTGCGTTGACCATGCGGAAATTCATGCCCATGCCGGCATCATAGAAGAACCGGCCATCGCCGCCGGCCGCACCAATGCTGGCCGGAAACGGCCGGTCGCGCGCGTCAGCCACGAGCAGCGCGCGGGCGGCATCGGCGCTGGCCAGCCCGGCCTGCACCAACGGCCAATCCGCCGCCACACCACGCACCACGAATGGCGCATCGGCTCCCGCCAGCACGGCATCAAGCTCATCGGCCGCCACGGCGACATCGCGCACGCGCGGCAAGCGGGACAGCAGGTCGCCGGGTTCAGCCATGCGGCAGCCGGTTGCGCCGCCGCACCAGCGCCGCCAGATTGCCCACCGATGCCACCGCCATGAAGATGGGCAACAGATGCCCGTCGCCATGCAGTTCGGCCAGTGCGCCGCCCGAAAGCGCGGCCAGCCGATCTTCGTTGATCAGGTGATAGCCCACCAGCCGGTGCTGGCTGCCATCGTCCAGGGTGACATCCATCGAGAACGGCTCGAGAAGATCATGGCGCGCCAATGCGGCATAGAAGGCCGCGCTGTCACGATAACCCTGATCCAGCGCACCCAGCATTTCGGCGACATCTTCCACCAAGGGCGTCGGCTGGCCGCCCGGTTCGAACAGGCGGGTGCCGTCACTGCCATGGGCAATGCGCGGGTGATCCATGTCGATATGCACCTGCCCCGGCGCATCGGGATCGCGCGCGCGGCCCACCAGAAACGGCTGTACAGCCATGGCCAGCGGCCTGGTGCCGGCATCCCACTGATCACCGGACAGATAGAGATTCTCGCCCGGTTCGAATCCAAACAGCGCCAGCGCCGAAAACTGCCCGGTTTCATCATCCTGGCGGAACAGGATGGGATAATCGATTGCCAGCCGGCGAAACTCCGGCGGCACCACCAGGCAGGCCATGACCGCATCGCCCAGATCGGCGCCAGCCCCGGTGAGCACCCGCAGGTTGGCGTGATCGTCAAAATTCAGGATCTGATGATTGGCCATATATATGTCCGCCGGTTCAAGCCGCCTGAGCCGCCAGGGCGGCCAGATAGCTGCGATTGTCTGGAAGTCCTGCGGCCAGCCGGCGGGCGCGGGTGCGCAAATCGGCCAACGCTGCCAGCGCCGCCGCATCCGCCTGGCAGCGCGATGGCAGAGGAAAGCCCATACCATAGAGGATATAATGCTGGCTGGCAGCGGGAAACAGCTCGTCTTGCTGGGGCAGATCGGTCGCGCTGGGTGGCCGCTCCTGCCACAGCCGGAGGTTGTCGGCCAGCCGTAGCGGGATGGTCGCCGGATCGCGCTGAGCCTGCCAGTAGGGCTCCGTGCGGCGGCTCAGCACATAATGCAGCTTCAGAAACTCGACGATGCGATCCCAGCGATAGCGGAACTGGGCATTGAAGCGATCGGCATGGATGGCCATGGTTTCGGCACTGGCCGGCAGCGCCTCGGCAAGCGCCCGCGCCGACAGTTCGATGAGCACGATGGCCGAAGCCTCCAGCGGTTCGATGAAGCCGGCTGAAAGCCCGACTGCCACGACATTGCCAGACCAGAAATGCTCTCGATGCCCGGTGGCAAAGCTGAGGCGACGTGGGCTCAGGGCCGCGACATCGGCGCCCGGCACGTTGGCAGCAACATGCTGGCGCAGGATCGCATCAGCTTCATCGTCATTCAGAAAGCGCGAACTGTAAACGCAACCTATGCCGCGCCGGGTGGGCAAGGCGATATCCCACAGCCAGCCGGCGCGATGGGCCGTGCCGATGGTTTGCGAGGCCACCGGGCTGCCAGGCAGAACCGGCACCTGCACCGCCAGCGCGCGATCGTTGAACGAGACGTCTGAACGGTCGATCCAAGCCGATTTGCAATGGCCGGCAATCAGCAGCCCGGCCTGGCCGGTGCAATCGACAAAGATTTCGGCGGCAAGGCTGCGGCCATCGCGCAGGGCCACGGCGGCAACATCACCGTTCTCGGCCGCTGTGGTGCCCACAACTTCACCGGCCACATGGACAACGCCAAGCCGGGTGCAGGCATGGCGCGCCAGCAGCGCGGCAAATTTGCCGGCATCGAAATGATAGGCATAGTTCAGCGCACCGGCATAATCCGGCATGCCGCGCTGGCGCGGGGCGAGGTTGCTGGCGCAGGCAATGGCCTGGGCTGTCATCACCTCGGCAAAAGCCGCTTCCGGCGCAGAGGCTGCCCAGGCACCCAGCAGGCTGGCCGTGCCGACGGCCGGTGGCAGGGTGAATGGATGGAGATAATGATCATCCGCAGCGCCCGTCACCCAGCCATCAAAGCGTGATCCCTGCTTGAAGGCGGCATCACAGGCCAGCATGAACTCGGTTTCGGCGATGCCGATGCTGGCCAGGGTTGCCCGCATCGTTGGCCAGGTGCCTTCACCCACACCGATGGTCGGGATTTCCGGCGCTTCCACCAACGTGATCGAAAGTTGCGGGCACTTCGCGGCCAGCACACAGGCCAGCAGCCAGCCGGCCGTGCCGCCGCCCACAATCACCACGCGATATGGCTTTGTGCCTGTCACTCCCATCCTCTCGTCACCCAGAGTGGCAGAGCGCGAAGGGAGCCGCAACGCTTGCGCGCGCGGCTCCCCATGCAACCCGGCCGTGTTCCGGCATCAGAAGGCGTAGCGCATCCCGGCCGTGTAGCGGGCATAGCCTGGCGCAGCGAACTGAGCCGAGATGTTGTTGCGCTGATGCCCACGCCGATCGGCGTTGGTGATGTTGATGCCTTCCACAAAGGCCGTCAGGCCCTTCTTGAACTCCCACGAGGCACTGACATCAACCTGGCCATAGGCTTCGACATAGGATGGATCAAAGCCATAGCCGGCCAGGAAGCCATCACGCCAGTTATAGGCAACGCGGGCCTGGAGGCCGTTCTTGTCATAATAGAGCACGGCGTTGGCGCTGTCAGACACGCCGTTCACCGCGAACTGGGTGGCGGTGTAGCGCAGCGTGTTGTCAAACTGGGTGTCGCTGCGCACCAGCGTGTAGTTCAGGATGGTGCCGATGCCGGTGTCCCAGAAGCTGTGCTGAACGGCGAATTCAAAGCCGTGCAGCTTGGCGATCTGGTCGCTGTTGCCCGGCTGGGTGATGGTGAACTGCACCTTCGGGTCAGCCGCCTGGCCGATCACACCCGTGGCCACACCATTGGTGAACTGCACCACCGATGGATTGGTTGCAGCCAGACGCGCAAGGATTGCGGCAAAGCCGGCGTTGCCACCCAGCGCCGTGCGCGCTGCCTGCACCGCCACACCCTGCGCCGGGTTGGGCAGATTATACAGCGGCCCCTGCGTCGTGGTGTTGGCGATGAAGTTGCTCACATCCTTGTGGAAGAAGCCAACCGAAACATAGCTGTCCTTGCCGTAATACCATTCGGCGGCCAGATCGATATTCTTCGACTTGTAGGGCAACAGGCCGGGGCTGCCGCTGCTGGCCGTGCTGCCGCCGTTCGGGCGCAGCGGCTGGTTGACCGTGACGCCGCCCTGCATGCTGGCATAATCCGGGCGGGTGATGGTGTGGCTGTAGGACGCGCGCAAACGCACATCCGAAATGGGTGCCAGATCGACATCAATGGCTGGCAACCAGTTTTCATACTCGCCGCGCAAGGTGTTGAACGACGATGCGCCACCCTGGATCAGGCCCATTTCATTGTCAGCCTGCCAGACCACACCAGTGGGGATCGGCACCAGCGCCGACGAGTTGATGCGGGTCTTTTCATAGCGCAGGCCCATCCGCAGATTGGCCTTCATGTCGCCAATCTCGAACTTGTGGGTGCTCTGGATATAGGGCGCCCAGGTCCGCTCGGTGATGCGGCGATCCGTGTCATAGCGGGCAAGGCAAGCGCCCTGAACGGTCGACGCGTTGCAGATGCCGATGCGGCGCTGCAACAGATCGGCCAGAGCCGCTGTATCGATCTGGAAATAATTGGCGATGATGGCCGGATCCTGCGAGCCGTTCATGCCGGCCAGGCGCGAAGCCAGCGGCGTGATGGCATAAAGCCCATCCGGCGTGTCTGCCGCCGTGAGCGTGCCACCCCAGCTGTCGTTCTGGATCACACCAAAGGCCGAGCGCACCTTGTTCTCGGTGTAGGTCACGCCAAAATCCAGGCTGTCGATCAGATCGGATTCGAAGTCATAACCGCCACGCAGCGATGCTTCGTTGATCGTGTCCTTCATGTAACCGTTGCGGAAGCTGTTGCCGGCCGGGCGGATGTTGCTGGCCTGGATGGCGGCGCCCGGATGCATGGTGACAGAGATCACCGGCATGTCGGTCTGGAAATCCACGCGCTGGCTGGCGACGCCAAAGATGGCGCTGCCCACGGCGCTGTTGCTGCCAAAGGGCGAGGTTGGCTTGCTTTCGGCAGTCGAGTGGTGGGCGTCCAGTTCCAGACGCAGGCCATCGGGCCCGTCCCACTTCAGATTGCCGCCCAGCGAGCGGTTGATGTTGCGGTTGGCGGCCAGCGCCCCGGTGATGGCAATATCCTTGCCTTCGCCGGCACCAAAGGTTTCGGCATAGAATTTCGGCCCGGCCGCCGGCCCGTTGGTCCAGCTGCTGCTGGTCTGGTTGTGGTTGAACCACACGCCGATGCTGTTGGTGCGGGCATCGATGGTGTTCTGCGAGAAGGTGTAATCGATCAACAGATCAAGATTGTTGGTCGGCTTCACCTGCAACACCACCTGGCCATTGATGCGCTCACGATCAATGTCGGTGAAATCATAACCGGCGTTCTGGGTAACCTGATAAACATCGGTCGCCTTCGGGCGGTTTTCGGTGCGGGCGAAGTTGCCGCGCCAATCGTTGGCGTCCACGGGCAGTGAACCCCAGTTGTTTTCATTGCCCAGATAGCCTTCGCGCCAGCCCGCGCCAAACTGCGCCAGGCTGGCCTTGCGGCGCTGATAAATGCCGGTCACCAGGATGCCGATGCGATCATCGGCGAAGGTCTTGCTCAGGATGCCGGAAACTTCCGGGGTCGGCTTGGTGCCTTCGAACGTGTGATCGATCATGGCCTTGGCCGAGATACTGCCCTTGAAACCGGGGCGATCCAGCGGACGCGGCGTCTTGACGTTGATCACCGAACCGATGCCGCCCGTCTGCAACGAGGCACGGCCTGATTTGTAAACTTCCACCCCGGCAACGCCTTCGGAGGCGAGGTTGGCAAAATCAAAGCTGCGCGAGGCCGGTGCCGAGCAGCAATCGCCCAGGCCCGAGGCCGGCATCTGGCGGCCATTCAGCAGCACCAGGTTAAAATCCGGGCCAAAGCCGCGAACCGTGACGCGCGAACCTTCGCCGATGTTGCGGTCGATCGAAACGCCGGTGATGCGCTGCAGCGATTCGGCCAGGTTGGTGTCGGGGAATTTGCCGATGTCTTCCGACGAAATGGCATCGACCACGCCCAGCGCGTCGCGCTTGATGCCCAGCGACTTCGCAAGGCTGACCCGGATGCCGGTGACCACCAGCTCCTCAGCCTCGGTCTCGGCGGCAACGGCTGGCTTTTCCTGCGCCAGCACCGGCGTGCCGGCTGCGCCGATCGCCAGAGCCGAAGCCCCCATCATGAAACGGCCAAACGCCGGGCGGCTCACAGCCGAACAGAACGACATGATCATCAGCGATTCTCTCCCCCAGATCGCTCATCCGCTCGTTGATAACAGCGGTTGTGAACGTTCACTGTGATGAATTGTTATATGAGAGCGTTCACGGCGTCAAGCCGGCGTCACAGCGGATATCCGCGCCACGGTTTGATGGTGCGGATCGCAAAACCGGAGCGCATGGCGCTGACCCCGGGCAGGCGCGCCAGACAAGTGCGGTGGATGGCGTCGAATTGCTCCAGATCGCGCGCCGCCACCCGCAACAGATAATCTGCGCTGCCCGACATCAGATGGCATTCCAGTATCTCGTCAAAGCTTGCCACCGCCGCTTCAAACCGGTCCATCGCCTCGTGGCTCTGGCTGGTCAGTGTGATTTCCACAAACACCTGCATCTTCAAGCCCAGCGCCTGCGGATCAAGCTGGGCCCGGTATCCGGCGATCATGCCGGCGGCCTCCAACTGCTTGATGCGGCGGTGGCAGGCGGAGGTGGACAGGCCGATCCGCGCCGCCAGATCGGCAATGGCAATCGCCGAGTCGCCCTGCAGCGCCTTAAGAATAAGGATGTCATGCCGATCCATGCGATAATCTCCCGCGTTATGATCTTATTGTGGGATATCATTCCAATTTGGCATCATGAACCCGGAATCTTTGGCAACACTTCCCGGCCAAAGCGGCGCATAATCTCTGGCATAATCAAGGAGCATCACCATGCGTGTCGGCACCGTCAGGGAAATCAAGAACCACGAGTATCGCGTTGGCCTCACGCCCGAGAGCGTCGCTGAGCTGGTTGCCCATGGCCACGAGCTTTGGGTGGAAGCCGGCGCCGGTGCCGGCATCGGCGCCAGCGATGCGGATTATCGCGCGGCAGGCGCTGCCATCCAGCCCGATGCCGCCACGATCTTTGCCGAATGCGAGATGGTGGTGAAGGTGAAGGAACCGCAGGCCGGCGAACGCGCCATGCTGCGCCGCGGCCAGATCCTTTACACCTATCTCCACCTCGCCCCCGATCCGGAACAGACGGCCGATCTGATCAGATCCGGCGTAACCGCGATCGCCTATGAAACCGTCACGGCCGCCGATGGCTCCCTGCCGCTGTTGAAGCCAATGAGCCAGGTCGCCGGTCGCATGGCGATCCAGGCCGGCGCGGCGGCGCTGGAAAAGGCCCATGGCGGGCGCGGCGTGCTGTTGGGCGGGGTGCCCGGCGTGCTGCCCGCCAAGGTGGTGGTGATCGGCGGCGGCGTGGTGGGGTTCAATGCCGCGCAGATGGCGGTGGGGCTGGGCGCCGATGTCACCATCCTCGATCGCGACCCGGCCGTGCTGGAACGGCTGGACAATCATTTCGAGGGCCGGGCGCGCACGCTCTATTCCGGCCGGGCCAGCCTGGCCGATCAGGTGGCGTCAGCCGATCTGGTGGTCGGCGCCGTGCTGATCCCCGGTGCCGCCGCGCCCAAGCTGGTGACGCGGGCCATGCTGGCCACGATGAAGCCCGGCGCGGTGCTGGTGGATGTGGCCATCGATCAGGGCGGCTGTTTCGAAACCAGCCACGCCACCACCCATGCCGATCCCACCTATATCGTTGATGGCATCGTGCATTATTGCGTCGCCAACATGCCGGGCGCCGTGGCGCGCACCAGCACCTATGCGCTCAACAATGTCACCCTGCCACACGCGCTGCGCATCGCCGATCTGGGTTGGCAGGCAGCATTGCGGGCCAATCCGCACCTGGCCGCCGGCCTGAACGTTCATAATGGCCAAGTGACATACGCGGCGGTGGCGCATGATCTGGGCTATGCCCACACGCCGGTGGAGATGGTGCTGGGTTAAAGCCCCAGCACGTTGGTCATGGCATAGCGGCCGGCGGGTTTGCCGGCCAACCACGCTGCCGCCTTCAGAGCGCCACGCGCAAAGATGCTGCGGCTTTCGGCGCGGTGCCACAATTCGATGCGTTCACCCTCACCGGCCAACAACACCACATGATCGCCGGCCGCGCTGCCACCACGCAGCGCGGCAAAACCAATTTCGCCTACGGGCCGCACGCCGGTGATGCCATCGCGGCCGCTGGCCATGTTGGCGGCAAGGTCGATGCCGCGACCAGCGGCCGCCGCCTGCCCCAGCGCCAGCGCGGTGCCGGAGGGCGCATCCACCTTCAACCGATGGTGCAGTTCGGCAATCTCGACATCCCAATCCGGGCCCAGGGCGGCAGCCGCCTGTTCGACCAGCCGCGCCAACAGGGTGACGCCCAGGCTGGTGTTGGCGGCCTGCAGCACCGCAATGTCACGGGCGGCGGCATCAATCATCGCATGATGCGGTGCGCTGAGACCCGTGGTGCCCACCAACAGTGCGCAGCGGCCTTCCTGCGCCGCCTCCAGGCTGGCGGCCAGCGCGGCCGGCACGGAAAAATCGATCAGCACATCGCATTTGTGGGCAATGGCCCCGATGTTGGAACAGACGGTGAGCGTGCCATCATGGCCCGGCCCGGCCGGCAGCCCGCAACTCGGATGGCCAGCCCGTTCGATGGCCCCGGCCAGCGTCAGGCCCGGCCAGTCAGACAGGGCGGTGATGATGGCCTGGCCCATGCGGCCACCGGCGCCCAGAACGCCCACGCGGATCGGCTTGTGTGTCATGACGCCGTTGTGGGCGAAGCCGCGTTGCGGCGCAATGGGTCAAGCCACCCGCCGCCGCCGGCTCAGCCACCCGGCCGCGCCCAGCGAAACCACCACCCCCACCGGCAGGATTTCGGTGGCCGTCACACCCATGCGCCACAGCGGCCGGGCATAATCGGCGGCAAATTGCGCTGCGTCGGCACGGGCACGGGCGATGGCGGCAGCGTCGCCGGATTTCTGCGCTTCGGCCACCATCATGCCGGCATATTCGGCGCCGAAATCCATCCCAGTCACCGCCAACGCCGCTTCCCACGCCAGCACATAGAAGACGGTGGCGATGCACGAAATGCCCAGCCCCAGCACCAGCGCCGGCCAGAAGCCGATCACCCCGCCCAGCGTGCCATCGCGGTGCTGGCGGATGGCCAGCACGATCATGCTGAACGCCAGCAGCATCCCGGCATAGCCGATGGCCATGCCAACAGCCGGGCTGGGAATCGCATCATGAAAGGCCACCGTGGTGCCGAACAGGATGCTGCCGATGATGAGGCCGCTGGCAAGGCCATAACGGATGAGCGTGGTAATCATGGGGAGTCTCCCTTGGGGTTGCCCCACAGGCACAGCATGGGATGCGCCGCCCTGTCAGTCGCCCAAATGGGTGATTTGCGCCAATTCACCCGATTATGCCCAACTCATGCCCCCTGGCGATGGCGGCGGTGCGGCTGCTGGCACCGAGTTTTTCGAACAACCTGGTGAGATGCGTCTTCACCGTGTTGGGCGAAACCCCCAGCACCCGGGCGATATCCTTGTTGGCCTGCCCGGCGGCGAGCAGCTGCAACACTTCCAGCTCACGCGGGGTGAGGCCCAGGCTGGCCACCGCGGCCGGATTGCCGGGCGGCGGCGCGGGCTTGCGCGCCACCCCAAGCCCCAACCACAGGCCCAGCCCCAGGAACAGCGCCGCCACCAGCACCAGCGCCACATCGCCGGCATGGGTGCGCGCCGTGCGCTGCCAATCCGCCCAGGCCAGCAGCACAGCACCAGCCGCCAGCGCCAGCCCCCAGCCCAGCATCGGCCACCCAAAGCGCCACTGAATCCGCCCCCGCATGTCGCCATTCAGCCACAGCTTGCCCCGCTTGGCCAGCCGGCGCCTTACTCGTCGTCGTCATCCTCCTTGCCCTCACCCTCGGCGCTGCGGTGGCAGCGGGCGCAGCGGCTGATATCGCCGCGCACGCCCTCTTCACGATGCTCGGCCAGCGTCGCGGCCGGCTGATGTTCGTGGCAGCCGTAACAGCTATACTGCCGCACGTTGCCGCCCACATGGCAGGTGGCGCAGGCCACGTTGTGTTCGCCATCCAGCCGGAACAGCCGATCATGGGCAAAGCGCGCCGGCGTCCAACCGCTGGTGGCGTGGC
Organism: Sphingomonadales bacterium; assembly: GCA_027485485.1. GTDB lineage: Bacteria > Pseudomonadota > Alphaproteobacteria > Sphingomonadales > Sphingomonadaceae > Sandarakinorhabdus. The sequence continues at coordinate 3,070 of JAIXQY010000078.1, read as the reverse complement.
AGCTGCCGCAGTTGGTGGTGCCGAACTGGCGGTGCAGCATCGTGGCGGGCGGCGCGTGGCAGGTGGCGCACTGGCCGCGCACGGCGGGTTTCAGCAGATCATGGTGGAACATCGTCGGGCTGTGGCCGGTGAGCGCCGGGCCGGCATGATCGCTGTGGCAGGCCATGCAATCGGGCGTGGCCAGTTGCTGGTGGAACGCCGCCTTGTTGCCGGCAACGGCCTTGCCGCTGGTGGTGAAGCGGCCAATCCGCGCCGGCGCATGGCAGGTGATGCAGCGCTCCGCCACCGCGCCCTTGTGCGGCACATGGCAGGCAAAACAATCATCGGCGATGGCGGCATGGGCTGGCATCACCGGGCCTGGCGCCAGCATCGGCTGCGGATACAGGATGGCCAGCACAATCACGCCGATCAGCGCCGCCGCCATCACCAGGGTTGCCGGCCGCGGCATCACTGCCAATCCCAGAACATCGCGGTCGCCACCAGGTGCGCCGTCGCCAGCACGGAAAAGGCCAGCGTGATCGGCACATGCACAACCCGCCATTTCTTCACCAGATCATAGGTCAGGCTGTCGCGAAACAGGCGTTCATCAATCGCGGCAGCATCCAGGCCTTCGGCCGCCAGCCGGCTTCGCGCATCAACCAGCCGGGTGCGGGCCCGGGCCAGCAGATATTTGCCGGTCAACCCGCTGGCGATGTTGATCAGCATCGCCGCCACCGCCAGCCAGGCCAGCACCGCGTTGAAATGGATGCCGGCATGCACCAGCACCAGCAATAATCCCGCCCAGGCCATCCGTTCGTGCCGGTGCAACAGGCTGAGCGGATTGCCCGTGGTGGTGATCTTGCGCTTGCGCAGCGAATAGGCAAACGACGACAGGATCAGCACCACGCCCGGAATGCCCAGCCAGCGGCCCACCCACACCTGATCAAAATGGTGCAGCACCGCATCAATCAGCAACGCCGCCAGCGCCAGCGCCAACAGCGAGGCGGCAAACGGCAAAACTTCACGGCTGATCAAGCTGGCGGCGCGCGGCATTTCCTGTCCCTTCCCCGCAATGTTGGACCCGGGATGCAGCACCGGCCTTGATCTGGAACAACGCGCCACCGCGGCAAAGGCTGCATGCGCTTGCCGGGTGCGGGGGGCCGCCCTTATGCTGGAGCCCGCATGAGCCGCCATCCCAACATCGTCATCCTCACCGGCGCCGGCATTTCGGCCGAATCCGGCGTGCCCACCTTCCGCGCCAGCGACGGCCTGTGGGAAAATCACCGGATCGAAGATGTCGCCACCCCCCAGGCCTTCCGCCGCAACCCCACGCTGGTGCAGACATTCTATGATCAGCGCCGCGCCTTCCTCGGCCAGGTGAACCCCAACGCCGCCCACCTGGCGCTGGCCCGGCTGGAGGCGGCATGGAAAGGCGATTTCCTCCTCGTCACCCAGAATGTCGACGATCTCCACGATCGCGCCGGCCACAACCAGCTGCTGCACATGCACGGCGAACTCAACAGCGCGCTCTGCACCCGCTGCGGCGCCGCCCGGCCGTGGACCGGCCCCCTGTTGGGCAACCCCACCTGCCCCGCCTGCCGCCAACCCGGCGGCCTTCGCCCCGATATCGTCTGGTTCGGCGAAATGCCCTACCACATGAACCGCATCGAAGCGGCGCTGGCCGCTTGTGATCTGTTCGTCTCCATCGGCACCTCCGGCGCGGTCTATCCCGCCGCCGGCTTCGTCGGGTGGGCGCGGGATGCCGAGGCAAAGACGCTGGAACTCAACCTCGAGCCCTCGGCCGGCACGCCGATGTTCGACGAAGCCCGCCACGGCCCGGCCAGCGTGCTGGTGCCGGCGTGGGTGGAGGAGGTTTTGGGTTCACGGTGACAGTAGAAGAGAGGCCTCCGGCGGCCAGGGTCGCAGACCCTGGACCCGTTCGCTTTCGGGCGGCCCGTTTGGGGGTGCCTTGTTTTGAAATGAGAAGGAGCAAATTGCGTGCAGATGGCAGTCTGGTGGCGCGGCAGTTTTGACTGATTGGACGAGTCTGTGCGGGACGCAGCGTTGATAATCCCCGTTTTCCGCGCCGCACACAGTCTGCGGACAGCAGCATGATGACAGGCTTTGCCCGTGTAGGACAGACGCGGCGCAGCAAGGACGCGGCAATTGCCCTGCCCGTCAGCCGCCTTAGCGGGCGAGATCTTCCCATGGCGTCAGGCCATGACGCTGCGTTTGTCGCCAAGCCACTGACGTGACCACCCACGGCAGCAGAAGGCCGTTGAGCACGATGCGAATGAGCAAGACGGGGATCGCCTGCGGATCATTCAAATGGAACAGCAAATGAATGGCGATGTTCACCGGAACCAAAAACAACGCGCAGCTGACGAAACTCTGTCTGGGCGCCAGATACTCAATTGGCCGTCCAGCCTGAAAAACAGTTTCCCACCACGATGGGCCATCATCGTTCCGAAATGAACTGAAGAGACCGGCGGCCCTCAGTTCGGCCACGGCAGCCTTGTAGCGCCGAATCTCGAGCTCGCTGGTTGCTGATGCCTGCATGTCCACTTCAGCAGACTATATTTGCCACATTCCGGCCGCAAGAGCTTCATCCCGGCACGATGAAGGGATCAGGAAGGCCTCCGGCGGCCAGGGTCGCAGACCCTGGACCCGATCCTTTTCGGGCGGCCCTTTTGGGGCGCCTTGTTCTGATCTGAGAAGGAGCAGATGGCTTGTGGATGACGGTCTCGCTGCGCGGCAATTTTGACACAATTGACGAATCCGGCGGGAATCAGCTTTGAAAAAACATATCTTTTGCGCCGCGCACAGTCTGCGGACAGCAGCATGATGACAAGCTTTGCCCGTGTAGGACAGGGCAGCCTGGGCGTTCGGATTTGCTGCGGAGCAGATGGCTGTGGACGTCAGCTTCGGAGTGGAGAAGCAACCCTCCCCTACATCGTCGCCCCGGGCTTGATCCGGGTGTGGATTCACAACCGAAGTGCAACGGGTTGAAGGTTTCGGCTGGGGTTTTGAAGCCGAGGCATTTTCTGGGGGTGTTGTTGTATGCGTTGAGGATGGCGTCGATGTGTTCGGC
>JAIXQY010000135.1 GCA_027485485.1 Sphingomonadales bacterium | reverse complement strand
TGGCGAGCAGCATCAGCCTCTCCCTTACACCGCAAAGACTTCGCCGGCGTGGATGGAGCGCAGGCTGCCATCGTCCAGCCGCATCTGCAATGCGCCATCCTCGGCCAGGCCGGCAAACAGGCCTTCCGGGCTTTCGCTGCCCAGCCGGGCCACGATGCGCCCGCCCAGCCCGGCCGCCCGTTCCAGCCAGGCGGCGCGGATGGGGGCAAAGCCTTCCCATTCCCATTGCAGGCGCCAGTGGTTGAAGCAGCTGCTGATCGCGCCGAGAAATTCCACCGTGTGCGGCACTGGCAGGCCGGCGGCGGCAAGGCTGGTGGCAGGGCGCTCCGTGGCTTCGGGATGATGGGCCAGGTTGACGCCCATGCCGATCACCAGCGCCTCCCCCTGCCGTTCGAGCAGGATGCCGGAGCATTTGATCCCATCCAGCAGCACATCATTCGGCCATTTCAGCGCAAGGCGCGCCGGCTGGCCGGTGGTGGCGGCCAGCGCATCGTGCAGCGCCAGCGCCGCCGCAAAGCTCAACTGCTGCACCGGCCCTTGCGCCTTCACCAGCACCGAACCCATGAAATTGCCCAGCCCGTCGTTCCACACCCGGCCACGCCGGCCGCGCCCGGCAGTCTGGCGCGTGGCGATCACCCAATGGCCGTCGGGCAGGGTATCGGCACGGGCCAGCAGCCAGTCGTTGGTGGAGCCCACCTCGTCAAGGTGGGTGAACGTGAGCGTGCTCAAGCCGGGAACAGCGCCGCCGCCGCCCGGGCCGTCGCCACCGCCAATGGCGACAGCGCCAACATGCCGATCGGCGAGCAGAAGAGCGCGCAGGCTGCAATCATCGCGCCATTGACCTTACTGCCCTCGCTGGCCAGCACCACCGCCGGTTCATCGAAATACATGATCTTGATCAGGCGGAGATAATAAAAGGCTGCGACCACCGAGGCGATGAAGCCGATGATGGCCAGGCCAATCTGGCCGGACGCAATCGCGGCCTGGAACACCGCGAACTTGGGCCAGAAGCCCAACAGCGGCGGAATGCCGGCCAGGCTGAACATGAAGATCGTCAGCGCCGCCGCCAGCCTGGGCTGGGTTTTCGACAGGCCGGCCAGATCGGCCATCTGCTCCACCGTGCCGCCATCGGGCCGGCGCAGTTGCAGCACCACCAGGAAGCTGCCCAACGTCATCGCGACATAGACGGTGACATAGAAGAGCAGCGCCGAAATGCCCGCCGGGGTGCCGGGGGCAAGGCCAACCAGCGCAAAGCCGATGTTGGCGATGGATGAATAGGCCAGCAGGCGCTTGATGTTGGTTTGCGCCACCGCCGCCACTGCGCCCAGCACCATCGAGGCAAGGGCGATGACCATGATGATCTGCTGCCAATCGGCCGCCACCTTGCCCGGAAAGGCCACCACCAGCACGCGCGCCATCAGGCCCAGTGCGGCCGCCTTGGGCGCCGCCGAGAAGAAGGCCGCCACCGGGGTGGGCGCGCCTTCATACACATCCGGCGTCCACATGTGGAACGGCACCGCCGACACCTTGAAGGCCAGGCCCGCCAGGATGAACACGATGCCGAACAACAGGCCCAGCGAACGTTCCGGTTGGCCCGCCACCAGTCCGGCGATCACATCCAGCTGGGTCGATCCGGCAAAGCCGTACACCAGCGTCACGCCATAGAGCAGGATGCCTGACGCCAGCGCGCCCAGCACGAAATATTTGAGGCCGGCTTCGGCCGAACGGTCATCGGCGCGGCTGAACGCGGCCAGCACATAGGACGGCAGCGCGGCGAGTTCGAGCCCGACATAGAGGGTGAGCAGATCATTGGCGGAGACCATCATCGCCATGCCCAGCGCCGCCAGCAGCAGCAGCACGGGATATTCAAACCGGCCGGTGCCGCTTTCGTTCAGCCACGGCAGCGCCAGCAGCACCGATGCGGCGGCGGCGGCCATAATGATCACCTTCAAAAAGGCGGAGAAATCATCGGCGATATAGAGGCCGTCAAAGGCGATACTGCGCCCGGCCGGCGCATCCATCAGGCTGAACCCGGCCACCGCCAATATGGCCACGGCGAACAGGCTGGTGACCACCAGCGCGCGATGTTTCGGCGTGAAGCTGCCAAGCATCAGCGCGGCCAGGCTGCCCAGCGTGAGGATGGTTTCCGGGCCGGCAATGGCGATGGAGGCGAAGATCGGGTGCATCAGTGATGGCCTTCCGCAGCATGAGCGGGGCTGGGCAGCGCGGGCCGCGCGGCAGACAAGGTCATATCGGTCGGCACCGTGGCCAGTTCGCGGCCCTCCAGCCGGGCGACGACCGCGGCGATGGCCGGCTTCATCGGTTGCTGGAAGCTCTTGGGATAAATGCCCATCCACAGCGTGGCGAGGATGATCGGCGCCAGGATGGCAATCTCGCGCGCATCCAGATCGGGCATGGCCCGCGTGTCCTCGCCGGCCGCCTTGCCATAGGCCACCCGGGCATAGAGCCACAGCATGTAACCGGCCCCCAGGATGATCCCGGTGGTGAGCACGAACGTCGCCCAAGTGCTGGTTTGATACATGCCCAAAAGCACGAGGAATTCCGCCACAAAGCCCGACGTGGCCGGCAGGCCAACGCTGGCCATGGTGAAGAACAGCAGCACCAGCGCATATTTGGGCATGGTATCGGCCAGCCCGCCATAGCGGCTGATTTCGCGCGTGTGCAGCCGATCATAGATCACGCCGACACACAGGAACAACGCGCCCGACACCAGCCCGTGGGACAGCATCATCACCATCGCGCCTTCGATGCCCTGCGTGTTCAGCGCGAACAGGCCACCGGTGACGAAGGCCATGTGGGCAACGGACGAATAGGCGATCAGCTTCTTCATGTCCTGCTGCACCAGCGCCACCAGCGAGGTGTAGACCACCGCCACCATCGACAGGCCGAACACCAGCCAGATCAACTGCGCCGAGGCATCGGGGAACATCGGCAGGCTGAACCGGATGAAGCCATAACCGCCGAGTTTCAGCAGCACGCCGGCGAGGATGACGGAGCCAGCCGTGGGCGCTTCGACGTGGGCATCGGGCAGCCAGGTGTGCACCGGCCACATCGGCATCTTCACCGCGAACGAGGCAAAGAAGGCCAGGAACAGCCAGAACTGCGCCTCTTTCGGGAAATCATGGTTGCTGAGTTCGCCAATGTCCGCCGTGCCGGCCACGCCCACCATCCACAGCATGGCCACCAGCATCAGCACCGAGCCCAGCAGCGTGTAGAGGAAGAATTTGTAGGACGCATAAATGCGCCGCGCGCCGCCCCAGATGCCGATGATCAGGAACATCGGGATCAGGCCGCCTTCGAAGAACAGATAGAAAAGGAAGATGTCGCGAGCGGCAAAGGTGCCGATCATCAGCGATTCCATCAGCAGGAACGCTGCCATATATTCCGGCACGCGCTTCTTCACCGCCACCCAGCTGGCCAGCACGCACAGCGGCATCAGGAACACCGAAAGCATGATCAGCATCAGCGCGATGCCGTCCAGCCCCAGCGACCAGCTCACATAAGGCGCGAACAGCGGCAGATTTTCGCTGAACTGGAAGGCGGCTGTCGTCTGATCAAAATTCAGCCACAGCCAGATGCCGGCGGCGAATTCCACCAGCGTGGTGGCCAGCGCCACCATGCGGGCGCGGCCGGCGCGGGCCGCGTCGTCGCCCGGCAGCGCCAGCAGCAGCAACGCCGCCGCCACCGGCAACAGGATCATGAGCGAAAGGATCGGCATCAGCGCATCATCCAGGCAGCCGCGGCGGCAAGGCCGATCAGCATCACCAGTGCATAGGAATAGACATAGCCCGTCTGGAACCGCCGGGCGAGGCCGGCACCCAGCACCACCACATCGGCAGCGCCATTGGGGCCAAAACGATCGATCGTCTGCTGATCACCGCGCGTCCAGAAGAAGCGGCCCAGCCACAGGGCGGGCTTCACGAAGATCGCGTTGTACAGCTCGTCGAAATACCATTTCCTGAGCAGGAACTGATACAGGCCGGGCACTTCGCGCTGCCACCAGATCGGGATCGACGGCTTGTTGAGGAACACATGCCAGGCCAGACCCAGGCCCAGGAAGAAGGCTGCTGACGGGGTGTAGACCACCCAGGCCGGCACTTCGTGCATGGCGTGCATCAGATGTTCGTCAAACGCCAGGCTGCCGCGCCAGAAGCCAGCGCCCTCTTCGGCGCCCACAAAAGCCCCATGCCAGACCCAGCCGGCCAGCAGCGCACCCGCGCCCAGCACGAACAGCGGGATCAGCATGGAGATCGGGCTTTCGTGCGGGTGATAGCCGGCGGTGCCGTCGTCATGGGCATGGGCATGGGCATGGTCGTGATGATCATCATGGCCGTGGCCATGATCGCCATGCGCCGCATGCTGGATATGTTCGGAACCCGCCCAGCGCGGCTTGCCGAAGAAGGTGAGGAACACCAGCCGCCACGAATAGAAACTGGTCAGCGCCGCGACGAGCGCACCCACGACGAAGGCAAAGCTGCCATGGCTGGTGCCGCTGGCAAACGCCGCCTCCAGGATCGCGTCCTTGGAATAATAGCCGGCGGTGAAGAAGAAGCCGGTGAGCGCCAGCGTGCCGATCGTCATCATCGCGAAGGTGATGGGGATATGCTTCCTGAGGCCGCCATAGAAGCGCATGTCCTGCTCATGATGCATGGCATGGATCACCGAGCCGGCCCCCAGGAACAGCAAGGCCTTGAAGAAAGCGTGGGTGAACAGGTGGAACATCGCCGCGCCGTAGGCGCCGGCACCGGCAGCAAAGAACATGTAGCCCAGCTGCGAACAGGTGGAATAGGCGATCACCCGCTTGATATCGTTCTGCACCATGCCAACGGTGGCGGCGAACAGCGCGGTGCAGGCGCCCAGCACGCACACCACGGCCTGCGCCGTCGGGCTGGCTTCGAACATGGGCGAGAGCCGGCAGACCATGAACACGCCGGCCGTCACCATGGTGGCGGCGTGGATCAGCGCCGAGACCGGCGTGGGGCCTTCCATCGCGTCCGGCAGCCAGGTGTGCAGGCCCAATTGCGCCGATTTCCCGCAGGCGCCAACGAACAGCAGCAGGCACAGGCAGGTCATCACATCGACCTGGGAGCCCAGGAAACTGAACGTCTGGCCCGAATGCTGCGGCACGGCGGCGAGGATGGCATCGAGCGAGACAGTGCCAAACACCATGAAGGTGCCGAAAATGCCCAGCGAAAAGCCGAAATCGCCGACGCGGTTGACCACGAAGGCCTTGATGGCGGCGGCATTGGCCGATGGCTTGGTGTACCAGAACCCGATCAGCAGATAAGAGGCGAGGCCCACCCCTTCCCAGCCGAAGAACATCTGGACAAGGTTGTCTGCCGTCACCAGCATCAGCATGGCGAAGGTGAACAGCGACAGATAGGCGAAGAACCGGCTCTGCGACGGGTCTTCCTCCATATAGCCCCAGCTATAGAGGTGGACGAGCGCCGAGACGCTGGTGACCACCACCAGCATGACCGCGGTGAGCGTATCGACCTTCAGCGCCCAATTGACGGACAGCCCGCCGCTTTCGATCCAGTCCAGCACCGGCACGGTGTAGCCGGCGGTGTCGTTCAACCAGAAACCGGTGAAGATCACCCAGGCCAGCGCGGCCGACACGAACAAGCCGCCGGTGGTGATGATCTTGGCCGCAGTGTGGCCGATGGCGCGGCCGCCCAGCCCGGCGACAAGCGCCGTCAGCAGCGGCAGGAAGACAAGCACGGTGATCATGTCAGCCCTTCATCAGATCGGCTTGATCCACCGCCACCGTGCCGCGGTTGCGGAAATAGATCACCAGGATGGCCAGGCCAACCGCCGCCTCCCCCGCCGCCACGGTGAGCACGAACATCGCGAAAATCTGGCCATGCACCTGGTGCAGATAGGCCGAAAAGGCGACAAGATTGATGTTCACGCTGAGCAGGATCAATTCCAGCGACATCAGGATGATGATGATGTTGCGGCGGTTGAGGAAAATCCCGAACACGCCCAGCACGAACAGCGCCGCCGACACGGCGAGATAATGGGTGAGCCCGATCACAGTTCGACCCCCTGGCCAACCGGCGCCTTGCCCACGCCCAACGTGCCGGCCGGCGTGCGCGCCACCTGCACGCCGATATCCTGACGCTTGTTGCCCACCCGGCGGCGATGGGTGAGCACGATGGCGCCCACCATGGCCGCCAGCAGGATCAGGCCCGACATGGAGAAGACAAAGAAATAACGGGTGTAGAGCTGGCTGCCGATCCACTGCGTGTTGGTCATGCCCGCCGGCGGCCCGGCCAATGCCTCGTGCACGATCACGCCCTGCCCTGCCGTCCAGCCGCTGGCGACCAGCAGCACTTCGGCCAGGATCACGCCCGACACGGCCAGGCCCAGCGGCAGATTCTTCAGCGCGCCGCGCTGCAAGGCCTTGAAATCAATATCGAGCATCATGACGACGAACAGGAACAGCACGGCGACGGCGCCGACATAGACGATGATCAGCAGCATGGCGAGAAACTCGGCGCCCAGCAGGATGAACAGGCCGGCGGCGTTGAAAAATGCCAGGATCAGCCACAGCACCGAATGCACCGGGTTGCGGGCGGTGATCACCATCAGGCCACTGGTGAGCAGCAGGCCGGCGAAGAGATAGAAGGCAAAGGCGGCCATCAGACTGCACCCCTGCCGTCATGCTGGCGAAGGCCAGCATCCACCGTGGGACGGGTGCGAGCGGCGAAGTGGATGCTGGCCTTCGCCAGCATGACAAAACCCTTAACCATCAGCGCCACTCCGCATCAGCGGCGATGTTGCTGGCGATGGCCCGTTCCCACTTCTCGCCATTGGCCAGCAATTTGCCTTTGTCGTAGATCAGCTCTTCGCGGGTTTCGGTGGCGAATTCGAAATTCGGCGTTTCGACGATGGCATCCACCGGGCAGGCTTCCTGGCACAGGCCGCAATAGATGCACTTGGTCATGTCGATATCATAGCGCGTGGTGCGGCGGCTGCCGTCTTCGCGCGGTTCGGCTTCGATGGTGATGGCCTGCGCCGGGCAGACGGCTTCGCACAATTTGCAGGCGATGCAGCGTTCCTCGCCATTGGGATAGCGGCGCAGCGCATGTTCGCCGCGGAAACGCGGGCTGATCGGGCCCTTTTCGAACGGATAGTTCAGCGTCGCCTTGGGGCGGAACATATAGCGCAAGGTCAGCCACATGCCGGAGACGAACTCCAGCAGCAGCAGCGACTTGGCGGATTGCAGCAGGGCCGTCACTTGGCAGATTCCCCAGCGGCAGCCACGCAGCTGCCCAGAAAGATCAGGTTGAGATGATCGCGCAGGGCCTGGCCCTCGGTCTTGCTCGAACCGGTCACCATCACCGAAACGGCCGCGCCGCCGCCGGGCATGGCCGAAACCTGCACCATCGAAACGCAATATTTCTCGGTGAACAGGCAGCTTTGCGCCGGGGCGACAAAGCCATATTGGCCCGGCCCGATCTCCAGCGTTGGCCAGCTGCCGCTGATCGACAGCGCAGCGGTGGCGGTTTTCACCACGGCCTGATCATTGGCACCGGGCGTGATGGTGAAGGTGAATTTGGGCTTGTCTTCGGCGTCGAGCGGCACGTTGCCGTTCTTCCACTCGGCACCGGGCGCACGCACCACGATCAGCTGATCGTTGATCTGACACGACAGCGCACTGACCGCGCCGGCAAGGGCAAGCATCGTGATCATGACAGGGGCTTGCCTTCGAAATCGGACCGGCAATGACCCGCAGCAAAATAGCGATAGGATTCCGGCGGCGTCGCCGGGGCATAACGGGTCATCCAACCGATCCCGCCACCGCCGCGCCGCAGCTTCAGATTGGCAATATAGGTGGCCTCGCCGCGCAGCATGACGATCTGGAAATCGCGGAAATCCCCGCCGGAATCGCTTGATGTGTTGGCACTGCCGCGCCCTTCCAGCACCGGCAGGCCGGCGACCGTGAGCGCCATTCCCTGCGTGGCATTGGGATCACGCCCGGGCAAGAACGCCGGCATCACACCGGCGACAGTGAAGGCCGAACCATCGGCCTGGGTAAAGGCGCAGGCAAAGCCGGTGGCCGGCACCCGGCTGCGCGCGGGCGGCGGCGCCGTCTGGATCATCTGACCCGCAAGGGCGATCAGGAGCATCATGCCGGCACCGCCGCGAAATGCCCGCTGAACATCAGCCAGCCCGAAACCACCACCACCCAGAACAGGCTCAAGGGCAGGAACACTTTCCAGCCCAGCCGCATCAGCTGGTCATAACGGTAACGCGGCACCGTGGCCTTCACCCAGGCAAAGATAAAGAACATCAACGCCATCTTCAGCAGGAACCAGACGAAGCCCGGCACGATATAGAGGAACGGCAGATCGAGCGGCGGCAGCCATCCGCCCAGGAACAGGGTGGGGATCAGCGCGCACATGAAGAGGATGTTGGCATATTCGCCGAGGAAGAAGAGCGCGAAGGACATGCTCGAATATTCGACCTGATAGCCGGCCACCAGCTCGGCCTCGGCCTCGGGCAGATCGAACGGCGGCCGGTTGGTTTCGGCCAGCGCGGTGATGAAGAACATGATCGCCATCGGGAACAGCAAGGGATTGAAGACATTGCCGTTCAGCACGCCCAGCACATTGCCCTTCTGGGCAAGCACGATGTCAGACAGGTTCAGGCTTTGGGCATACATCATCACCGAAACCAGGATGAAGCCCATCGAAACTTCGTAAGAGACCATCTGCGCTGCCGAGCGCAAACCACCCAGAAACGCATATTTTGAATTGGACGCCCAGCCCGACATGATGATGCCATAAACGCCCATCGAGGAAACGGCGAAGACATAGAGCAGGCCAACGTTGAGATCAGCCAGCACCAGGCCCGCATCGAACGGCATCACCGCCCACACCACCAGCGCCAGCACAAAGCTGATCATCGGCGCGATCAGGAACACGCCGGTGGACGCACCAGCCGGAATGATGGTTTCCTTCATGAACAGCTTGGCGGCATCCGCGAAGGTTTGCAGCAGGCCGAACGGCCCCACCACATTGGGCCCGCGCCGCATCTGCATCGCCGCCCAGATCTTGCGATCGGCATAAACCGCCAGCGCCACACCCACCATCACCGGAAAGGCAATGGCCAGCACGAGCGTGAGATTGGCGAGGAACCAGCCCAGGCCTTCGCCGAACTGCCCAACGAACCAGCCGGTATAGGTCATTCCGCCGCCTCCCCATATTCGGGGGCGAGCAGTGAGGACACACAGGCCGCCATGGTGGCACTGGCCCGCGCGATCGGGTTGGTCAGCTGATAATTGCTGTAAATATGATGCAGCGGGCCGGCCACCGGTGCAGCATCCACGCTGGCCAAGCTGGCCGCCCGCGCGATCAGGCCATCACGCGCCAGATCGGGCCAACCGGCCGCAATCCGCGCCCGCAGCGCCACCAGATCATCATAAGGCAGCTTCACGCCCAGCACGGCCGACAATGCCCGGAAGATCGTCCAATCCTCCCGCGCGTCGCCCGGCGGCTGCGTGGCTTTCAGCGCCCGCTGCACCCGGCCTTCCATGTTCACATAGGTGCCGGCCTTTTCGGCATAGGCCGCCGCCGGCAGGATCACATCGGCATGGGCCACACCGCGATCGCCATGCGTGCCGATATAGACGGTGAAGCGCTTGGCTTCCACATTGACCTCGTCCGCGCCCAGCAAAAACAGCGCCTTGACGCCAGCATCGCCCATCAGCGCGTTGATGCCACCATCCACGCTCAGGCCCAGCCGCAAGGCCCCGGCCCGCGCCGCCGCCGTGTGCACCAGGTTGAAGCCGTTCCAGCCCTCGCGCACCACATTCAGCCTGGCGGCCGCGCTGCGCGCCGCTGCATAAAGGCCCGGCGTCTTCAAGGCGCCCATGCCCACCAGGATCATCGGCCGCTTGGCCGCTGCAAAGGCTTCGACCACCACATCCGGCAGATTGGTCAGCAGCGCCGCATCATCGCCCAGTTCGGTGATCGGGAACGACAGATCAACCGCCGGCCCGATGGCAAAGGCCTTGGCCCCGCCCTTCTTCACCGCCTTGCGCAGCCGCACATTGAGCAGCGCCGCCTCATGGCGCGGATTGGTGCCAATCAGCAAAATCGCGTCCGCCGTTTCCGCCGCCGCCAGCCCGGTGCCAAACAGCCAGCCCGCCGGTTCGCCCGCGTCAAACAGCGCGCCATCCTGCCGGCTTTCGATCCGGGTCGCGCCCAGCCCGGCCAGCAGATCCTTGAACGCCACCATGTCTTCCACGGCGGCGAGGTCACCAACAACGCCGGCAATCTGATCGCCGGTCAGGCCCTGCAGACCCGCAGCAATGGCGGCAAAGGCCTCGGCCCAGCTCGCCTTCTGCAGCTTGCCGCCCACCCGCACCCACGGCGTGTCGAGCCGGCGTTCGGCCAGGCCATCGATGGCAAAGCGGCCCTTGTCGGCCAGCCATTCCTCGTTCACGTCGTCATTGATGCGCGGCGTCACCCGCAGCACGGCGGCCCCGCGGCTGCCGACCACGATGTTGCTGCCGATGGCGTCCATCACGTCGATCGAATCGGTTTTCTTCAGTTCCCACGGCCGCGCCTGGAAGGCATAGGGCTTGGAGGTGAGCGCACCCACCGGGCACAGATCGATCACATTGCCCGACACTTCGGAGGTGACGGCCTTTTCCAGATAGGAGGTGATCTGCATCGATTCGCCCCGGCCGATCGCGCCGATTTCCTCGACGCCGGCCACTTCCTCGGCAAAGCGCACGCAGCGGGTGCAATGGATGCAGCGGGTCATCACCGTCTTGATCAGCGGACCCATATATTTCTCGGTCACCGCCCGCTTGTTTTCCTCATAGCGGTTGGCGCCCCGGCCATAGGCGATGGACTGGTCCTGCAAGTCGCATTCGCCGCCCTGGTCGCAGATCGGGCAATCCAGCGGGTGGTTGATGAGCAGAAACTCCATCACCCCCTCGCGGGCCTTTTTCACCTTTTCGGATTTCGTGTGGATCACCTGGCCATCGGCCGCCGGCATGGCACAGCTGGCCACGGGCTTGGGCGATTTTTCCATTTCCACCAGGCACATGCGGCAATTGCCGGCAATCGACAGGCGCTCGTGATAGCAGAAGCGCGGAATCTCGGCGCCGGCCGCTTCGCAAGCCTGCAACACGGTGGCGCCGCCCGGCACCTCCACTTCGATTCCATCAACGGTCAATTTCGGCATGATCTCAACCCTGCCGATCCAGCCGCTGATGGGCCCGGCCGCATGATGGCCGCACGTGCATAAACATACTTCCAGTTGGACGGCCCACCGAAAGGCGACAGGCCAGCTTGGGTATAGCGAGGCCCTTGGGGCATGGGAAGGCAAAACAGCGACATTCTGCCGCGCCCGCGCAAAATTTCAGGGTCTTTGAGGCGCTTCCCGCATTGCGGCACAACCGCCAACATGCTTGGAAGCCAGAAGTTTCAAGCCTATAGCGCTGGCAATGTCCAGCCCAATCAGCAACCCTGTTCATATTATTGGTGGCGGCCTCGCCGGCTCCGAAGCCGCCTGGCAACTGGCCAGCGCCGGCATCCCCGTGGTGATCCACGAAATGCGCGGGGTCCACGCCACCGAGGCGCACAAGACCGAGGATCTGGCCGAACTCGTCTGTTCCAACAGCTTCCGCAGCGATGATCCCGACAACAATGCCGTGGGCCTGATCCACCAGGAAATGCGCACGCTGGGCAGCATCATCATGGCCGAGGCCGACAAGGCGCGCGTGCCGGCTGGCTCTGCGCTGGCGGTGGACCGTGACCAGTTTTCCGCCGGCGTGACCGAGAAACTGGCCGCCCATCCCAATGTGTCCATCGTGCGGGAGATGATCACCGGCCTGCCGCCCGCCGATTGGGGCCAGACCATCATCGCCACCGGGCCCCTCACCGCCACACCGTTGGCCGAGGCCATTCGCGGCCTCACCGGCGAGGATGCGCTGGCGTTTTTCGATGCCATCGCGCCGGTGATCCATTTTGATTCGATCAACCTGGATGTCGCCTGGTTCCAGAGCCGCTGGGACAAGGGCGGCGCGAAAGACTATCTCAACTGCCCGATGGACAAGGAGCAGTATGAGGCGTTCATCGACGCGATGCTCGCCGCCGAGATGGCCAGCTTCAAGGACTGGGAGGCCAACACCCCCTATTTCGATGGCTGCATGCCGATCGAGGTGATGGCCGAACGCGGCCGCAACACGCCGCGCTTTGGCCCGATGAAGCCGGTGGGCCTCACCAACCCCGCCACCGGCCGCCGGGCCTGGGCGGTGGTGCAATTGCGGCAAGACAATGCGCTGGGCACGCTGTGGAACATGGTGGGGTTCCAGACCAAGATGAAGCATGCCGAACAGGTGCGGGTGTTCCGGATGATTCCGGGGCTGGAAAACGCCCAGTTCGCTCGGCTGGGCGGCCTGCACCGCAACACCTTCATCAAGTCGCCGGTGCTGCTGGATGCCACGCTGCGCCTGAACGCCATGCCCAATGTGCGCTTTGCCGGGCAGATCACCGGCTGCGAAGGCTATGTCGAATCGGCCGCCGTCGGCCTGATGGCGGCGCGTTTCGTGCTGGCCGAACGCCTGGGGAAAGAACCGCTGCCGCCGCCCGCCACCACCGCGCTGGGCGCCCTGCTCTCCCACATCACCGGCGGCGCCAAGGCTGATAGTTTTCAGCCGATGAACGTCAATTTCGGCCTATTCCCGCTGCTCGATCCGCCGGTGAAGAAGGATCAGCGCAAGCCGGCGCTGGTGGCCAGGGCGCGGGCTGATCTGGCCGAATGGATGGCGGTTGCATAAGGAAACAGCGTACGGTAAATCTGCGGATGTGCAACGACGATTGGGACATGTCTGAACCCCACCACATCCGGACAATGTCTGCTTGGTTGCTGGCAGTTTCAGCAATGCCATTCCATGCACCGGCTGCGGCACAAACGGCGCCAATCGATCCCAACTGCGTTACGCTGTACTACCAAATTTTTGAGGACATCACCAAAGGCATAGCGGTTTCAACCGACAAGATTGATTGGGCCTTGCAACTTGAGAAGGATGTGCTGGCAGGCCGCCCGTGCACGCCTTTTCGAGAACCCAAATCAACCGGGCCAGCAGAAACGGCAAAACCGACGCCTCCACCCAGCGGCCCGACGGCGGCACGGCCACCTGCCTGATTTGGATCACTCCTCCTCCGCCACCGCGCACACACACGCCGGCTTCGCCTTGCGCTTCACCGCGGTCGCGGCAAACTCCTTCGCGTTCAGCCGGCCATCGGCATCGCGATCGGCACGGGCGAATTTCGTCGACCTGGCCACGGCAAATTCCTCGAGATCGAGCCGGCCATCCTTGTTGCGATCGGCCTTGGCGAAATCCTTGCTCCGACCGGCCAGAAACTCGCCGCGGCTCACCGCGCCATCATCATTCTTGTCATAACGCTTGAGCCGCTTCGCCTCGCGCTGGGCATCGCTCAGCGGGGATTTGGGGGCGGTGGGCGGTTCGGCCTCGGCATCCTGCCCGCCGGGATCGGCATCGGCCACGGCCAGGGCGGTGGCCGGTTGCGTCACCGGCGGTGCCCGCCACAGGATGGCACCAGCGGCCAGCACACCCACCAAAGCCACGACAAAACCCAGGATCCGGCGCATCGAACATGCTCCTGCCACAGACCCTGACTGTCATGGGATAAACCGGCTCAGTGCCCCAAGGCAACCGCCTTCAACAGCCGCCACTGCCGGGCCAGGCTGCCGCGCTCTTCCACCGGCTGCCCGGCACGGGCGCGCAGCGCATCACGCAGCGCCAGCGCCGCCAGCCCCCTGAGTGGCCGCAGCACGCCCGCGGTGCGGCCGGGCAAAGCCTCCCCCCGCACCCAGGCGCGTCCCAGTAAGTCCGCCGCCACAACGTCCCCGCCCAGCAGCCGCGCCGCCAGGGCAAAGAAATATCCTCCGCCGGCCACATGCGCGTCGGTCACGCCATCATGGCCCAGCATGTCGATCCAGCGATCCTCAAGGCCCGCCAGCGCCGCGCCCGAGACCATCGGCAGCGCATGCGCCTTCAGCGCCGCCAGCAACGGCTGCGCCGGCACCTTGCCTTCATCCAGCTCCTCCAGCCGTTCGCGCCACCAGGCAAGGCGGATTTCGCCCAGCATCGGCTCGGTGGTGGTCACCACCAGCTGCGCCAGCTCAAGGTCCAGCGCCATCAGGGCGATCAGGCCCGGCCGTGCACTGGCTGGCGCATAAAGACACGCCAGCCAGCGATCACGGTCGCGGGCCTTCAGTTCGGCCTCGATGATCTCCAGATCGGTCAGATCAGGCCGGCCCCACCCGGAAGGCGCACAATTTGTTGCCATCGGGATCGCGGAAATAAGCGCCGTAAAAGGCCTGCGGGCCTTCATCACCGCGCACGCCCGGCGCGCCTTCATCACCGCCGCCGGCAGCGATGGCGGCGGCATACATGGCATCCACCTTGGCGCGCGTGTCGAGCACCAGCGCGATCATCGTGCCGTTGCCGGCGGTGGCGGCCTGGCCGTCATAGGCCGGGCCCACACCCAGCATCGGCGCCGTCCAGCTCGTGCCCCAGCACACGGCACCGGTGGGAAATTCCATCAGGCGCTTGATGCCGATGCTGGCAAACACCGCATCGTAAAAGGCAAAGCTGCGCGGCAGATCATTGCTGCCGAAAAGCGCGTAACCGATCATGTCTGTTCTCCCATGGCCACTCTGGCGCGGGGAAACTGCCACAGCATTGGTGGCAAAACCATGACGCCTGAGGTCATTTGGCCAGTTCCGCCATGATGATATCTTCCGCCGAACTGAAACTGGATGTGAGCTTTGGCGCCGCGAACGGATCGGCCGCCGTGCCAGTGAGGGCATAGGCGATCACCCGGCCGCGCCGCTGATCCACCCACAGCCCGGCCAGCAGGCCATAAGCCTCCCCCAGATGGCCCCACCAGCGCGCACCGGGGACCGGCTGGTCGGTCGCGCCGGCCCGGCCAGACAGGCACTGCGGCCCGGCGGCGTAACACAGCATCTGGCCGTGATAATCATCGCCCGGCACGCCCTTGCCCGCCTGCCACACCGGCGCGGCCATCGCCTTCACCGTAGCGGGTTTCAACAACCGCACGCCGTCCACTTCGCCGCCGCGCAGCAGCATCTGGCCGATGCGGGCCAGATCAGGGAGGCTGATGCGCAGCCCGCCCTGGGGGGAGAAGATGGTGCCATTGGTGCCGGGCAGATAGGCCGCCACGCCGCACCCGCCCGTGCTGCGCACCGGGCAAGGGCTGCGCTTGCCCTTCAGATCATCCACCTGTGGCTGCCACGGCCCAGCCGGGTTCCAGGCCGTTTCGTCACGGCCCTTGCGATACAGCACGGCGGCGCGCGCCACCGCCGCATCGGATGCGCCCTGCCAATTATAACCCGCATCAATCTGCAGCGGCGCAAACACCAGCCGCGTCATCATCTGGTCAAACCGCTCAGCCGTGGCCGCCTCCATCACGCTGGCGATGATGCCATAATTGAGATTGGCATATTCGAACCGCCCGCCCGGTGCGCCGGGGCCCCAATGCTGAGGCGTCAGCTTGTCGGCCAGCCGGTCCTCCAGCGCAAAGCCATAGCCGGGGCCATCGACAATGCCGCTGGTGTGGGACAGCAATTGCCGCAGCGTGACCGGGGTTTCAGGATGCGCCGGGTGGCGCAGCGGCCAGCCGAGATACAGGCTCACATCACGATCCAGATCGATCCGGCCCTGCTCCACCAGCCGCCACACCGCGATGGCCACCACCAGCTTGGAAATGGAGGCCACCCGCACCACGCTGCCCGTGGTGAGCGGGCGGCCGGCGGCAATATCGGCCAGCCCGTGGGCTTCGGCGCGGAGGATGCGCTTCTTGTTCGCCACCACGCCGATCACGCCCGAAAGCTGCGGCGCGCGGGCGTCGGTGCCGGCGACCAGATCGGCCAGCGGATTGGCTGATACTGGGCTGGCGAGCAGCAGGGCCAGGGCAAGGAACAGGCGCATGTCGGGCTCTATAGGCAGGGCCATGCGCCTGCGCTAGGCTGCTGAGATGACGATCCGACTTGCGCTTGGCCTGATGTCCGGCACCTCCATGGACGGCATTGATGCCGCGCTGATCGAAACCGATGGCGAAGGCCATGTGAGCCCGCGCGCCTTCATGTTCTTCCCTTATGAGCCCGATTTCCGCCCGCGCCTGCGTGCTGCCTGCGCGCGCGCGCTGGAAATGCACGCGCCGGCCCGCGACGCGCTGATCGATGCGGTGGAACAGGAATCGACCGGCCTGCATGCCATGGCCGTGCACCGCCTGCTCGCCGCCACCCACACCAGGCGGGACGCGGTGGCGGTGATAGGCTTCCACGGCCAGACCATCGCGCACCGACCCGACCGGCGCTGGACCTGGCAGATCGGCTGCGGCGCCACGCTGAAGGCCGCGACCCGGCTGCCGGTGGCCTTTGATTTCCGCAGCGCCGATGTGGCGGCCGGCGGCCAGGGCGCGCCGCTGGCGCCGGGCTATCACCGCGCCCGGTCAGAGGCGCTGGGTCGGCCTTTGGGTGTGTTGAACCTTGGCGGAGTCGGCAATCTCACCTGGTTTGCCGAGGATGGCGCCTGGGGCAGTTTCGACACCGGGCCCGGCAATGCCCTGATCGATGATTGGGTGCGCACTCACACCGGGCGCAGTTATGACGAGGATGGCCGGGTGGCGGCCAGCGGCATGGTGCACGACAATGTGCTGCAAACCCTGGCAGACAATTCGTGGTTCGATGCGCCGCCGCCCAAATCGCTCGATCGCAACGCCTGGGATATCGGCGCCTTGCGCGGCCTGTCACCCGGCGACGGCGCCGCGACGCTCACGGCGTTCACCGCCGAAACCGTGCGGCTGGCGCTGGGCCATGTGCCGCCGATTGGCCGCCTGCTGGTGACGGGCGGCGGCCGGCTGAACCCGGTGCTGATGGCTGAACTGGCCCGCCGCTGCGGCGTGCCCTGCGATGCGGTGGAGTCCGAAGGCTGGAACGGCGACGCGCTGGAGGCCGAGGCGTTCGCGTGGCTGGCGGTGCGGGTGTTGGACGGCAAGCCCTTGAGCTGGCCGGAAACGACCGGCGTGCCGCAGCCGATGCCGGGTGGGCGGCTGGCGTAAAGATCCTCCCCTGCTAGGGGAGGTGGCAGCCGAAGGCTGACGGAGGGGTGGCGCCTGTGGAACCAAAGCTCACGCCCGGCGGCAAGAACCCCTCCGCCTCGCTGCGCTCGGCACCTCCCCGCCCTTCGGGCAGGGAGGATCTTGCCTCAGCGCCCGCCGTTGGCCAACCGCATGTCCAGATAGCCATCCACCTCAGCCATCAACGGCACCATTTCCTGCGCAAAGAAGTGGTTCGCGCCGGGGATGGTGACATGATCGATGGTGATGTGCTTTTGCGTCTTCAGCTTGTCGACCAGTTTCTGCACGGCGGCGGTGGGCACCACTTCATCGGCCTCGCCGTCCACGATGATCCCGCTTGATGGGCAAGGGGCCAGGAACGAAAAGTCATACATGTTGGCCGGCGGCGCGATCGAGATGAAGCCCTTGATCTCCGGCCGGCGCATCAGCAGCTGCATGCCGATCCACGCGCCGAAGGAAAAGCCGCCCACCCAGGTGGTGTGGGCTTCCGGGTTGAACTGCTGCAACCAGTCGAGCGCGCTGGCGGCATCGGAAAGCTCGCCGATACCATTGTCAAACACGCCCTGGCTGCGGCCGACGCCGCGGAAGTTGAAGCGCAGCGTGGCAAAGCCGCGCCGCACAAAGCTTTGATAGAGCGCCAGCACGATGGGATGGTTCATCGTGCCCTGGGCCGGGTGCGGTTGCAGCAATATGGCCACCGGCGCGCGCGGGCCGCTGCCTGGCTGGTAACGGCCTTCAAGACGCCCTTCGGGGCCGGCAATGATCACTTCAGGCATGATGATCCAGTTTCTGGCGCAAGGTCTAATCCCGCCCTATATGGCGCTGAGACCCTGTGTTGCAATGAAAAGCCGACTCTATCTTGATCACGCCGCCACCACGCCGGCGTTGCCCGTCGCCATCGCGGCGGTCGCGGCCGCCTGCGCGCTGCCCGGCAATCCGTCGAGCGTGCACGCCGCCGGCCGCGCCGCATATGGGTTGCTGGAATCCAGCCGCGATGCCGTGGCACGTTTTGCCGGCACAGCGCCCGAACAGATCATCTTCACCAGCGGCGGCACCGAGGCGCTGGCGCTGGCCATCAACGGCTGCGGCCTGCCGCTGATCGCCAGCGCCACCGAACACAGCGCCGTGCTGGCGGCGCGCGATGAGGTGACCATCGCCCTGGTGCTGCCCTCCGGCCTGATCGACCTGGCCGCACTCGAAACCCTGCTTCAATCCGGGCCGGCGCTGGTGGCGGTGCAGGCCGGCAACAATGAAACCGGCGTGATCCAGCCGTTGGCCGAGGTGGCGGCGCTGGTGCAGGGCGCTGGCGGCCTGCTGCTCGCCGATTGCGTGCAGTCCGCCGGCAGACACGCGCTGCCCGATGCCGATTTCATCGCCATCTCCGGCCACAAATTGGGCGCGACCATGGGCACCGGCGTGCTCATCGCCCGCGATCCGGCCCGTTTGCGTGCCGTGCAGCGCGGCGGCGGGCAAGAGCGCGGCCATCGCGGCGGCACCCAGAATCTGCCCGGCATCGCGGCGTTGGCCGCCGCGCTTGCTGAGGCCCACGATTGGCCGGCGGTGGCCGCCCGCCGCGACGCGCTCGAAGCCCGCCTCACCGCTGCCGGGGCCATCATCCACGGCAGCGCTGCGCCCCGCCTGCCCCATATCAGCAGCATCGGCCTGGCCGGCGTGGCCGCCAGCACCCAGGTGATGATGCTCGATCTCGAAGGCTATATGGTCTCCGCCGGCGCCGCCTGCTCATCGGGCAAGGTCAAGGCCAGCCATGTGCTCGCCGCGATGGGGCTGGGAACGGCGGCCGGTGAAGCCATCCGCGTGTCGCTGTCACCCGCCACCACCGAAGCTGACCTCGCCGCCTTTGCCGCCGCCTGGGAGGCCATGGCAAAGCGCCTTGGGAAACTGCCATGAGCCTGCCGATCTATCTCGATTATGGCGCCACCACGCCGCTTGATCCCACCGTCGCCGCCGCGATGGAGCCATGGGGAATCAATGGCTTCGGCAATCCGCACAGCGCGCATCTGTGGGGATACAAGGCCAAGGCCGCGGTGGAGGCCGCCCGCGGCCACGTTGCCACGCTCCTCAATGCCCCGCCCGAAGCCATCGCCTTCACCAGCGGCGCCACCGAAAGCAACAATTGGGCCATCAAGGGCCTGCTCACCGCGCCGGGCCAGAGCCGCCGCCGCATCGTCACGCTCGCCACCGAACATTCGTCCGTGCTGGAAACCGCCCAGTATCTCGCCAGCATCGGCGCGCTGCTCAGCATCATGCCGGTGCGCGCCGACGGCCTGGTTGACCTGGGCGATCTGGAGCGCGCGCTGGGCGAGGATGTGGCGCTCGTCTCGGTGATGGCGGTGAACAATGAAATCGGCGTGGTGCAGGATCTGGCCGCCATCGGCCGGCTCGCCCACAGCGTCGGCGCGGTGTTCCATGTCGATGCCGC
>JAIXQY010000169.1 GCA_027485485.1 Sphingomonadales bacterium | reverse complement strand
GCATGTCGCCAAAGACATTCTGATAGGCCGGGGCCTTGGGGCTCGGTTTGTGCTGGGTGCCCGACACCACGTCGAATTTCACCACACCATGATATTTGTCAGCGCTCGCCTCGGCCGGGCCATAGCCCTTGCCCTTTTGCGTCACGACATGGATCAGCATCGGGCCTTCGGCGGCATCGCGGACATTTTCCAGAACGGGCAGCAGATGATCGAGATTATGGCCGTCGATCGGGCCGACATAATAAAAGCCCAGTTCCTCGAACAATGTGCCGCCACCCTGGGCAAAACCCCGGGCATATTCATCCACCCGCGCCGCGGCCTTCTGCAACGGCGGCGGCAGCACCTTGCCGGAAACCTGCTTGAGATATTCGCGCAGTTCCAGGAATTTGCGGCTGGAGAGCAGGCGCGACAGATAGGACGACAGCGCCCCCACCGGCGGCGCGATCGACATATCGTTGTCGTTCAAAATCACCACCAGCCGGTTGCCGGCCTGCCGCGCATTGTTCATCGCCTCATAGGCCATGCCGGCCGACATCGAGCCATCGCCAATCACCGCAATGCCCTTGCCCGGCTTGCCCTGCAGCTTGTTGGCCATGGCAAAGCCGAGTGCGGCCGAGATCGACGTGCTGCTGTGCGCGGCGCCGAACGGATCATATTCGCTCTCGCTGCGCTTGGTGAAGCCGGACAGCCCACCGCCCTGGCGCAAGGTGCGAATGCGGTCGCGCCGGCCGGTGATGATCTTGTGCGGATAGGCCTGGTGGCCGACATCCCACACCAATTTGTCGTCAGGCGTGTTGAACACATAGTGCAGCGCGACGGTGAGCTCCACAACACCAAGGCCAGAGCCCAGATGCCCGCCGGTGTAGGACACGGCGTGGATCATCTCCTGGCGCAGTTCATCGGCCAGCTGCCGCAATTGCCCGGGCTCCAAGGATCGCAGGTCAGCCGGAATGTTGACCTGATCAAGGAGCGGGGTTTCAAGCTTCATAAGGACGGCTCGCCTGGCTGCGGACTTAGGAGCGCTCTCTTAGCGATAATGACAGCGGCTGTCATCAAAACTGTAAGCCTGGCTGGACACAGCGTTGTCGCGGGGCCGGCGATCAGGCGCAGGCGGCACAGATGCCGCGCACCTCGATCACCGGGCGCACCGGCGTGAAACCCGTGGCAGCAGCGGCAGCACGCACATCGCCGGTGATGCGATCATCATCAACATGAGTCGCCCCGCCACAACGGTCACACACCAGGAAGATGCAATCATGCGGGCAATCGGGGTGGACGTTGGCGATGAAGGCGTTGGCGCTTTCCACCCGGCTGGCGACATTGTTGGCCACGAACAGATCGAGGATGCGATAGACGCTGTTGGCAGCAATGCGGCGGCCAGCAGCGGCGGAGACGGCATCCGTCACATCATAGGCCGAAACCGGGCGGTCAAAACCGGCAAGCGCGGCAAACACCTGGGCGCGCAGCGGCGTCCATTGCTCGCCCACCGCCACCAGCCGCGATTGGGCGGCCTTGGCCAGATCATCCCGGCTGTGGTGCTGGCCGTGGCTGTGCAATGCGCGTTCCATGCCGCCTATATCAGGCTTGGGGCGGCGCGGCGCAAGCCATGCCACGGGCGCTCAAACGCCGCGCAGCGCCTGCAGGTTGCGCCAGTGCGCCAGCGCCAGCAACGACACGCCGGCCATCGAAACCAGCATTTCCGCAAGGTCACCATGCGCCACCGCCAGTGATGCGGTCATCACCAGCAACCCGGCCAGGCCGAGGACGCCGATGGCCAACTGGCCATGCCGCCGCCAGCCGCGCCACAGCGCCACTGCCGCCAGCGGCATCGCCAGCACCAGGCCCACCACATGCACGCGGTGATCCAGCCAATCGCCGGTGAGCGCAAACAGGCTGAGCAGCACGAAGCCGGCCATGCAGTGCAGCAGGCACAGGCCCGACAGGCCAATGGCCAGGCGATCAAGCAGAGAGGCGGCACGCGGCGGCATTTGAGCCATGTAACATTATCACATTCTGGCGGCAAGGGCTTTGCTGGGCGCCATTGATGTAGAAGATATTTTACATGCCTCCCCGAATCGGCTACTGATGTAGAAGATCTTCAACATCACGCAAAGGATGCAGCAGATGATGACCATGTCGTTCCGGGAAAGCTCTGGCTGGGCGATGGGGGGGCTGATGCTGGCAATGGCAGCCTGGTATTTCGGCCGGCTTGGTCTTGCAGCGTGGCAACCCGGTGGCAGCCTGCCGGTGGGCATGTTGATCGCCTATCTGTTCCTCACCATCGCCGGCAGTATCATCGTGCAGCTGCTGCTGGCCATCATCAACCGGCGGGAAGCCGCCAGCCCCGCAGATGAGCGCGAGGCTGCCGCCACCGCCCGCGCCGTCAGCTGGGCCGGCCATCTGCTCACCACCTGTGTCGTGACCGCACTGCTGTGGTTCATCGGCCATGGTGACGGCATGATGCTGTTCCATTCGCTGTTCGCCGGTCTGCTGGCCAGCCAGGCGCTGTTGCATCTAGGCACGGCCTGGCTGTTGCGGCGCGGCTTCTGATGCCGCCGCCCCCACCCATCGGCAACCGCGTGCGCGACCTGCGCGAAGCGCGCGGCAACATCAGCCAGGCGCAACTGGGCGATGCCATCGGCGTGACGCGCCACACCATCATCGCCATCGAACAGGGCAAATATTCCCCCAGCCTGGAAAGCGCGTTTCGCATCGCGCGCTTTTTCGGGGTGGGGGTGGAAGATGTGTTCAGCTGGCACGGCTGAGCCCGGTGGTTACGCATTCACCCGCATGCGCCGCACCCAGCGGCGGGACTATCCTGTGCTCACGTCGAATGCAGATGACGTGGGAGACCAGACATGAAGCGCATGATTGCTTTTGCGCTGGCCGCGGCGCTGGCCGCGCCGGCAACCTCATCCCCCCTGGTGACGGAAGTGCCACTGCCGCCGCAGGCCGACAATGTGGAGTTTCAGTTCGCGCCCGGCACCTGCAGCAACCGCATCGGGCTTGGGCATATCGGCGGCTCGGTCGCCACCTACACCTACACCGGTTGCCGCAACGACATTTTGCGCATCGACTTTGTCTACAATGATCAGCCCACCGGCATGGCACTGTTTGGCGTGTTTCCGGAAGGCTCGCCGCAAACCATTGGCCGCAAGAATATCCTGATCCTCGATGCCTGGTGGACCAAGGGCGTGACCAACACCGGTGACGGCGTCTATTATCAGGACATCTGGCCGCGCGATGCCAATGGCCGCACTGGTTATGTGCTCACCGTGCCGGAGCCGGCGGCGTGGGGGCTGATGCTGGGCGGCTTCGGGCTGGTGGGCAGCGCGCTGCGGCGCCAGCGCCGGGTGCCGCCGAGTCTGGCGTGAATGCAGCGGCCATGCCCGGGTGCCACGGCTGAGCCGGCAGTTGCACCGCCAGCCCTCCCCGCTTAAACCCGGCGCATCACCAGCCGGAGTATGCTGCCGATGCGCGCCCTTCTTGCCTGCTTGCTTGTCTCTGCCGCCGTCCCGGCCGTTGCTGCCCCCGATCTGGCGATGGTCGCCCGGATCAGCGATGAGGCCATGAACCACGGCGAGGTGGTCGAAACCGCCGCCTATCTGAGTGATCGCATCGGCCCGCGCATGACCAATTCGCCCGGCATGCGCGCCGCCGAGCGCTGGACGCAAGACCGGTTCCGCGCCTGGGGCCTGAGCAATGTGCGCACCGAAGGCTTTGATTTCGGCCGCGGCTGGTCAATCGAAAGTGCCAGCGTGACCATGGAATCGCCGCGCCGCCTGACCTTGCGCACCCTGCCGGTGGCGTGGACGCCGGGCACGCCGGCCGCCGGCATCACCGCGCCGCTGATCGTGGCGCCCATGAAACGCCCGCGCGATTTTGCCGAATGGTCTGGCAAGCTGAAGGGCAAGATCGTCGCCATCAGCTTCCCGCGCCCGCCGGCCGATGCCACCAAACCCGGCTTTGAGCGGCTGGACGACAAGGCGATTGGCGAGCTTGATGAATTTAAACAGCCGGTGACCGCGCCCGACGATGGCGATGGCTGGTTCAAATATCTGCAGTTCGGCAAGCAGCTGGATGAATTCCTGGCCCTGGAAGGCGCCCTGGGCTGGGTGCGGATGAGCTATCGCGACAATGGCCTGCTGCACGGCGAGGGCTATCAGCACCGCAACACGCCCAGGCTGCCGGGGCTGGAGCTGACCGCCGAGGATTACCGCCGCCTGGCCCGGCTGGCCACGCAGGGCGAGGTGGTGCTGACCATCAATTCGCAGGTGAAGTATGATGACAGCGATCCCAATGGTTACAACGTGCTGGCCGATCTTCCCGGCAGCGACGCCAAGGCCGGTTATGTGATGGCCGGCGCCCATCTCGACAGCTGGGTGGCCGCCGACGGCGCGGCCGACAATGGCGCCGGTTCGGCCGTGGTGATGGAAGCCGCGCGCATCCTTTCCGCGCTGAAGGTGAAGCCGAAGCGGACGATCCGCTTTGCGCTGTGGTCGGGCGAGGAACAGGGGCTGTATGGCTCGTCCAACTATATCGAACGCCACCTCGCCAGCCGGCCGGCCAACCCTGATCCGGTGAAGGCCAGGCTGAGCTATGATTTCAAACTTGGCCAGTATCCGATTGAAAAGAAGGTCGATTATAATCTGATGGCGGCCTATTTCAACATCGACAATGGCGGCGGCAAGCTGCGCGGCATCCATGCCGAGGGCAATGTTGCCGCCGTGCCGATCCTTTCGGAATGGCTGTCACCCTTTGCCAGCATGGGCGCCAGCAGCGTGGTCGCCAGCCCCACCGGCGGCACCGATCATGAATTCATGGCGGCGATCGGCCTGCCCGCCTTCCAGTTCATTCAAGACCCGCTGGATTATGATACGACCGTGCACCACAGCAGCGTGGACACGTTCGATCATTTGCGCCCCGAAGATCTGCGCCAGGCCTCGGTGATCCTCGCCTCCCTGCTGTGGGAAGCCGCCAATGCCGACAAGCCGTTGCCAGCCAAACCCTTGCCAACCAAACCGAAATTGACCGATCCGTTCCGCTATGCCGATCCCGACGAAAAGGATTGATGCGACAGTGGATGGGCTTGGCCAGGCGCGGCTTTGGTTTTAGGGATCGCGCATGGCCACGCTTGCTGCCGCCCTTCCCCGTTCCGATGCCCGCCCGCGCGCTGTGGCTCTGTGGCTGCTGGGCATTGCCGGGCTGGTGTTTGCCATGGTCGTGGTCGGCGGCATCACAAGGCTGACCGAGAGTGGCCTGTCGATCACCCGCTGGGATGTCGTGTCGGGCACGCTGCCGCCGCTCACCGATGCCGAATGGCAGCGGCAGTTCGCGCTGTATCAGCAGTCGAGCCAATACAGCCTCATGAACGCCGGCATGAGCCTGGAAGCGTTCAAGGGCATCTTTTTCTGGGAATATGTCCACCGCCTGCTGGGCCGGTTGATTGGCCTGGCCTTTGCGCTGCCGCTGGCCTGGTTCTGGATTCGCCGCCAGATCCCAGAGGGTTACAAGCTGCGCCTGCTGGCGTTGTTTGCACTGGGCGGTCTGCAGGGCGCCATCGGCTGGTGGATGGTGGCATCGGGCCTGGTGGACCGCACCGAGGTCGCACCGGAACGGCTGGCGGTGCATCTGTCCAACGCGCTGATCATCATGGCCGGCTGTGTGTGGACGGCGCTGGATCTGCGCGATGGCGATGCGCCCCGGCATGACCGGCCGCGCGCCTGGGTGTGGCCGGTGGCGGCACTGCTGAGCGTGCAGATCGTCTGGGGTGCCTTCACTGCGGGCCTGCGGGCGGGCCATGCGTCCGACACCTGGCCCCTGATGTTTGGCGCCTTGGTGCCGGAAGGCATATTGGCCAGCGCCGGTGCTGCCATTGCCGATCCGGTCACGGTTCAGTTCCTGCACCGCAGCCTGGCCTGGGCCGTGGCCGCCGCACTGCTGCTGGTGTCCGCCCAGTTGTGGCGGGCTGGCGCCGGGGTCCGCGCGCTGGCATTGGCTGGCCTGGTGCTGGCGCAGTTTGTGCTGGGGGTGCTGGTGATCATCAACCATGTGCCGATCCCGTTGGGCGTGGCGCACCAGGGCGTCGCCGCGCTGCTGGTGGCCGCCACCGTGTGGGCCGCGCATTGGAGCCGGAGGGGCGCATGACCGCCAAGAACGTGCTGGGCCTGGCCCTGGTTCCCTGCTCGCTGGAACCGCTCACCGGCTGGTATCGCGATGGCTGCTGCAACACCGATGCCGCCGATCGCGGCCTGCACACCGTGTGTGCCGAAGTGACGGCGGAATTCCTCGCCTTCAGCAAATCCGCCGGCAACGATCTTTCGACGCCCCGGCCGGAGTTTGGCTTCCCCGGCCTGAACCCCGGGGACCGCTGGTGCCTGTGCGCCGGCCGTTGGGAAGAAGCCCGCATCGCCGGCTTCGCGCCCGAAGTGGTGCTGGAGGCCACCCACGAGAAAACCCTGGAGGTGACAATGCTGGGCCATCTTCAGGCCCACGCCGTGTGATCACCGTCTGGGACGGCGCAGACTTCGCCGGCGCCAAGCTGGCGGCGCTGGTTGACGGCCACATCCTCACCTACCGCCGCGACATGAAGCCCGGCATCCCCTGGCCCGGCCTGATCGATCTGCCCGGCGGCGGCCGGGAGAGGGATGAAAGCCCGGCGAAATGCGCGTTGCGCGAACTGCACGAAGAGTTCGGCCTTCTCCTCCCCGAATCCCGCATCTGGTGGGCCCGCCCCTTCCCCTCGATGCACCCGCCGGGCCGCACCGGCTGGTTCCTCGCCGCCACCCTCACGCCCGCCGAGGTGGCCAGCATCACCTTCGGCACAGAAGGCCACAGCCCGCAACTGCTTGGCATCGAGGCGTTTCTGGCTGCGCCCGACGCGATTGCGCCCCTGCAGGCCAGGCTGCGGCTGGTG
>JAIXQY010000173.1 GCA_027485485.1 Sphingomonadales bacterium | reverse complement strand
GGCCTGTCGCGCAAGGCGGTGGAGCTGCGCATCGCCCGCGCCCGCCGGCAGATCCTGGCGGACGTGGGCGAAGCCTAACCGTGGGCGCCGAAATGATTGGCGATGGCGATGCTGGTGAGCGGGATCAACCGGGCGGCATCGGCAATCGGGGCGATGAAGCGGCGTTGAATGCCAGCATAGGCGGCCGGGTCACCATCGGGCCAGTCGCTGGGCTCGGCCATGGCATAATCGCTGGCATCAGGCGCTGAAACCGGGAAGGCGCGGTGCAGTTGCGCCAGCGCCTCGTCCACCCGCAGGCTCAGGATCATTTCGATCACATCGTCGCGGCTGATATCGTTGCGGGCAGAAAAGGCCGGTATGTCCACCGCGCGCAGGAACATATGCTGCATCAGGCCCAACCGCACCGCGTGCAACACGCCCAATGTGCGGCGTGTCGCCTCCGCCGCCGGGGCGGCAATGGCATCATCCGGCACATGCGCCAGCAGTTGCCGCAGCTTGATATTGTCCACCCGCAGCATGGAGGCGAGGCGGCGGAACTGGCCGGAGCGATCATCTTCCACCAGCCGTTCGGCCAGCGCCAGGCAGGGCCGCGCCAGCGCCATTTCGGTGCCGCGATACGGCCGGGTTGCCCAATAGGCGCTGTTGAACAGCTCGCCATAGGCAGCCAGGGTCTTGATGCTGGCGATGGCATTGGCGGTGCCGACCAGGCCCAAAATCTGCCGCCCACGCGCCGATCCGCTGAGCAGCGCGGCCAGCCCTTCCTGCGCGCCGCTGGCCGCCGTGCCGACCCCGGCCAAGATGTTCACCGGATAGCCAAGCTGTTGCAGTATGGCGTTGTGCGGGATAGCGCGGATGCTGCGCAGGCTGGCATCACGGTCGCGGCCCAGATCGGATTGGCGCTTCAGCCGGCGTGACCCGGTGGTGGGAATCAGGCCCAGGCCAAAGGCGGTGATGGCGCGGGCATAGGGCCGGGCTTCGAACATCATCCGCTGAAACCGGCGGATCATGCGATAATAATCGAGGCTGAGATCAGTGCGCTGATAGAACTCATCATCGCTGCCGCTGCTGGCCAGTTTCGGCACCAGCAGCGCGGTGCGCGCCAGCGTGGCCAGCGCGAGCGCATCATGGCCAAAGAACAGGAAGCCATCGCCACCCTGGAAACTGGCTTCGGCTTCAACGCGGATGCCGGCGGCGGCAAATTGCGCTCGTGCCCAGCGGCTGAGTGGCCAGGCCAGCCGATCAGCAAAGCTGACCGGATGGGCGCCGCGCCCCATGGATTCGCCGTGGGTGTTGAAGATCAGGGCCGCCACATCGGCCAGACCATTGGCCTGCATGGCGCGGGCCAGCCGGCCCTGCAGCCGCTCGATGGCCAGCGCCGCCGGGATCTGGCCCACAAAGCGGCCGGCATCGGAAAAGCCGGTCTGGATCGCCACGCGCCCCCGGGCACGGACATGGGCGCGATAGGCCGGCTCGGCCAGCAGCGCATCCAGAAAGCGCCCACCATGTTCCAGCGCCGATTCGGTTTCGAACAGCGGCGACACATCCACCTGGTGATCCACACCGAACAGCCGAGCGAAATAGAGCGCCGCCAGCACGGTGAGCGGCTGTTCGCACTCGGCAATCAGCAGGCGGATGGGGGCATCGGCATCGATGTATTTCAGCATCGCCGCCATGGCGAGATATTGGCGCACCGCCGTGGTGCTCTCCACTGCCAGCGCGGCAAAATTGCTGCGCAGCGGTTTCACCGTTTCCAGCAGGCCGCGCAGCCGGGTCAGCGCCTGGCTGCTGCCCAGATCAAGCGTGCCATCGCCATCGATGCGGCGGCGAATGGCGTTGTGCAGTTGCGCGGCGTTCACCCGGAAATGGATATGGCCCATGCCCAGCCCATCGGCTGCCATCGCCGCCGCCAGCACCAGATGGCCGCGGCTGCGCAATTCGGCGATGATGCCGGCAAGGCTGGTGAGCGCATCGTCATGGCCCGCTGTGACCTGATTGGCGATGGCCGACAATGCGGCCGGATCATCTGTATCGCCCGCCAGCAGTGCAGCCACACCGGCCGCCTGCGTGGCCGCCCGCGCCAATCGCTCCGCCAGGGCGGCCTCGCCCAGCGCTTCCGCCGCATCGGCATAATGGCCCAGCCGCACGGCCTTTTCCTCGGCACGGAAGCGCAGGCTGGTGGCCCAGCCGATATCGGTGCGGCCATCCATGTCATAGCCAACCCATGTCGCCAGCCGGAACAGACAGGGGGACAATTGCTGCCATTGGCCAGGGAAGGCGGCTGCCGCGACATCCAGCACGATCTGGTGCAGCCGGTCGCGCGCCGCCATCGCCCGGCCGATCGCGGCGAGCACGGCGGCATGTTCATCCTCAAGGCTGGGCGACGGCCGCTCCAGCGCTGGTGCCAGTGCCACCGGCAGGCCCGTCACCGCCGCCTCTGCCACTGCATCATATTCCTGCGGGGTGAGCAGGAAGGTCGGGTGGGCGGTGAACACGATGTGCAGCGCCGGCGCTTCCCAACGGGCACGGAAGGCAGCGAAATGGCCGTGTGCCGCCGATTGTTCCACCTCGGCGCGGAAGGCGGCCAGATTGGCCGCACCGTCAAGCGGCGCCAGCAGGCCGGCCAGCCGGTCTGCCCGCGCCTGAAGCCCCTCGCGGCCCAGCTCGGCGATCACGTCGGCCAGCCCGGCCAGCGTCACCTCGCCGGCCTCCAGTCCGCGCGATATTTCCAGCCCCAATTGGAACACCGGGTTGAACAACGGGGTTTCGGCGGTGCGGGCGTGGAGTTCACCCAGGCGCTGGCGATAGGTTTCGATCATGGCCGCATCCTTGCC
>JAIXQY010000116.1 GCA_027485485.1 Sphingomonadales bacterium | reverse complement strand
TGGCGGCTGGCGCGGCGCTGTTTGCCCGCGCCATGGCCGATGCCGCCACCCGCCGCCGCTTTGATGCCTGGCTGCTCACCCTGCCGGTGGCGGGCCGGCTGATCCGCAACTGGCAATCGGCGCGGCTGGCGCGCACGCTGGCGATGATGGTGGCCAGCCGCCTGCCCATTGTCGATGGCCTCGCCCTCACTTTGCCCACCATCGGCAACCGCGAGATCCGCGCGCGTGTGGCGCGCATGGCCGATGATATCCGCGAAGGCGCCAGCCTCACCGCCGCGATGAAGCGCGCCACCATATTGCCGCCGCTGCTGGTCGCCATGGTGGCCGGCGGCGAGAGCGCCGGGCGGCTGGATGTGATGCTCGATCGCGGTGCCGAAGCGCTGGAGCGCGAGCATGATGCCGCCACCCGCGCCGCGCTCGCCTTGCTGGAACCGGCCATCATCCTGGTGATGGGCGGCGCCGTCGCGGTGATTGTGCTCTCCATCCTCCTCCCCATCCTCCAGCTTGAAAGCCTGGCCAGCGCATGAACACCACACGGCGGATCATCCGGAACGGCTTCACCCTCATCGAACTGATGGTGGTGATCGTCATCATCGGCATCCTCACCACGGTTGTCGTCATCAACGTGCTACCCGATGTGGACAAGGCGGCGATCACCCGCGCCCGCGCCGACATCGCCAGCCTTGAAACCGCGCTCACATCCTATCGCGCCGATCACATGGCCTTTCCCTCCACCTCCCAGGGCCTTGCCGCGCTGAAAGCCGCGCCGTCCGATCTGGCCCAGCCCGAACGCTATCGCCCCGGCGGCTATGTCAGCCGGCTGCCGAAAGACCCCTGGGGCCATGACTATCTTTATGCCGCCCCCGGCCGCAGCGGCACGTTCGACGTCTGGTCGATGGGCCCTGATGGCAAGTCCGGCCCCGGAGCCGACGGTGATGACATCGGCAACTGGAATCTCTGATCGCCGCCCCGATGCCGGCTTCACACTCGTGGAGCTGATGGTGGCCATTGTCATCATCGGCATTGCTGCGGCCGCCATCGTGCTCACCCTGCCCGGCAACGGCGACGATGTGCGGCGCAGCGCGGTGCGGCTGGCCGCCCATGCCAGCGCGGCACGCGATGCCGCCATATTGTCGGGCCGGCCGGTGCTGTTCACGCCCGGCGCGCAGGGCTGGCAGGCCGGCACGGCGCCGCCCATGCGCCTGCCCGCCGGCCAGAGCCTCAGCGCCGAACCGGCGGGGCCAATCATCTTCGATCCCACCGGCCTCGCCAGCCCGGCCCGGCTGGTGGTGCGCCAGGGCGACGCCAGCGCCAGCGTGCGCATCAGCGCCGCGGGAGCCATTGATGCGCGCTGAGGCCAGCCAAAGATGCTCCCCCTCTGGGGGAGGTGCCCGCAGGGCGGAGGGGGCGGTTCAGGACTGCGCTTGCACGCCCCCTCCGCCTCCCCCCGCCCTTCGCTGCGCTCGGCACCTCCCCCAGAGGGGGAGGACCTGTGCAGCCGCCAACGGCTTCTCCCTCATCGAAGTCATGGTGGCGCTGGCCATCTTCGGCCTTGCCGCCGTCGCGCTGATCCGCCTGCAGGGCGTGTCGCTCGCCAGCGCCACCACGCTTTCGGATCGCGGCCACGCCGCCATCGTCGCCCGCAACCAGGCGCTGGAAGCCTGGGTCTCCGCCACGCCGCCCGGCCCGGCCAGCGGCAGCGAACGCGCCGGGCAGCGCAGCTGGGCCTGGACCCGGCAAACCAGCCCCGGCCCCGATCCCGGCAGCATCCGTGTCGCCGTGACCGTGGCCGGCGATGGCGGCCAGATCATCGCCAGCGACCAGTTGCTGTGGGTGAAGCGGTGATGCGGCCCCACCAGCTTGAGCTTCTGCCGCGCGCAAAAGCCGCTCATGCCGAGCTTGTCGAGGCACGCACCACAGACGGTCCGTGCCTCGACAAGCTCGGCATGAGCGATGTGGCCAGGGGGCAACGCAGCGTTCCGGCAGGAAACGGCTTCACCCTGATCGAACTGCTGATCGGCCTCGCCATCTTCGGCCTGATGGCCAGCGCCGGCACGGCGCTGCTGGCCGGCAGCGTCACCGCCAGCCAGCAGGCCACGCAGCTGGCCGATGCCGCCGGCGTGCTGGCCCGCACGCAAGGCCTGCTGATCGCCGATGCGGCCCAAGCCGCGCCGCGGCCGTGGCGGACCATCGAGGGCAATCCGCACCCGGCCTTCAGCGCCGGTGATGGCGCGCTGTTCACATTGGTGCGGCGCGGCTGGGCCAATCCGGCCGGGCTGCCACGCGCCTCCCTGCAACGCATCAGCTGGTCCCTCGAGAACGGCGCGCTCGTCCGCCGCGCCGCGCCGATGCTGGATGGCACGGCGCTGGGCGAGCCGGCGGTGCTGATCGAAGGCGTCACTGCCGTGACATTGCGCATCCACGATGGCAGCGGCTGGCAGAGCGGCTGGGCCAATCCCGATCCCACCAGCCTGCCGCGCGCGCTGGAGATCAGCGTAGCGGGGCCGGATATCGGCCTGGTCCGCTTTGTCGTGCCCATGGGGCCGGGCGGCGGGCGATGACACCAGGGCAAAAGCCACAGGAACGGGGCGCCGCCCTCATCAACGTGCTGGTGCTGGTCGGCATCATGGCGGCGCTGTCCACCAGCCTGTTCGATCGGCTGCGGCTGGCCCGGCACCTGGATGCCAGCCGCACCGCCATCGAGGCCGCGCGCAGCGCCGCGCTGGCAGCCGAGGCGATGATCGCCGCCCGCCTGCCACTGCCCCTGTTGCCCGCCGGCGCGTTCCGGCTCGACACGCCGGCCGGGGCGGCGCTGGTGCGGCTCACACCCGGCGGCAATTGCTTCAATCTCAACAGCACCGCCATGGGCCCGCCCGGCCGCACCGCCACCCGCCCGCTGGGCGTGGAGCAGCTGGCCCGGCTGCTCACCAGCCTCGATGTGCCGGCCGACGATGCCACCCGCATCGCCAGCGCCACCGCCGACTGGATCGATATTGACGGGCAACCCGGCAGCGGCGGCGCCGAAGATGCCGCTTATGCCCGCGCCGCCACCCCCTATCGCACCGCCGCCATGCCGATGGCGGAGGTGAGCGAGTGGCGCGCGGTGGCAGGCGTGACCGCGGCGATCTTTGCGCGCGCACAGCCGCATCTGTGCGCCCTGCCCGAAGCCGAGCTGTCGCGCATCAACATCAACAGCCTGGTGCCCGCCGATGCGCCGGTGCTGGCCGCCATCGCCAATCTGCCGCTGGCCACGGCGCGCGATGCCATCGCCATGCGACCGGCCACTGGCTGGGCCAGCCCGGACAGCTTCTGGACGCAGCCGCTGCTGGCCAACCGGCAACTGCCCGCCGATGTGCTGCGCCAGATTGACGTGAAGGATCGCTTTGTCGCCTTCACCCTTGAAACCAGACTTGCCAATGATGGCGCAGCCCTGCCACTGGAAGCGACCGGCCTGTTCGACGCCGGCACCAGGCCAGCCCGGCTGCTGGTGCGCCGTTGGGGACCAGAGACATGATCCTCCTTTGCCTTGCCCCCAGCCTGCACTGGCAACGCCGCGATGGCGCGCGCGTGATCGTTTCCGGCCAGGGCCTGCCGCCCGCCGATCCGTCGGAGCCCTTGATCGTTGCCGTGCCCGGCGAAGCGGTGGCGCTGCACTGGCTCGATCTGCCTGATCTTGCCCCGGCCCAGGCTGCGGCCGCTGCCCGGTTGATGCTGGGCGATCGCCTGGCCGAAGCCGATCCCCATATCGTGGTCGCCACAGGCAGTGGCCTGCGCCCGGTGGCGGTGGTGGCGCGCACTGCCATGGCCGGCTGGCTGGCCGATCTGGCCGCTGCCGGCCTGTCAGCCACCGCGCTGGTGCCGGAGCCACTGTTGCTGCCCGCCCCGGCCGCCGGCTTTGCCGTGCTGCAAACCGGCGAGCGGGTGGTGGCCCGCAGCGCCGATGCCGGCTTTGTGGTTGAGGCTGATCTGGCCGCCGCGCTGATGGGCGCTGCGCCCACCACGCCGGCCACATTGGCGCTGCCCGATGCACTGCCGCTCAATCTGCTCGCTGGCGATTATGCGCCGGTTTCGCGCTGGCAGCCGCCGCCCGGCCTGGGCCGCCGGCTGGGCCTGCTGGCCGCCACGCTGGCCGGGCTGTGGCTGGCCGGCGATGTGGCCGCGCTGGTCCAGGCCCGGCGCGCCGCCAATGCCGCCACAGCCGAAACCCAGGCCGTGGCCGCCACTGTGCAGATTGCCGGGGCCGATGATCCGCTGGCCGCGCTCACGTCCATGGCGCGCCAGCGCGGGGCCGATGGCGGGCTGGGCGCGCTGGCCGGGCCGGTGGTGGAGGCGGTTGCCGCCCGGCCGGGCGCCGCGCTGGCGTCCCTGCGCTACACACCCAGCGCCGGGCTGGTCGCCGGCGTGGCCGGCGGCGCCGGGGAGGCACAGGCCCTGGCCGAAGCCCTCACCGCGCAAGGCCTTGCCGCCAGCGCCGGCCCCACCCGCGCCACCCCCGATGGCAGCGACACGCCCGTAACGGTGACCCGATGATGGCCAGCCTTTCCCCCTGGTGGAACCAGCGTTCGGGCCGCGAACAGCTGTTGATCGCCGTTGCCGCCGCGCTGCTGGCGGCGCTGATGGCGTGGCTGCTGATCCTGCGGCCACTGGCCAGCGCGCGCGCCGCCGCGTTGGACGATGCCCGCGCCGCACAAGCCCAGTTGGCCCAGGCCCGCGCTCTGGCCGCCGCCATCAAGGCCCGCCCCGTCGCGCCCGCCGGCCCGGTGCTGGATCTGGTCGGCCGCCGCCTCGCCGAAGCCGGCCTCACCACCACAAGGCTGGAAGCGCAGGGGCCGGGCCAGGCCATGGTGGAGATCGCCGCGGTCAATGGCCGGCTTTTGATCGGCCTCGCCGCGGCGCTGGAGCAGCGCGACGGGCTGGTGGTTGACGAGCTTGAGGCCAGCCGCAACGCTGATCAATCGGTGCGCGCCCGCCTGTTGATCCGGAAGGGCAGCTGATGCGCCTTTGGCCTCTCCTCGCCGGCCTCGCGCTCGGGCTGGTCGCCTTGCTGCCGGCCCGGCTCGCCCTGCCCGCCCCGCCGCTGGCCGCCAGCGCCGTGCGCGGCAGCCTGTGGCAGGCGGAGCTTGCCGATGCCCAGGCCGGCGGGCTGGCGCTGGGCACAATCAGCCTTGGCGTCCAGCCGCTGGCGTTGTTGCAAGGCCGGCTGCAATGGCAAATGGCCGGCGGTGTTTCGGGCAGCTTTTGGCGCAGCGTCACGGCACAGGGGGCGGACGGGCTGACCGGCCGCATCACCGGGGCTGCACTGCCCGGCCTGCCGATCCGCAGCCTGGATCTGGCCGGGCTGGCACTGGCGCTGGATGGCACGGGCAGCTGCCGGTCGGCCGCCGGGCAGGTGACCGCCATTCTGGCCACCGCAATCGCCGGGCAGGCCACGCTGATGGGCAGCCCGCGCTGTGACGGCGCGGCGCTGTTGCTGCCGCTGGCCAGCGCCGATGGCCGGCTGCGGCTTGATCTGACCGTGCAGCCCGGCCGCTGGCAGGCGCGCACCAGCATCAGCGGTGCCAGCCCGGCCGAGATGCTGGCCCTCACCGCCGCCGGCTTCCGGCCCGACGGCG
The DNA here is from genome assembly GCA_027485485.1 of Sphingomonadales bacterium. Taxonomy (GTDB): domain Bacteria; phylum Pseudomonadota; class Alphaproteobacteria; order Sphingomonadales; family Sphingomonadaceae; genus Sandarakinorhabdus. Next base: position 39,772 of record JAIXQY010000116.1, on the reverse strand, counting down.
CCGCGCTGGGCCGGACGGAGACTGGACCATGGTGATCGCCGCGCTCATCGCCTTGCAGGTGGCCGCCGCCGTGCCGGTCGGCCCGCTCACCGAGCTGCCGCCGCAGCGGCTGGAGCCCGGCCGCTGCGCGCTGTTCCTGTGGGACCGGGCCAGCCGCCAGCGCATCGCCATGCTGTCCCCCACCCCGGCCAGCTTGCGCGCCCGCATCGATGGCACGATGACCGATCTGCCCCAGGCCAGCGCCAGCGGCAGCGCGGTGATGGGCTTTGCCCCCACCGCCCGCTATCGCTCCGCCACCCGCCAGTTCGAGGTGAACTTGACCATCCTGCCCACCGGCACCGGCGGGGCGGTGGTGCGCGACGGCGCGATCACCATCACCGAAGCCGATGGCAGCGCATTGGTGATTCCGGTCGCCGGCATATTGGGCTGCCCGTGATGGCCACAAGCCGCCGCGAATGGGCGATTGCGATTGGCGGCGGGCTGGCGCTGTCGGCGGCCCTGGTGGCGATTCTGCGGCCGCCGGCGGATGGGCCAGCGGATGTGGCGGTTTTGCCTCCAGCGGCCATGATAACGGCACCGGCGGCCACCGCGCCGCCACCCGCCGGGCCAATGCCGGCAGCGGCGGCCACCGATCTGGCGCTCACCGGCCTGCGCACCGGGCCGGATGGCGGCATGGCCATCATCCGCATGGGCGGCCGGCAATATCGCCTCACACCGGGGCGCAAGCTGCCCGGCGGCCTGATGCTCACCCGCATCGAACCGGGGCGCGCCGTGTTGCAGGGCCCCGGCGGCGAACAGCTGCTGGCCTTCCCCGATGCACCGGCTGCCAGCGCCGGGCCAGCGCTGCCGCCGGGGGGTGATCCCACGCCGTGGCGGCTGGCGCTGACGGCGGTGAAAGATGGAAATAGTGTGAAGGGCTGGCGGCTGGGCAGCCTGTCGGGCCTGCCGCTGCTGGTGCGCGCCGGGCTGAAAAGCGGCGACATATTGATCAGCGCCAACGGCCAGGAGCTGTTATCGGAAGAGAAGATAATCGAGCTTCCCCAAGAACTTGCGCTGAACGGCAAGCTTGATCTGCGCTATCGCCGGAGCGGGGTGGAGCGGGCGGCGACGGTGACGCCCTGACCCGGCACCTGTCATGGAAGTGCAACAAGATCGACCAATAACCGCAATCCAACCGTAATCGGGCCGCCACGAATCGCGCCTAATTGGCAGCATCATGTGGGGGCGCATCACCAGGCCGATGGGCGCCCCTGCCAGCCATGTTTCGGGCCGCAAGGGAATGACAATGACCACCCGTTTTCGCGCTTTGCTGTTGATCGGTTCCGCTCTGGCGCTCGCCGCCTGCGATGGCGCGTCCAACATCGCCTCGCCGGGCGAAGGCACGCTGGTCACCCCGCCGCCGGCTCCGGCCCCGGCTCCGGCGCCCACCCCGACCCCGACGCCCACCCCCACCGGCCCTGCCGACACCTGCCCCACCGGCACCACGAACGTGGGCGTTATCAACAACTTGCGCAACTGCCAGATCTCCGGCACCGTCACCGGCGGCCTCACCCTGGCCAACATCCGCGGCGTCGTCTACTCGCTGTCCGGCCGCGTCAACGTTGGCGTTGATCTGGGCGCTGATCCCGGCGCGCCGGCCGCTGGCGGTGCCCAAGGCATCCTCACCATCGAACCCGGCGTGGTCGTGTTCGGCTCTTCCGGCGCCGATGCGCTGGTGGTGAACCGCGGTTCGCAGATCTTCGCCGAAGGCACTTCCACCCGCCCGATCGTGTTCACCAGCCGCTCCAACATGGAAGGCGCGGTGAACGCCTCCTCCATCGGCCAGTGGGGCGGCATCGTCATCCTCGGCCGCGCGCCGATCCACACCTGCGTTGGCACCGCCACGCCGGGCACCGTTGGCTGCCAGTCGGCGGTGGAAGGCCTCACCGGCGCGTTCTACGGCGGCGCCAGCCCGGCCGACAACTCGGGCCGCCTGGCCTATGTGCAGGTCCGTTATCCGGGCTTTGAAGTCAGCTCCGGCAACGAACTGAACGGCATCACCTTTGCCGGCGTCGGCAACGGCACCACTGCCAACTTCATCCAGGTCCACAACAGCTCCGACGATGGCATCGAATGGTTCGGCGGCCGCGTGAACCACAAGAATATCGTGATCACCGGTGCCGACGATGACTCGATCGACACCGATCTGGGCTTCAAGGGCCTGATCCAGTACGCTCTGGTCGTGCAGCGCACCACCGGTGGTGACCGCGTGATCGAAGCCGATACCGCCGGCGGCGAAGCCAAGACCCCGCGCTCCAACCCGCGCATTGCCAACTTCACCTTCATCGGCAACCGCACCCCCGATACCGTGCTGCTGCGCGGCGGCACCGATTACGGCCTGGTGAACGGCATCATCCAGAACACCACGGCCACCGGCCTGTGCCTCGACATCGATGGCGCGCAAACCGCCGCCGCTGCCGATGCCACCGCCGATGAAGCCGGCGCGCCGATCTTCCGCTCGGTGATCTTCGGCTGCTCGGGCGCTGCCCGCGACGAAACCGATGTGCCGCTGGCCACCATCACGCCGATCATCACCGGCAACAACAATCTGCTGCCGCCGGTCACCCTCACGCTGGCCAGCGTGTTCCTGCCCGGCACCTTCGAAACCGGCGCCACGGCCACCAACCCGCGCACCGCGTTCACCGGCACCGGCACCTTCTTCGATGAAACCACCTATGTCGGCGCGTTCCGCAACGCCACTGACACGTGGTACACCGGCTGGACCTGCGGCGTGGGCGCTGGCGCCACCGCCTGCGAAGCCGCGCCGGCTCCGATCCGCTGATCCCCTCCCTGGCCGGCAGCCTGATCCGCTGCCGGCCGCATGACCATATTGCCCGGGGAAATGCCATGACTATGACGACCAGTTTGCGCCTGCTTCTGTCCACCACCATGCTGGCCGGTCTGGCCCTGCCGGCCACTGCGCAAGCCGCCCAACCTGCACCGGCGGCCCCGCCGGCCGCTGAGCCCGCCGAAGAAGACGTGGATGTGTCGGCGCCGGGTGGCAGCAACGATGAAATCGTCGTGGTCGGCACCCGCATTCCCAACACCATCCGTGCCAGCCGCGAAGTCGTGTCCGTGCTGTCGGCCGCCGATATCGCCCGCACCGGCGAAGGCGATATTGCCGGCGCCCTGAAGCGCGTCACCGGCCTGTCCGTGGTCGGCGGTCGCTTTGTCTATGTGCGCGGCCTGGGTGAGCGTTACTCGCTGGCGCTGCTGAACGGTTTGCCGATCCCGTCGCCGGATCCGCTGCGCCGCGTCGTGCCGCTCGATCTCTTCCCCACCTCGGTGCTCGCCTCGTCGGTGGTGCAGAAGAGCTATTCGGTCAATTTCCCCGGCGAATTCGGCGGCGGCGTGATCAACCTGACCACCCGTGCCGTGCCGAAGGACCCGTTCTTCAACGTCGGCGGCAGCATCGGCGCCAACAGCGCCACCACGGGCCAGTTGGGCTATGTCTATGCCGGCGGCGGCAAGGATTGGACCGGTTTTGACGATGGTGCCCGCAACCTGCCGCAAGGCCTGCGCGCCAGCCAGGACAGCGGCCGCGCGCTGGCCGTTGGCGGCAATTACAGCCTGCGCCAGCTGCAGGACATAACGGCCGATCTCACCAACGCCGCCACCAACGTGATCTTCCGCAACAACAATATCCCGGTGAACTGGAGCGCCAACATGTCGGGCGGCCGCGCCTTTGACGTGGGTGATTCGCGCCTGGGCTTCGTGTTCGCCGCCGGCTTCTCCAACGATTGGCAGACCAAGGCCGGCAAGCAGCAGCTTTCGGGCGGGGCCACCGGCACCGGCGCCAACGCTGCCCTGCTGCCGGATCAGGATTTCGACTTCGCCTCCACCGAATTCCGCAGCGTCTTGAACGGCCTGTTCTCGGTTGGCGCCGAATTCGGCGATCACAAGATCCGCTTCGTCAACGTCTATGTGAACGACACCATCAAGGAAGCCCGCATCCAGGCCGGCACGGACGACATCAACGTGGGCCGCGACGTGCTGCTGCAGAGGAACGCCACCGCGCACTTCCGCCGCCAGCTGCTCGACACCCAGTTGGTGGGCGAATTCAAGTTTGATGATCTCACGCTCGATGTGCGCGGCACCTATGCCAACTCCAAGCGCCTCGCCCCCTATGAGCGGTTCAACAACTATGCCTTCTCGGCACAGTTCAAGGATTATGTGAACGATCTGCGCTCGCCCGGCCAGTCCAGCCTGGTCTCGTTCAGCCGCCTGAACGAAGACGTGTATGGTGCCGGCCTCGACCTTGGCTACAAGGTGCGCGGCGGGCCGTTCCCGATCCGCCTTGCCGCCGGTTACGCGTTCAGCAAGGCCGAGCGTCTGTCCGAACGCTTCGACTATCGCTATCAGACCAATGCCGCCCTGCCGGCTGCCGTGACGCAGCAACGGCCGGACTTCCTGCTGTCTGATTTCAACGTCTTCACCTATGGCATCATCCTCAACACCATCTCCACCGTGGCACCGCGCTATGAAGCGGACCTGACGGTCAATGCCGGCTATGGCCAGGTCGAGCTGGAGCCCACCGATGGCGTGCAGGTCGTGCTGGGTGTCCGTTATGAAAGCGGCAAGCAGCGCGTGGTGCCGCAGGATGTGTTCAACGCCAACCCCGGTTCGGCGTTCAACAGCCCCACCAACATCAACCAGGATTATTGGCTGCCGGCTGCCACCGTCACCTGGAACTTCGCCGAAGACATGCAGCTGCGCTTCTCGGCTTCCAAGACCGTGGCCCGGCCGCAGTTCCGCGAACTGGCACCGCAGCCCTATTTCGACACCGACAGCGACCGTCTGAGCTTCGGCAACCAGTTCCTCACCAACTCGGAACTGATCAACCTCGAAGCCCGCTATGAGTGGTATTTCGGCCGCGACGAGCGGCTGGCCGCCGGCGTGTTCTACAAGGATATCGATCAGCCGATCGACTCGATCGCCTTCGTGCAGGGCGGCACCTTCCAGAACACCTTCGCCAACGCGCCCAACGCGCGGCTCTATGGGGCTGAAATCGAAGCGCAGAAATATTTCGACCTGTCGTCGTGGGGCGGCCTGTTCGAAACCCGGCGCTTCTTCATCTCGGCCAACTACACCTTCACCGACAGCAAGATCAACGTGCGGGCGGGTGACACCACCCGCTTCCCGCTGTCGGGCCAGGTGGTGCCGGCGACCGACATCTTCCGTGATGGCCTGCCGCTCACCGGCCAGTCCGATCATGTGGCCAACCTGCAGTTCGGCTTCCAGGATGATGACGGCCTGTCGGAACAGACGATCCTGCTGAACTATGCCAGCAACCGCGTCGCCTTCCGCGGCCCGTCGGGCCAGCCCGATCTGGTCGAACAGCCGGGCATCCGCCTCGATGTGGTGCTGCGCCAGGGCTTCAAGATCTTTGGCCGCGAGATCGAAGCCAAGGTGGAAGCCCGCAACCTCACCAACACACGCTATCAGGAATTCCAGCGCCTGAACGCCAGCCGGGTGGACACCAACACCTACACGCTGGGCCGCAGCTTCCAGGCGAGCTTCAGCGCGAAGTTCTGATCTTCATGGTCCCCTGAAACTGCCGCCGGCGTGCCCTCACGCCGGCGGCTTTTTCATTCCTCCCCAAACTTGTTTGGGGAGGTGGCAGCCGCAGGCTGACGGAGGGGCATCGGCGGCCCAAGCCCCTCCGCCTCGCTCCGCTCGGCACCTCCCCAAACAAGTTTGGGGAGGATATTGCCCACCCTCACCACACCGGCGGATACCGGCGCGGCTGGTCGCGGAACCAGGCGGTGATCACATATTTCGTGCCCGCCCGCACCGGCATGCCGGCGTGCAGGGTATTGGCGTTCACCTCGCCATCGGCCAGCCGGTTGTTCCAGGCCAGCAGCTTGCCCGTCTCAGGCTGCACCCGCCGATCAAGATGCACGAAGCGCGTCGCGCCGCCGGCCTGCGGGGTGTTGAGATAGACCATCATCGTCCAGGTGCGCTGGCCGCCATCTTCGGTGTGCGGGAAATAATCGAGGCCGGTCGGCTCGAAATAATCGGTGTGGGCCTTGAACTGCTGGCCAGGGGCATAGCGCTGGCCCTGCAGGGCTTCGGCATGGGCCAGCGGCAGCCCGGCATAATCGGCCAACCGGCGCATGACCGTGCCCACCAGCGGATCATCGCCGGGCAGATCGGCGGTTTCGCTGGTGCGGAATTCCGGATCGGCGCCATAGGCATCGGTGATCGTCGATGGCCGGCGGGCGGCATCGATCAGGGCCATGATGCCGGCACATTCGGCCGGGCTCAGAAAATTCTTGCGGATGAACAATTCCACCCTTTTGTCTGGCACGCGCTGAGCGCCGGGAAAATTCATCGCAGCATCTCCCACCAATCGGGACCGATCATCAAGAATATCAGCGCCATGCCGGCCATCAAGGCCCCGAACGGCAGGGCGGTGGTGGCTGTCACATCGCGGCCGCGTGCCCGGTCCACCAACGCCAGCGCCAGGCCCAGCAGGGCCGCGCCGGTGAGGATGAACGGCAGCGGCAACACCCCCAACAGCGCGCCGATGCCGGCAAACAGCTTGGGATCGCCGCCGCCCATGCCTTCGCGCCCCGACCGCAGCCGATAGCCCAGCCGGATCGCAGCCAGCGCAGCAAGACCAAACAAGGCGGCGAATCCCCGATCGCGCAGGCTCGCAAAGCCCAGCCATTGCCCCAGCACCATCGCGGCCAGGATCAGCGGCAGGGTCAGCCGGTCGGGCAGCCATTGATGCTCGGCATCCAGCACGATCAGCGCCAGCAGCCACCAGCCGGCCAGCGCCGCCGCCAGGCCGGGCCACAGCGGATAGCGCCACAGCATCACCGCGCCCACCACGCCCGCCGCCAGCTCGATGGCCAAGTGCCGCCGGTCAATCGCGGCACCGCAGTGCCGGCACTGCCCGCGCCGGGCCATGAACGACAGCACCGGCACCAACTCCACCGCCCCCAGTTGCACCCCACAGGCATCGCAGCGCGAGCGGCCAGTGATGGCCAGCCCCTGCGGCCAACGCCCGGTGAGCACGGCGAGAAAACTGCCGATGACGAGGCCCAACAGACCGCCCAGCGCGACCATCATGATCCTCCCCCACTGGGGGAGGTGCCGAGCGCAGCGAGGCGGAGGGGGCGGCGCAGTCGGGGCCCAAAGCCCCCTCCGCCCTTCGGGCACCTCCCCCAGAGGGGGAGGATCATCGCCCCGCTCACGGGATCAAGATCTGCCGCACCGCCTGGCCGCCGGCCAGTGCATCCAGCGCATCATTGATGGCCGAAAGCGGCATCACCCCGGTCAGCAACCGCTCCACCGGCAGGCGCCCGGCCCGCCACAGCGCGATATAGCGCGGGATGTCGCGCTGCGGCACCGCTGAACCCATGTAGCTGCCGATGATGGTCTTGGCCTCGGCCACCAGGCTGACGGCGGGGATGGTGAAGGGATCGGCCGGGTTGGGCAGGCCCACCGTCACGATGCGCCCGCCGCGCGCCGCGGTGCGATAGGCTTCGGCCAGCACCTTGCCAGAGCCTGCGCTTTCGATGGCCACGCGCGGCGCGCCAAATTCGGCAAAGGCCGCCGCCGCATCCTCGGGCGCCACCGCCACCCGCGCACCCAGTTCCAGCGCCAGCGCGCGCTTTTCCGCCACCGGATCAATGGCGATCACCGGCACCGCGCCCGCCGCAACCGCACCCAACAGCGCCGCCAGGCCCACGCCGCCCAGGCCCCAGAGAGCAACGCTTTCGCCGGGGCGCACCACCGCCGAATTGAACACCGCACCCACCCCGGTGAGCACCGCACAGCCGAACAGCGCGGCAATTTCGGCCGGGATATCGTCATCGATGGCCACGCAGCTGCGTTCATCGATCACGGCATGGCTGGCAAAGGCCGAAAGCCCCAGATGATGGTGCACAGGATGGCCGCAATCCGAAAGGCGGAACCCGCCGCCCAGCAATTCGCCCTTGCCGTTGGCCGCCGCGCCATTGCTGCACAGCCAGGGTTCGCCGGCATGGCAGGCATTGCAATGGCCACAGGCCGGCAGAAACGCCATCACCACCCGCGCGCCCGGCTGCAACCGCGCCCCCGGCCCGGCGGCCAGCACGCGCGCAACGGCCTCATGGCCCAGCGCCATCGGCATCGGGCGCGGCCGGTCCGCGTTCACCACCGAAAGATCGCTGTGGCACAGACCCGCCGCCTCGATCGCCACCAGCACCTCGCCCGGCCCCGGCGGCGCCAGATCAAGCTGCTTCAAGGTCAAGGGCTTGCTGCTGGCATAGGGGCGGGCGGCGCCCATGGCATCAAGCACGGCGGCGGTGGTGGTCTGGATCATGGTGCCATCCTATCGGGCAAGCGCGCCGCCGCCAATGTCGCACGCGCCAACGCAGCGGTGCTGTTGATCAGCGGCACCGTCACATCGCCCTGGCCCAGCGCCAGCGGCACTTCGGTGCAGGCCGCGATGATCACGCCGGCGCCGGCCGCCACCAACCGCGCCGCCTCGCCGGCCAACGCCGCCCGCACCGCATCGCCGCTGTCGCCGGCCTTGATGGCGTTCACCGCCGGCTGCACCACGGCCAGATCACCGGCCAGCACCGGCACCGGGCAGGCGCGGCCATAAAGATCGAGCGCCAGCGTCGCCCCCACCGCCAGCACGCCAATGGCGCGCGGCTTGTGCGCCATCGCCTCGGCCACGGCGGCATCGATCATCGACACAAAGGGCGTTTCCGGGGCCGCTGCCCTGATCGCATCAGCCCAGCCATGGGCGGCATTGCACGGCATCGCCAACAGCGCCGCGCCCTGGCCCACCAGCCCGTGCGCCATCGCCGCCAGCGCCGGGCCGGGCGAATCCGCGCCGTGCAGCGCCGCCGCATTGCGATCGGGCACATTGGGGTTCGAATCAACCAGCACGCGCGGATGATCCGTATCGCGCGCGGCCGCCACCCCGGCCACCAGCAACGCCAGAAAGTCAGCCGTGGCCGCCGGCCCCATGCCGCCGATCACGCCGATGGTGCGATACGGCGCCATCAGTTGAAGGCAGGATCGCGCAGCACATCGGCAAAGGCCGACAGGCTGGGCGAACCGCCGGTGTGCAGGAACAGCACGCGCTCCCCGGCAAAGGCGCCTTGCCGGGCCAGATCGATCAGGCCGGCCATCGCCTTGCCGCTGTACACCGGATCGAGCAAGATCCCCTCGCTGCGCGCCAGCAGGCGCACCGCCTCCACCATCGCGCGGGTGGGCAGCGAATAGCCCGGCCCCACCCAATCGGCCAGCGCCACGATGTCGGCCGCCACCGGCCGCGGCGTGCCCAGCAGATCGGCGGTGCCCTCGGCCAGCTTCAGCACATTGGCCTCCTGCTCCGCCTGCGGCCGGCGCACGTTGATGCCGGTGACGGGAATGCCGGCATTCAATGCCACCAGCCCGGCCACCAGCCCGCTGTGGGTGCCGGCACTGCCCGACGCCACCACGATCCGATCAAAGGCCACGCCCGCATCAAAGGCCTGATCCATGATCTCCTGCGCGCACGCCGCATAGCCCAGCGCGCCCAGCGGCGACGAACCGCCGCCCACAATCACATAGGGATTGCGCCCGGCGGCGCGCACCGCGGCGGCCTCCTCGGCCATTTCGGCGGCGAGATCGCTGCCAGCCGGCACCATGCGCACGCTCTGTGCGCCCATCAGATCAAACAACAGATTGTTGCCCAGCGCCGCCGGCGAATAGCTGCCCGGCACCCGCTCCTCGATCACCAGCCGGCACGCCAGCCCTTCCTTCGCCGCCGCCGCCAGCGTGAGCCGGCAATGGTTGGACTGCGGCGCCCCCACGGTGATCAGCGTGTCAGCCCCCTGGGCCAGCGCATCGGCAACCAGAAATTCCAGCTTGCGCGTCTTGTTGCCACCGCCGGCGAGGCCGAGCAGATCATCGCGCTTGATCCAATATTCGCCGCCCAGCGCCGCCGAAAGCCGCGGCATCGCCTCCAGCGGGGTGAAGCCTTGCGTATAGCGCCGGCGGGCAAAACGGGCGAGGTTCATCAAAGTCTCCACACAAGGCACCGCCCCGGCGGCGATCACGCGTGCATAACCAATGCACCGCCACCCGCCAATGATGTTCACGGCAAACATGCCGGTGGCGCGGCAATCCGGCAAATATTCTGGGAAGGAAAGGGCAATGGTGCCCGGGGGCGGATTTGAACCACCGACACGGGGATTTTCAATCCAGCCCGCAGCCAATGAAATCAAAGCCCATGCTGCAAAACGGGCACTTTTCGACCCTAACAATATCAATGCGTTGCGAAAGCGATGCAAACCGGATGGGCACGAAAAAGCCCCCGTTCCCGATGGCTTGGCGGCGCTGGGAACGAGGGCTGAAATCACCGGCTTGGAAGTGGCGCGGCAACAGCCTCAATACACCGCCTCGCCGCGCCTGACAACGCGCCCCCGCATTTTTGGCACCCTTCACTTGTGGGTGCGGCCATGAATGCCGCCCGCGATTGGTGGGCCGCCTCGCTGCGGCAAACGCCGGCCGAGCGGCAGAAGATTGCCGACGCGCTTGGCGAGTCGCATCCCTACGCCCTGGCACCGTTCGCCGTCATGCAGACGGAACGCGGGCCGCGCTTGGGCGCTGCGCTGTCGCCGCCGCCGCTGCTGAATGCCGACGCGCTGATGGCATGGGACGCAGACCCCGATAGCGACGTTATCCTGATCGACTGGAAGACCGGGGGCGTTGCGCTTCACGGCGAGCCGGGCTCTTGGCTTTGTGGGGATCCGATGCCTCGCCAAGCCATGCGGCTGTTCACCGATGGGCGCACCTTCGCCCGTCTTTGGGCTGCAATGCGCACGGCGCATATCAACCGATACCGCGCCGCCCGCGTGCCCGGCTTGCTCGCCAGTGATCCACCCGACGCCTGCCTGCCCGGCTTTGTTGTGGCCGGCCGGCTTGATGCCGTCACGCGCTGGGCACCGCTGTTAGGCGCTGCAAGTGTCATCCTCGATAATCCCGCGCTGGTTCGCACGCTCAATGGCCTGCTGATCCGCGCCGCCGGCGTGCCTTCTGTCGAAGCTGGCCCGCGCCTGGAGTTGGTCGCATGAAACCCGATACCTTTGGCACTTTCGCTCACACTGCACGCGGCTTTGGCTGTCTCACCGCCGCCGCACTTAATGCCATGCACTTTGACCCGGTGCGCTTTGTTGTGCCGGGCATCTTGCCGGAAGGCCTGGCCATCCTCGCTGGCAAGCCCAAGTTCGGCAAATCCTTCGCTGTGATGGATATGGCAATCGCCGTTGCATCGGGCGGCAAGGCATTCGGCAAGATCGAATGCGAGGCCGGCGACGTGCTTTATTGTGCGCTCGAGGATGGCGAGCGCCGCCTTCAAGACCGGCTGCGCAAGATGTTGCCTTTTGGCGAGCCGCACGCGGTGCCAGATCGACTGTTCATCGAAACGATTGCGCCGCGCCTTGATGATGGGCTGATCGACGCCCTCGAGGCTTGGGCAGAATGCCACCCTGAGGCCCGGCTGATCGTTCTCGATACCTGGGTGCATATCAAGCCGGCCGGCAATGGCAGGGCCAGCGCCTATGACGAAGACGCGCAAGCCCTGCGACCGCTTCACCAGTTCGCCAAGCGCCACCCCGGCATTGCCGTTGTGGTGATCCACCACACGCGCAAGCTCGACGCCGACGACCCTTTCGACACGATTAGCGGAACCCATGGCCTGACTGGCATTGCCGATACGCTGATGGTGATGGCGAGGCAGGGCGACACGGCAAAGCTGTGCGGGCAGGGCCGCGATATCGAGGGCTACGAGAAAGCAATCGAACGCGACAACTTCACAGGCGGCTGGCGCATTCTTGGCGATGCCAGCGAGCGCGCAAAGACAGGCGAACGGCAAGCCATCCTTGATGAATTGCGCGAGGCGGACGGCACGGCGCTTTCCCCGGCTCAGATAGCGACCGCGACCGGCAAGCAGCGCACCAACGTGCAACACCTGTTGAAGCGACTGCTCAGCGAGGGGCTGGTGGAGAAAGCCGGTTACGGCAAATGGAAGCTCTCAGACACCCATTCACATCATTCACACCGTTCACACTTTAGCGACGCCGAGCGCGACGCCGAGCCCAACAGTGAACAGAGTGAACGCAAGAGTGAACGGCCAAGCCCTGCGCCTGCCCACGGTAAACCGGGCAAGAGTGAACAGAGTGAACGGCAATCGTCCGATGATTTGGGGCCGGGTGATTGGGTGCCCGAGCATTGGACTGATGATGCCGACCCCAACTGTTTGGGGCTGCACTGATGACCGGGCCCGATACGCTGCACAGCTTGGCCACCCGCATTGCCCGGCTGTCACCTGATCGGCGCGACCCGGAACGCTGGCATCTCGAGAAAGACGATATCGCGCACACGCTGCGGCGACTGGCGCGCGACCTGGAAAGGACCAAGGCCAATGGCTGACTATCCCTACAACACGGCACGCTGGCAGCGCCTTCGCATTGCGCACCTGCGTCTGTCGCCGCTGTGCATCGGCTGCGCTGCAATGAGCATTGTCCGGCCTGCCAACACGGTTGACCACACCCGCGCGATATCAGCCGGCGGGCCTGCCTTCCCCGGCCATGATGGCTTGGCGAGCTATTGCGCGGCCTGTCACAGCGCCAAGACGGCGCGTGGCACTGAGGCAGGCGCGGCCAAGACGCAACGCCCGCGCAAGGGCTGCGACGTGAACGGCAACCCGCTTGACCCTGCTCACCCTTGGAACGCCGAAAAATCTCTCAGGGCTGAGGGATCGAGGACCGAACATGGGCACGAAAACTCAATTAGTTTGATCGGCTGAGGCGGAACATGGGCAAACGCGGACCCGGTGCCGGGCGCATGAAAGCAGCGGCGGCGCGTGCTGAGATCATCACAGGCCACCCTTGGGAGATCGAGGGGATGCCCCCGGTTGAACGGATGCTTGCTTTCCTGCGAAGCCTGCCGATTGTCAGCGGGCTGCGTGCCGGCGAACGCCTCGAGCTGCTGCAATTTCAAGAGCAATTCGTTCGGGGCATCTATGGGCCAACGGATGACGCCGGGCTGCGCCTGGTGCGCCTTGCTGGCCTGTCCGTGGCGCGTGGCAATGGCAAGTCTGCACTGTTGGCAGGCCTGTCGCTGGGGCACTTGCTGGGGCCGATGGCTGAGCCCTATGGCGAGTGTTACGCCGCCGCGCTCGACCGTGAACAAGCGGGCGTGCTGTATCGCATGACGCGGGCCTATATCGAGGCAACGCCTTGGATGGCGGCGCGGGTGAACGTCCGCGATTGGCACAAGCAGATCGAAGACGAAGAGACGCGGTCTATCTGGACGGCACTCACCAGCGACGCGCGCAAGGCGCATGGCCTTGCACCGTCATTCTGGATTGCCGACGAGGTTGCACAGTGGCGAAGCCGCGAGCTTTGGGACAACCTGGCCACCGGCATGGGGAAGCGCGCTCAGGCGCTTGGCGTCACGATCAGCACACAGGCCGCCGATGATTTGCACTTTTGGTCCGAGTTCCTGGACGCGCAACACGGGCCATCAACCTATGTGCAGTTGCACGCCGCGCCAGCCGATTGCGCGCTTGATGACCGCGACGCATGGCGGGCGGCAAACCCGGCGCTTGGGCATTTTTTGAACGAAGACCAATTCGAAGACGCAGCCAAGCGGGCCATGGCATCCCCGAGCTTTGCCGCGTCTTTCCGGCTGTTGCAGTTGAACGCCCGTATCGACGCCGAAGAGCGGTTCATCCCGGCCGCCGATTGGGAGGCAAACGCCGAATCCTTCGACCTGATCGAGCTCGAGGGGCGGCGGTGCTGGGGCGGCCTTGACCTGTCATCCACCCGCGACCTTACCAGCCTTGCCCTGTGGTTCCCTGATGAGGGCAAGCTGCTTGTCTGGCACTTTGTCCCCGGCGACACGATGAGTGAACGGGTGGAACGCGACCGGGTGCCCTATCACCTGTGGGCGCAAGCCGGATGGCTGGACGTGACGCCGGGCCGCGCAACAGATCGGCAATCCGTTGTCCGCCGCCTGGCCGATATCGTGCAGAGCTATGACGTGCAGGGCATCGCCTTTGACCGCTGGCGCTTCGAAGACCTGGCCAAGCTGCTGAGCGATGAAGGCATCACCTTGCCGCTGGTGGAGTTCGTGCCGGGGTTCAAGACCTATGCGCCGGCAATGGACGCCTTCGAAACGGCTGTGCTGGGCAAGCGGATGCGGCACAATGGCAACCCGGTGCTACGCTGGCAGGCTGGCAACGTCCGGGTGGAAGCCGATGCAGCCGGCAATCGCAAGCCTTCGAAGGCCAAGAGCCTGGACCGCATCGACGGCTTAGTGTCGGCAATCATGGCCTGCGGATTGGCGGCGCGTGAACAGCCGAAACGGCAATTCTCGGGCGCGGTTGCGTGGCTGTGACTGGCAGCCAGATTAGCCGCAAATTTGCGTCTATTGACGCGGAATCCCTCATGTGGGCTACTATCAGACGGGGCCGGAAGCGACGGCAATCGCAACCGACCCCTGACCACAACCGAACCTATGGAGTTCAGATCATGGCTAACGATACCCTACAGGCGGAATCCGCCCAGACAACACCCGCATTTGACCCCAAGCTGCTGGCGACGGCAGCGCGCTTCATGGGCCTTCGCCCTGACGACCCCCGCGTTGCTGAACGCTTGGCCGATGAAGACAAGGAACGCGCCGCGCTTGATTATGCAGCCGGCGGTGTCAGTGCGGCGCTCGATGCCTTAGCGGTCTTGGACGCTCTCGACATGGTGGAAATGTATGGCGCTGGCACTGAGGACCGCCGCAAGCGCGAGACAGTTGATAGGCTGCTTAGGTTGACGCGGCGCAACCTGAGGGCGGCCGTGGGGAGCTGCGATCATCCCGGCTATGGCATCTTCCTCGACATGCTCGCAGCCCATGGGCTGGATATCTATGGCGACTGAGCCGGCCTGATCGAGCGCGCCCGGTTTGCCGGCCGGGCGTATCACCTGTTACGTTTTCGCTTGACGACCTTGCGTAACAGGTGATACGGAGGCTGCATGATGAAGCCGCAGCCCAAAGTCAGCCACCCGCACTTTACCCCCAAGCAGCTCGAAACTGTGACAGGAGCCAGCCTTGCGCTTGTCCGCAACTGGCGAAAGAGGGGCCATATTTCGAAGCACGTTGGCGACAAGAACGCAGATGGATTTTCAGTCGATGCGCTTGTTGGTATCTTTGTCCTCAAACGCATGTCCGATATAGGCATCGGGCCGGCGGCAATCGGCTGGCGCATCACCACACTGGCAGATCGAGTTTTCAGCTTCGCTGTCGATGATCGTCATGTTTGGGATGATGACACTGCTTATTATGAAAGCGAAGAAGCTGGCCGCCGCAGTTCAGACCGTGGGCGGTTTGCCGTAGTACGGAACAACGGACAGCACATCGACATCGTTGAAGACCTGAACGCAACAGCCGACCTGCTGAACAACAGGGCGGCGCAACCTTTCCTAGTCGTCGATTGCCGAGCCCTTGGCCGGGAATTGGCGCAACTTCTTGTCGAGAACGACCTGATTTTGATGAAGCTGGAAGGCTGGATCGGCCAGGTGCCTGACAAATCAGCAGGCGAGATTATCGACGAGTGATCCACCTTTCCGCTCCCTCCATTGCGGCCGACGCGACGCGGCCAAAAACGGAAGCCCGATGCCTCGGGGGCGGCGCGATGCCTTTCGCGGATTTCAGGGCTCAATCGGGCAACGTCGCACCAGTTCAACACCCTCCATCGTCGTGATGACAGAAGGAACCACACATGAAAACTGCCGACCTGATCGAACAGCGCGCCACTGCCCTGCACAAGATGCAGGAAGCGCACACCGCCGACAATGGCGACGCCTTCAAGGCCGCCGAAACCGAAATTCGCGCGATCGACGCCAAGCTCGAGCGGGCGAAAGTGCTGGATGCCATGGACGCCGCTGCACAGCGCCCGCGTGATGAACGCTTCGCCGCCGAAACTCGCAACTACAGCCTCACCCGTCACCTTGCCGGCGCGGCTGGCATCACTGGCGTCGATTGGGGCCGGGAGCGCGAGATCGATCAAGAGCTTCGCGCCACCACCGGCCGCACCTTCAAGGGCGTCGCGGTGCCGACCGAAATCTTCGAAAGGCGGGTGCTGACCAGCGCCTTGCCGAGCGGTGGGCCGGGTTCCAATTTGGTGCCGACTGACTTTCTGGCGAACGAATATATCAGCGCCCTGACCGCCTCGACCGTTATCGCCAGCCTTGGCGCTCGCACCCTGCCGGGCCTGATGGGCAATGTGGAAATCCCCGGCGAAAAGGCCGCGCCTTCGACCGCTTGGATTGCCGAGAATGCCGCGCTCAGCGCCACTGATCCGCAGTTCCGGCAGGTGACGATGGCACCGAAGCATGTTGGCAGCCTGAGCGAATTTTCCCGCAACATGCTGATGCAGACCAGCCCGGCAATCGAGGGCATCCTGCGGCAGATGATGGCGCGGGATATCGCGCTCGAGATCGACCGCGCCGCAATCAACGGCGGTGGCAGCAATCAGCCGGTTGGCATCTTGGCCGCCTCTGGCACGCAAACTCAGGCTTATGGAACGTCGCTGTTCCACACCGCCGCCGATATGGTGGGCAAGGCCAATATTGCCAATGTGGGCGCAACCCGCGCCTTCCTTTCGACGCAGCGTGTCCAGACCATCGCCGCCAAGGCGCTCACCACCGACAAGTTGCCGGTGGGCGTGGGCACCATCTTTCAAGGCCAGCGCACCGCCTTCACCAATCTGGCACCCGACAACCTGGGCGCTGGCACCAATGAAAGCGCGCTGATTTATGGCGACTTCTCTGAGCTGCTGATCGGGCTTTGGTCCGCTCTCGACGTGCTGGTGAACCCATACGAGGCGACCGCCTACAGCAAGGGCAACGTCATGGTCCGCGCCATGGCAACCTGCGACGTGGCGCTGCGCAACCCGACCGCCTTTGTGAAGGCAACGGGCGTGTTGGCAGCGGCGGCGGGCATCGCCTGATGACTGCACCCGGCAATCATCCCCTCTTGCCGGTTGAGCGGCGGGCGGCGGCTATCGAGGTTCGCGCCTCGGGCCGCCGCCTTGCCGGCTATGCAGCGACGTTTGGGGCAGAGGCCAAGATCGGCCGGGTTCGCGAGACTATCGCCCCCGGTGCCTTCACTGGCAGCCTTAGCGGCGACGTGTTGGCGCTTCTGGACCATGATCCGGGCAAAGTGCTGGGCCGCACCCGTAGCGGCTCGCTGCGACTGTCTGAGGATAGCCGGGGCCTCGCCTTTGACCTGGACCTGCCTGACACCCAAGCCGGCCGCGACGTGCTGGCCTTGGCCGAGCGCGGCGACTTGGGCGGCATGTCGTTCGGGTTCATCGTGCCGGCCGGTGGCGAGACATGGGCCGGTGAACGCCGCACCCTGAGCCGGGTGGACCTTCGCGAGATCAGCGTCGTTTCAGCTTGGCCGGCCTATCCTGACACAAGCCTTGCATTGCGGGCCATGACGCACCTTGCGGAGCGTGACCGCCGGCAACGGGCCATCATTCTTGCGGAGGTCGCTCCATGGCGCTTCTAGACCGTTTGGCGGGCCTTGTGGGCTATGAACGCCGCAACGCCGCCTCTTCGCCTTCCTGGGCCGCTATGTCCGCTGCGCTGGGCACCGCGCCAGCCGTGAACGAGCGCATGGCGGAAAACTTCGCCACCGTAACCGCCTGCGTCAATGCGATATCGTCCGCCTTGGCGATGGCGCCGGCCAACATCTATCGCCGCGAAGGCGCGGGCCGTGTGGAAGTATTCGACCACCCGCTGCGCCGCCTGATCGACAACGGGCCGAACGACAAGCAGACTTGGCCGGACCTGATCGAAGCGCACCTCGCCTCGACCTTGCTTTCTGGCAACGGCCTGATCGAGATCGAGCGCGACGGCGCGACCATCACCGGCCTGCGTCATATCCCCTGGGCATGGGTTAGCCCGATGCTGGCACCGTCCGGCCGGCTTGTTTATGACGTGACAGAACAGACCGGCTTGTATGGCCAGACCGGGCGCATCCGCCGCCTGCTGTCTGGCGACGTGCTGCACCTTCGCGACCGCAGCGATGATGGCATTCTTGGCCGTTCGCGCCTGTCGCGCTCACCTGCCACCATTGCAGCCGCATTGCAGGGCAATGAGTTTGCGCACGCCTTTCTGGCCAACGGTGCGCAACCGTCCGGTGCCATCACGTCCGAGGCCATGATCGGCCCGGACGCAATGACGGCGCTTCGCAGCCAGTTTGATGAACGGCACGCAGGCGCGGGCAAAGCCGGCCGGGTGCTGGTGCTGAGCGATGGCCTCAAATTCACGCCTTTCCAGATCAGCCCGGAAGACGCCGAATTGCTGGCAAGCCGGAAATTCAGTGTCGAAGAGATTTGCCGGCTGTTTCAAGTGCCGCCGCCGCTGGTGCAGGATTACAGTCACAACACGTTCACCAATTCGGAAGCGGCCGGGCGTTGGTTCGCTCAGTTCACCCTCGGGCCAATGGCGCGCAAGATCGAAGCGGCATTCAGCCGGGCGCTATTCCCTGAGGGCAGCGGCCTCGAGATCGAGCTCGACCTTTCCAGCTTCCTGCGTGGCGATCCGCAAACCCGGTGGGCTGCGCACAAGATTGCGGTTGATGCCGGCATTCTGGACGCCGATGAAATCCGCGAGATCGAGGGGTTCAACCCCCGCGCGGCTGCACCAGCGGCGGCTGCCTAATGGCAAAGCGCCCGGCCTCTTTCACGCAAGCAGATATCCGCCGCGCCCTATTGGCGGCCAAGTCTGCTGGCCTGGACGTGACCGGGTGCCGCATCGCACCGGGTGGCGAAATCCATCTGCAATTTGCTGGCAACCGGCCGGGCCTTTCTGCGCTCGAGGGATGGAAGGCGGGCAAGCATGACGCGCGTTGACCTGAGGGGCATCAACAAGGTTAGCCGCCGCCTGGCCTCAGGCGAGCGCCGCACCTATTACTACCATCGCTCCACCGGCCTGCGCCTCGAGGGCAAGCCCGGCTCAGTGGAGTTCATTGATAGCTGGCAAGCCGCAGAGCGCACCACGAAGGCGACGGACCGTCACGCAGGCATCTTTTCTGCTTGGCTGAATAGCTATCGTGCAAGCGATGATTTTCTGCTGCTGGCAGATGCCACCCGCAAGGATTACCGCAAGCAGATTGCCAAGATCGAGGCCGAGTTTGGCGACCTTCCTCTTCCCGCCCTGAGCGATCCGGCCGTGCGAGCCGAGTTCCTCGACTGGCGCGACCGGCTCGCCAAAACAGGCGCGCGACAAGCAGACTACGCAATGACCGTGCTTGGCCGCGTGCTGGCATGGGCCGTTAATCGCGGCCTGCTTGCGATCAACCCGGCCGCGCGGCCGGGCAGGCGCTATAGATCCGCGCGGGCCGAAATTATCTGGCAGCCGGCTGATGTGGAAACCTTCTTGACGAAGGCAACGCCCGAATTGGCGCTGGCGATGATTTTGGCGCGCGACACGGCACAGCGGCAAGGCGACCTGTTGCGCCTCACCTGGTCCGCTTATGACGGCTCGACAATCACCCTCAAGCAATCAAAGCGCGGGGCAACTGTGACGGTGCCAGTAACGGCCGCGCTCAAGCGCCTGCTTGATGCCGCACCGCGCCGGGCGGTCACTATCCTGACAACGTCCGATGGCCTGCCTTGGAAGACCGACAATTTCCGCCACCAGTGGCGCGCTGTGACGCTGGCGGCCGGCCTGGACGGGCTGCGCTTCAATGACCTGAGGGGAACCTGCGTTACAGCATTGGCAGATGCAGGCTGCACCCCCGCTCAGATTGCAGCCGTCACCGGACATTCGCAGCGATCAGTTCATGCCATTTTGGACACCTATCAGGCTCGCACAACGACGCAGGCCAGCGCCGCAATTGCCAAGCTCGAGCGCCACCTTCGCGCCACGGCTGCAAAACGCCTGCAAAACGGCAAGAAATCCGCATGAGCAAGAAGGAGGAAAAAGACTTGATTTACAAGACTTTAGCAATGGTGCCCGGGGGCGGATTTGAACCACCGACACGGGGATTTTCAATCCCCTGCTCTACCCCTGAGCTACCCGGGCCCACAGTGCCAGACTCTGGCGTCAGGCGGTTGGGTGAACCGCGTGGGAGGCGGCCGTTTAGCCAGCCTCGTCGCCGTTGTCCAGCGGGGAGGTGAGAGAAAGTTCGTCTTCGTCGCTGCCGCCGGGGATGACATAGCGATCCGACAGCCAGGCGTTGAGGTCGCGTGACCGGCAGCCGGCGCTGCAAAAGGGGCGGAACGCCGCTGCCACCGGTTCGCGCCGGCAATAGGCGCAGCGGGCCGGCTTCGAATCGGCTTTGTTCGAATCACTGCGGCTGGACATGGCCTCTCCCCGCTCCCGCCCGTGGCGTCAGTTGCACGGCGCCGCCGGTCAGGCGCGCCAGTTCGGCCAGCAGGGCCGGGTGCGCCTGCAACCAATCGATCACCGCTGGCGCCGCTTCAATTGCCACCGGGCCGATCATCCGCATCGCCTGCCGCAGCAGCTCCAGCCCGGCAAAGCCCGGCCGCCGCACCTCGTCCAGCAGGCTGCGGCGGGTGCGCGGGCGGATGATCTGCACCAGGCCAAAGCCGTTGATGGCGGTCTTCTCGAACGGGGCCGGCAAGGCCCCGGCCAATATCGCATCCACCGCTGCCCGCGCCGCCCGGCCGCCCAGCGTGGGGAAATCCACCACGATCGGCCCGCCCAGCCCCAGCCGGCGCACCGCCGCGGCCACCGCCTGCGCCGCATTTTCCGCCAGGGCCTGCGTATCGCCGGGGCCATCGACATCGATCACCAGCATGGCCGGCGTTGGGCTCATCAACAGGCGGCCGCCGGGGAAATCGATCTGGCCGGTCAGCGCCTCGTCCACCACCGCATCCCAACCCGCCGCCGCCAGCAGGTCTGGCCCATGCGCCGGCACCAGCCTTGCACCCGGCAGGCGATCGATCAGGCCGGGGGCGGGCCGCGCCGGGCCATCGTGCAAGGCCACGCGCGCCTGCTTGTCGCGCACGCCGTCACTCCAGGCTTCGCGCACCACTTGCGCCAGCCTGGTCTCGCCCTGCCGCCACTCGGCCGGGGCTGGCTCCACCAGCGCGTCCACGCCGGCAATGGCGGCGGTGGCGCGGCGGCCATCGCGCGCGATCAGCCGGGCCGGGGCCACCAGACCCAGCGGCAGGGCCTCGTCCGCACGGGCAAAATGCGCCGCCACCACCACATCGCCCGCCAGCTGCAGCGCCCGCACCGCACCCGGTGTCGCCTCGATCAGGGCGGTCATGGCTGGCTGGCGGCCAGCAGCAGCCGCGTGTCGTTCAGCGGCAAGCCAACCACGCCGGAAAAACTGCCCGACAGGCTGCGCACAAAGGCTTCGGCGGCGCCCTGGATGGCATAGCCGCCGGCCTTGCCCTGCCAGTCGCCGCGGCCGATCAGCCAGTTCACATCGGCGGGCGTCAACCGCTGGAAGGTCACCACGCTTTCGCTCAGGCGTTCGCGCACGCGGCCGCTGGCATCGATCAGCGCCACCGCCGTCAACACGCGGTGTCGCCGGCCTGAGAGCAGGCCCAGGCAGTGGCGCGCCGTGGCCTCATCCTCCGCCTTGGGCAGGATGCGCCGGCCCACGGCCACCACGGTATCAGCGCCCAGCACCAGGGCACCAGGGTGGCGCGCCGCCACCGCCGCCGCCTTTTCACGCGCCAGCCGGGCGGCATGGGCCCGCGGCACCTCGCCTTTGGCCACGGCTTCATCGATATCGGCCGGGTCCACCGCCGCGGGCACGATCCCCAGCCGGGCGAGCAGATCCAGCCGGCGCGGGCTGGCCGAGGCAAGAATCAAGCGCATCAGACCGGGCCCGCCCATTGCACAAAGGCGCCATGGGCATGGGCATGGCCGAGCAGATGCTCTTCCGCCCCCTCCCCGCGCCACAGCGTGAGCCGGATCGCCGGCAGCGCCGGGTTGGCCGGATCATCCATTTCCAGCCGCAGCCAGGCCAGCGCACGCGCCGGGCTGGCCGCAGCCCCCACGGCCTGCAGCTGGGCGATGATGCGCGCCTGAACGGCGGGCGGGAAATATTGAAAGGCGATGCTGTGATAGACAATCGTCGCCACGCCCTCGGCCGGCCGAAGCGCGTCCGCCAGCCAGTCTGCCGCGTCGCCGCGCGCCAGTGGCGGCGGGTGGCGGCGGGCCAGCGCGATCGCGGCCTGGGTGCGCTCCAGCCGCTCCGGCTGATCGGCCCAGATGAAGGCCAGCAACCGCTCTGCCACGGCCGGATCGGCGGCATCCAGCGGCGCGATGTCCACGCCAGCCCGCGCCACCACCTGCAACGGCGCGGCTGGTGGCGGCGGGCCCTGCCAGTGCGGGCGCACGATCACGGCGCTGGCCGAATCGCCGGCCGTCACCCCGCCCAGATCACAGGCAAAGCGATCCATGTTGAGATTGAGGCCGGCACTGGCGCCCAGTTCCAGCAGCGCCAGCGGCAGGCCGGTGGCCGCCGCGACGCAGAGCAGGCCCGGCACCAGCGCGCCGGCCCGGCCGACTTCGTTGGTTTGCGGCGGGCTGTCGAGAAAGGCTGAAACAGCACCATCGGCCGCCGCATCGGCAAACAGCGCCGCCAGCGCCGCGCCCAGGGCCGCATCATCCGGCATCGGCGCTGGCGGATAAAGCCTTGCCAGCCCCGGCGCCCGGCCACCCCGCACCAACCAGTGCAGCGCACCGGTGAGGCGCATCGGCAGCGCATCGGTCATCGGCTCGCCGGGCCAGGCGGCCAGGCGCTGGCCGGTGCGGCTTGCGGGCGGCACCGCCGTGGCCAGCACCCGGCACAGGGCGCCGGTGAACGGCGCGCCCAGGGTGGCGCAAAACCGCGCCTGTTGCGCCAAGGCGGCGGCCACCGCCATCAGCGGCTCAATCTTCCGGTGCGATGGTGACGGTGAGGCCATCAAGCGCAGCGGTGAAGGCAATCTGGCACGAAAGCCGGCTGGCGGGCAGCAGATGATCGGACGAATCGAGCAGATCGGTTTCATCGGCATTGGCCGGGCCGGTGCGCGCCACATCCTGTTCGGCCACATAGACATGGCAGGTGGCGCAGGAACAGCAGCCGCCGCACAGCGCCAGCAGTTCGGAAATGCCGGCGTCCTTGATGATTTCCATCACGCTCATGCCGGGGGTGGCGGGCAGGCTGTGGCTTTGCCCGTCGCGGGTGATCACGGTGATGCTGGCCATGGGGATCCTCTGTTTGGCGTGTTCCCGCCCTGTAGCGGCGCAGCGGCCGGCGCGCTAGAGGAGTGACAAAGGGGAATATCTCATGCGCGTTGCCCACCAGTTTGCGCCGCCAATGTCGGCCCTTTTGGCCGGCCTGCCCGGCATCACATCGGCCACCCATGTGCCGGCAGACGATCGCTGGGCGCTGCCCACCGATGTTGATGTGCTGTTCGTGCTGCATGGCGAAGGCGATCATGATGCGCGCCACGCTGCTGCCGATGCGCCGCGCCCGCCGGGCTGGCCGGGGCAGGTGAAGCTGGTGCAACTGGCCAGCGCCGGGGCCGATGATTATCCGCCGTGGTTGTGGGAGGCGCCGGTCGTGGCCAGCGCATCAGGCACCACCGCCATTCCGATTGCCGAATATGCCCTGGCCGTGATGCTGGCCCATGCCAAGCGGCTGGCCGCTGTGACGCTGAAACCCGGCGATGCCTGGCCGGATCGGCAATTGTTCATCGGCCAGCCGCTGGCCCTGCTGCACGGCCGCACGCTGGGGCTGGTGGGGCTGGGCAATATCGCCCGGCGCGTGGGCCATCTGGCCCATGGCTTTGGCATGACGATCATCGCGGCGCGCGCCAGTGCCGCGCCATCGCCCGACGCATGGATCAGCACCGCGCCGCTGGACGATGTGGTGGCCCGCGCCGACCATCTGGTGCTGGCCGCGCCGATCTCGCCGGCCACCCAGCATCTGATCAATGCCAGCCGGCTGGCGCAGATGAAGCGTGATGCGCACATCATCAACGTCGGCCGCGGCGGCCTGATCGATCAGGAGGCGTTGCTGGCCGAGCTTGACCGGGGCCGGCTGTGGGCCAGCCTGGATGTGACCGATCCGGAACCGCTGCCGCCCGGCCACCGCCTGATCGGCCATCCGCGCGTGAAGGTGACGCCGCACATCAGCTGGTCCAACCCCGATATCAACCGGGCGATCATGCAGCGGCTGGTGGAAAATATCGGCCGTCTGGCGGCGGGCCTGCCGCTGGTGGGTGCGGTGGCGACGGCGCCATGAGCCTGCCGACGCTGACCGGCCGCCGCCTCGGCTGGTGCCTGGCCGCGGCCGTGCTGCTGGTGCCGGCGGTGGCCATGATCTTCACCACAGAAGTGAACTGGGGCGCGGGCGACTTCGTGGCCGCGGCCTTGCTGCTGGGGTTGGCCGGCTTTGGCCTTGAGGTTGCCGCCCGCCTGCCGCGCCGGCGCTGGCGCCGCAGGGGAGCGGTGCTGGTGGTGGCAGCGCTGGCGCTGGTGTGGGCGGAACTGGCGGTGGGGATTTTCCGGTAACGCCGGTCAGAACGGCAAAACCTTGCCCTTCTTGCTGAACTTCAGATAGCCGGCGTTCAAGCCCAGCCGCCAGCCAACGCCCAGCTTGATCGGCACGATGACGATATTGTCGCGCTGCAGATAATTGGCGGTGAAGCCGCCGATGGCATAGGCCTTGCCCTCGGCCGCAGGATAGCGGCGATAAAGATCCTCGGTGTCGTTGAGGTTGTAGACGAGGGCGAACACCTTCGATCCATCCCCGCCGATATCGAAGCCGACGCTGGGCCCGGTCCAATGGACTTTCCGGTCCCCCTCCACCTTGTGATAGAGCATGCCGGAGCCATAGCGCACGCCGATGATGAAGGCGCCGCCGGCTTCGCGGCCGACGATATAGGCGTTGGGCTGGCCGCGATCCTTGAAGGTTTTGCGCACAATGTCGGCCAGGCCTTCGGCGCCTTTGCCGAACACGCCTTCCGCCGCGCCCAGCACATCGGTTTCGGCATAGGTCGGCGGTTTGGCGGGGGGAACAGGGGCCGCGACGGGGGGAGCCGGGGCCGCAGCAGCGGGCGGCGCTTCCGGCGCGGCAGCCGGTGCCACCGCCTGGGCAGCTGCCGGCACCGCCACCAGCATTGTTGCCACCAACACGGCCAATCTTGCCACCATCATGTCACCCTTTGCTGCCTGATCTGCATATTTGCCCCGAATGCCCGCCTGTTGATGAACCGGGGCTGAGCCGGATTGGCCATAGGCCTTCGCGATAAGCAAGCCCGCAACCGAATGGCTGTTGCCAAGCCATGGCCAGCATGGCTATAGCCTCCGCCTCGCTCGGAGTCGTGGGTGAGTGGCTGAAACCAGTAGTTTGCTAAACTGCCGATCTGGGTAACCGGATCCGAGGGTTCGAATCCCTCCGACTCCGCCACTATATTGCGCCTGCCGAACCCTCTTGCTGGGGTTTGGCGCGGGCGATGTGGCCTCAGGCGTTCTCCAAAAAACCCAATATAGTCAATGCCCCATCCGCCAGTGGGCGCTGCAGGGCGGCGGCTTGTGACCAGTCGGCCGTGAGCCAGCGGCGCATGTCGGCCGGGTCCGTCAGGATCACCGGCATGGCCTTGGGGTGGTGGGGGGCAACATCGGTGTTGGGATCGCAGGTGAGAAAGCCGAACAGGGTGAGTGTCACCTCGCCTTCCGCCTTGCGGCGAATGCCGGTCCAGCGGGTGGCGATGCCGGCAAAGCATTGTGGATGTTGGCTTTCTTCTGCCTTGCCGAACCACAGCGGCTGAAAACCCGTGGGCGCCTTCACATGTTCGGCAAAGCGGGTGAAGGGCACCAGGCAGCGGTGACCGGGGCCAAGCCAGCGCCGCCAGTGCGGGCTGGCGGTGTTGCGGATGTTGGTGATGCCGCGATCCACGCTCTTGCCGGCCAGCGCAAAGGCCGGGCTGGGCATGCCCCAGCGCGCCAGCTTGAGCACCGGGCCCGCCGCCTCCCCCCGCCCCAGGCCGATGATGGGGGCCTCGGTGTCGGGATAAATTCCTGACAAGATGGGCATATTGCCCAGCTGATCATCCACCGGGCCAAGCTCGAGTGCGCGCGCCAGATCGCGCAGCGCCTGCTGGGCCGAGGTGAGCGCATAGAGATTGCACATGCGCCCACTGTGCCGGCCCCAGCGCGACGCGGCAAGGCCAGCCCGATCAGAGCGGGACGTTGCTCCACAGCAGGGCCATAGTGGCCGCCGTGCCGCCTGCCATCATGAAGCGTCCGATCCGGCCGGGATCAGGCAGGATTTCCGAACCAGATCGGCGGCCGGCGCTGCGCCCACGGCGCGGCCTTTTCCAACTGGAAGGCCAGATCGAGCAGCAGCGCATCGTCGCCGCGCCGGGCGGCAAAATGCATGCCCAGCGGCAGGCCGTTGGTGGCGGTCATGATCGGCACGCTCATCGCGGCGGCGCCGGCCATGTTCTGCACCGGCGTATAGGCCACCAGCCGCATCATGTCGGCCACCACCTCGGCCGGCGGCCGGCTGTGCGCCAACAGGCCGATCGGCACGGCATGGCGGGTGAGCACCGGGGTGAGCAGCACATCATAATCGCGGAAACTGGCATCATAGGCGGCGCGATAGCGCAGCATGCGGCCAATAAGCGCCTGCACATCGGCCGGCGCCAGCGCGGCCCCTTGGGCGGCGAGATGGCGGGTGAGCGGTTCCAGCAGGGCCACAGCATCAGGCCCCAGGGCCTTGCCCACGAAGGCGGCAGACTGCGCCGCGCCAAACGACCAGAAGCTGAGAAAATCGCGGCCGAAATCCGCCGCGCTGAACGGCCAGGCCGCATCGGCGACGCTGTGGCCCATGCCGGTGAGCAGGGTGCGGGTGCGAGCGATACCGGCCGTCACTTCGGCGTCGGGCACGGTGCCATCTGCGGTGGCGGTGATGACGCCGATGCGCAGGCGCTGGCCCGCCGGGCCGTTCAGGCGCGGCACAGGCGCTCCCAGCCCCTCGGCCCCCGGCCCTTGCAGGGCGGCCATGGTGAGGGCGGCATCGCGCACGCTGCGGGTGAGCACATGATCCACTGCAATCTCGCCGGGATCATCAGCCTTTTTCTGCCCCGCAAGGCGCCCGCGGCTGGGCTTGAAGCCGAACAGCCCGGTGAGCGCGGCGGGGATGCGGATAGAACCGCCGCCATCATTGGCATGGGCAATCGCCACCACACCGGCCGCCACCGCCGCCGCGCTGCCGCCCGATGAGCCACCCGGCGAAAAATCCGGGTTCCACGGGTTGCGGGTGATGCCACTCGACAGCGGCTCGGTCACGCACATCAGGCCGAATTCGGGCGTTGCCGTCTTGCCGATGGGCAGCGTGTTCATCTGGGCAAAGGCATCCACAAAGGCTTCGTTGGCCATTGCCGGCGGGGCCTTGGCAAAGGCTCTGCTGCCGTTGCGCGTCGGCCAGCCCTTGAAATCGTTGAGATCCTTGATGAAGGTGGGGATCACCGCCTGGCGCGGATCGGCCGGCAGGGCGGCAATGGCGCGTGGCCGATCGATCAGCGTGGCAAAATTCAACCGGGCCTGCGCCGCCTCGGCCCGGTCCAGCGCGCCCAGCACGGCATCGCGCGCCGAAAGCTCGCCACTGCGGATGCGCGCGGCAAGGCCGGTGGCATCATCGGGCACCACAGCAGGCTGCGCACCGCCCGGCACCGCTGCCAGCGCCGCAGCACCGGCCAGCATATGCCGGCGGGAAAGGGTGAAATCCGTCATCAGTCTCTCCCCTTCAGGCCGGCAATGATTTGGCCAGCAGCGTGGTATAGATCGCCGTCAGGCCTTCAATATCGGCCACGGCGGCATGTTCGTCCACCTTGTGCATTGATTGGCCGGGCAAGCCGAATTCCACCACCGGGCACAGGCGGCGAATGAAGCGCGCATCCGATGTGCCGCCGCTGGTGGAGAGCTCGGGGCTGCGGCCGGTCACGTCACAGACAGACGTGCTGACCAGCGTGGAGAGCGCGCCGGGTTCGGTGAGGAAGGCTTCGCCGGAGATTTTCACCTCCACCTGCGCCGATGGCGCCTGCGCGGCCACCACGCTGCGGATCCAGTCGGCCAGGCCGGCGCCGGTGTGCTCGTTGTTGAAGCGGATGTTGATGCGGGCGCGGGCCTGCGCCGGGATCAGGTTGGTGGCCGGGTTGCTCACCGCCAGATCGGTGATTTCCAGGTTGGACGGCTGAAACCAGTTGTTGCCCGTGTCCAGCACCCGGGCTTTCAGTTCGGCCAGAATGGCCACCAGCCGGGTGATGGGATTGTCCGCCCGCTGCGGGTAGGCGACGTGCCCCTGCGCGCCGTTCACCGTGATCCAGGCATTCAGGCTGCCGCGCCGGCCGATCTTCATCATGTCGCCCAGCGCGTGTTGCGACGTGGGTTCGCCGACCAGGCACAGATCGGGCACCAGGCCGTTTTGCTCCATCCAATCCAGCATCATCGTCGTGCCGAACGTCGCCGGGCCTTCCTCGTCACCGGTGATGATGAAGCTGATCTGGCCCGCCAGCGGCCCCGCTGCCAGGTGGCGCGCCGTGGCGGCGACCATGGCAGCCAGCGCGCCCTTCATGTCAGCCGCGCCGCGCCCGACGATGTAGCCGTCGCGGATGTCACCCGCAAACGGGTCCTCGCTCCAGCCGGCCATGTCGCCCACGGGCACCACATCGCTGTGGCCGGCAAAGGCGAAATGCCGACCGGGGTTGCTGCCGGCCAGCGTGGCGAACAGATTTTCCACCGGGCCATCGGGCGGATGGCCGAATTTCAGGCGGGTGCAGGCAAAGCCCAGGCCGGCCAGCGCGCGTTCCAGCACGCCGAGCGCGCCTTCATCGGCCGGTGTCACGCTGGGGCAGCGGATCAGGGCCTGGGTGAGGGCAATGGGATCAGCAGGATCAGGCGTCATGTGCCGGCCTTGCGCACGGACGCCGCCAGCCGGTCAAGCCACGCGCTGATGCGCCGCGCGTTGACGCCCAGATCGCCCTCCCCCACCCGGGACTTGGAGCGGATATCCACGCGGGTGCCACCGCTTATGCTGGTCAAACGGATGACGATATCATCGCGAAAGCCCCACCAGGGCACCCGCGCCACCGCCTCGATGCGGCCCTGCTCGGCATCGCTGGCAATGATGTCCCAGCCCTTGCAGGCCCGCAGCGCCAACTTGAACGCCTGGTCACGCGGCAGTGGCAGATCGAGCGGGCGGATTTGCGGATAAGCGCGCGACTGTTCGGGCGCGAAGGCCGGGTTGTATTCGATCGGATTGGCATCGGGCCCGCGCACGCTGGCATCGATGGCCACAAAGACGGGCGGGTTGGCGGTATCGGTGCTGATATCGTTGATTGCCGGCTTGTCGGCCGCCATCATCACCGTGCCGATGGGGATGGTGGCTGCAGCAATGCCGGCCGCCGCCGCAATCACCGTCACCAGCCCGCCGCGCCGCCGCAACAGCCGCCACAGGCACAGCAGGGCGCCGATGCCGGCCAGCACGGCCGCGCCGGCAAAAATCCCCAGCGCAAGCTGCCAGCCGATCAGCCCGGCATTCAGCAGCGGCCCGGCCAGCAGCACGAGCAACGCTGCTGCCAGCGTTGCACGGGCAATACGGGGGCCAAGCGGGCTTGGTTGGTGGGGCCGGCTTGTGCTGGTCACGCCCGTTTCACCCCACCCGGCACATCATATCGGGTGAAATCAAAGGTTTCGGCCATGGCCTCGGCCTGCCATTCGGCCATGAACGGGTGCGCCAGCACGCGATCGACATAGGCCCGCGCCGTCGCGCTGACCGGCAGATGATAGCTATCGATGCGGGTGCACACCGGCGCGAACATGATATCCGCCGCGCCAAAGCGGCCGAACAGCCAGGGCTCACCCGTGTCGGCGCCAAAGCGGTTCAGTGCCTGTTCCCACAGGCTTTCGATCCGGCGCACATCGGCCATCACTTCGGGCGCAGGAACGAAATCGGGATAATGATGCTGCAAATCCATCGGGCAGGCGCTGCGCAGCGGGGCAAAGCCGGAATGCATTTCGGCGCTCATGGCATAGGCCAAGGCCCGGGCCGGCACGTCGCGCGGCCAGAAACGGTCGTGGCCGGCCTTGTCGGCCAGATGCAGCAGGATCGCCATCGAATCCCAGATGGGCTCGCCATGATCCCACAGCACCGGCACCTTGCCCGATGGCATGTCGGCCTTGGCTTCGCCGGTGATCCATTCGGGCGAATCCATCACCCGCAACTCGGTTTCAAACGGCAACAGGCTCTGTTTGGCGGCCAGCCAGCCGCGCAGCGACCAGCTGGAATAGGTGCGGTTGCCGATGATGATCTTCATGATTGGTGCGACCCGTTCGGTAAATCCATGTTACCATCGCGCAATCAGATGGGCCGGGCAAGCCATCGCCATGCCTTGCGCCGCACCGGCCTTCGTGCTTTGCCATGGCGCATGACTGAAACGCCGCTGGTGATGGTGCTGAACGGGCCCAATCTCAACCTCCTGGGCAGCCGGGAACCGCAGATCTATGGCCACGACACGCTGGACGATATTGCCGCCCGGCTGGAGGATCAGGCCCAGGCGCTGGGGCTGGCAGTGGATATCCGCCAATCAAATCACGAGGGCCATCTGGTCGATTGGCTGCACGAAGCCGGCGCACGCGGGGCACTGGCGGTGATCCTGAACGCCGGCGCCTTCACCCACACCAGCATTGCCATCCATGATGCCATCAAGGGCATCGCCGTGCCGGTGATTGAAGTGCATCTGTCAAACCCCCATGCCCGCGAAGATTTCCGCCACATCAGCTTTGTCGCCAAGGCAGCCAAGGGCAGTATTTCCGGCTTTGGCGCCGCATCCTATCGGCTGGCGCTGGACGCGGCTGCGGCTTTGCGGCATTGATGCGCGCTTTCAAGGGGCAATGAACGGGGCCGCCATGCCGGAAACCATTGGAATTTCTGTCGATACCAACCTGGTGCGCGAACTGGCCGAGATGCTGGACGCGTCCAACCTGACCGAGATCGAGGTCAAGGATGGGGACCGGGTGATTCGCGTTGTGCGCGCTGCGGCCACCGTCACCATGACGGCTGCTGCGCCCAGCTATGCCCCGGCCGCGCCCCAGGGTGGCTGGCCTGCACCGCCGCCAGCCGCGGCCGCCCCGGCCGCCGCGCCGGGCAGCGATGATGTGCGCAACCATCCCGGCACGGTGAAATCACCGATCGTCGGCACCGCCTATCTCACCCCGGAACCGGGTGCGCCGGCCTTCGTGACCGAAGGCGCCACGGTGAAGCAGGGCGATACGCTGCTGATCATCGAAGCCATGAAGGTGATGAACCCGATCACCGCCCCCCGGGCCGGCGTGGTGAAAGCCATATTGGTCAGCAGCGAGCAGCCGGTGGAATATGACCAGCCGCTGGTGATCATTGAGTAAGCCGGCACCGATGTTCAAGAAGGTCCTGATCGCCAACCGGGGCGAAATTGCGCTGCGCGTTCACCGCGCCTGCCGCGAAATGGGCATCCGCACCGTTGCCGTGCACAGCACCGCCGATGCCGATGCCATGCACGTGCGGCTGGCCGATGAAGCCATCTGCATCGGCCCGCCTTCGGCAGCCGAATCCTATCTCAACATCCCGGCGATCATTTCGGCGGCCGAAATCGCCCAGGCCGATGCCATCCACCCCGGCTATGGCTTCCTCAGCGAAAACGCCCGTTTTGCCGAGATTGTTCAGAAACATCGCATCACCTGGATCGGGCCCGATCCCGAACATATCCGCAAGATGGGCGACAAGGTGGAGGCCAAGCGCACCGCCGCTGCCCTGGGCCTGCCGCTGGTGCCGGGCAGCGATGGCCCCATCGAAAGCATGGAAGAGGCGTTGGCGGTGGCCGAGATCATCGGCTACCCGGTGCTGGTCAAGGCCGCATCCGGTGGCGGCGGGCGCGGGATGAAGGTGATCCCCGATGCCGCCAGCCTGCCGGCGCTGGTGAGCCAGGCCAAATCCGAAGCCAAGGCCGCTTTTGGCGACGACACCGTCTATATCGAAAAATATCTTTCCGAACCGCGCCACATCGAATTTCAGGTGTTTGGCGACGGCCAGGGCGGCGCAGTCCATATGGGCGAGCGCGACTGTTCCCTGCAACGCCGCCACCAGAAGGTGCTGGAAGAAGCCCCGTCCCCGGCGCTGGGCGCTGATGAGCGTGCCCGCATGGGCGAAGTGGTGCGCCAGGCGATTTCCAAATTGAAGTATCGCGGCGCCGGCACCATTGAATTCCTGTGGGAAAATGGCGAATTCTTCTTCATCGAGATGAACACCCGCCTGCAGGTGGAACATCCGGTGTCCGAAGCCATCACCGGGCTTGATCTGGTGCGCGAACAGATCCGTGTTGCCGCCGGCCTGCCGCTCAGCGTGACCCAGGATCAGATCCACTTCGAAGGCCATGCCATCGAATGCCGGATCAACGCCGAAGATCCGGCGAGCTTTGCGCCCTCACCCGGCCGCGTCACCGATTTCCACCAGCCCGGCGGCCTGCATGTGCGGGTCGATTCGGCGCTCTATGATGGCTATCGCATTCCGCCCTATTATGATTCGCTGATCGCCAAGCTGATCGTCTATGGCGCGACCCGCGACGAATGCCTGATGCGCCTGCGCCGTGCGCTGGAAGAGTTCGTGATCCACGGGCCGAAAACCACCATTCCGCTGCACCAGGCCCTGATCGAGGACCCGGATTTCCAGAACGGGGATTATTCGATCAAGTGGCTGGAACGCTGGCTGGCCGCCAAGGCCGAAGCGGCAAAAGCCGAAGCGGGTGGGGCCTGAGGGAAATCCCCTCTGGCCATAGCCGCGTGAGCAGCGCAAATTCTGGCGTATGAGCCGCCCGCTTGTTCATCGGCTTGATCCCGACATGCTGCTGCGCGCCTATGCCAGCGGCATTTTCCCGATGGCCGAACGTGCCGACAGCACCGATGTGTTCTGGGTGGAGCCCAAGCGGCGCGGGGTGTTGCCGCTGGATGGCTTCCACCTGCCGCGCAGCCTGGCCAAGGTGCTGAAACAGCAACGCTTCCGCTTCACCGTCGATCAGGCCTTTGCCGAGGTGCTGGGCGCCTGCGCACAGGCCGCGCCGGGTCGCAATGAGACCTGGATCAACCCGTTGATTTCCGAAGCCTATCTGGCCCTGCACCGGCGCGGCGACGCCCACAGCGTGGAGGCGTGGACCGCCGACGGGCAACTGGCCGGCGGCCTCTATGGCGTGCGGCTGGGCCGGGCCTTCTTCGGCGAATCGATGTTTACCCGGGTGCGCGATGCCAGCAAATGCTGCCTGGCGGCGCTGGTGGCGCGGCTGCGGCTGGGCGGCTTTGCCCTGTTGGATACCCAGTTTCTCACCGATCACCTCGCCGGCTTTGGCGCGATCGAGATTTCGGCCAAGGAGTATCGGGCTCAGCTGGTGGCGGCGCTGGTTGGCTCAGGCGATTTTTTCGTGGATGATGAAGGGCTTGGCGCCACCGCGGGTCCTTCGGGGAAGCGCATTGTGCAGCTTTTGAGCCAGACGTCGTAACGCGGGTGCTCCATCACGTTCAGGCTGGGGGTCTGGGCATAAAGCCAGCCTGAAAACACCCGCCGCGCCGGCGAACTGCCAAGCTTTTCATCCACTTGCAGGAAGGCCCCGTCCAGCCTGGGCCGTTCCCACGGCGGCGTTGTCTCGCAGGTGCGCGCAGTGATGCGGATGCCGGCGAAATCGACATATTGCCCCGGTTTCAGGCTGAAGCTGCGGCTCTGCCCAGTGCGTTTCGACAGCGCACCGATCAGCAGAATTCGTTCTTTCACCGGGGTAACGGTGGCCAGTTTCGGGGCTGCGGTGGCCGGTTTGGGCGGAACCGGTGGCGCATTGGCAGGTTCCTGTGCCCAAATCGGCCCGGAAACCAGCAACGCCAGAAAAACGGGTTTATTTCGGCGCAGCATCTGTGGCCGGCGCCTCGCCGCCGCTGCGGTTCACCACGCTGCCGATCAGGCCCATCAGATCGGGCGCGCCCGAGGTTTCGACGATTTCCTCGCCGTCCTTCAACATCGCCGTATCGCCGCCGGGCGTGAGCGCGACATAATTGCCGCCCAGCAGCCCTTCCGACGTGATCGCCGCCGAGGAATCGATCGGCAGCTTCAAGCCGCGATCCACCGAAACCTTCAGCACCGCCTGATAGGACGCCGGATCAAGCTCCAGCGCCACCACCTTGCCCACCTTCACGCCGGCCACCTTCACATCGGTGCCCAGGCTCACCCCGGCGATGTTGGGAAAGCGCGCCAGCAGCACGGTGCCGCCATCGCCTTCGCCGGCCCCGGTGCGGGCCCAGGCATAGCCGACAAAGCCCAGCGCCAGCGCGACGACCAACAGGCCGATCAGCGCTTCAACCAGATTGTCTTTCAGCGTGCCGGCCATGACCCGATCAGGCGTCGGGTGACCAGGCGCGATAATCGCCGGTGGCGGCTGCGCGGCTGCCCCCGGCAATCAGCGCGCCACGCGGGCTGTGGGCCAGCGCCGTGCCGGTGGCATTCTGCGTCCACCCACGTTCCCAGGCGCGAGTCACCGGCGGCTTCACGCTCGGCGGTTCGGCCACGGTCTTGTGGATCCACAAATGCCATTCCGGCGGGATGCGGGTGGCTTCGGGTTCGCCGTTGTAGATCACCCAGCGGCGCTGGCCTGCGCCAATGCCGGAGCGGTAATAGATATTGCCCTGATCATCGCGGCCCACTTCCTCGCCGTTCCTCGCGGTGAAGATGCGGGTGCCAAGGCCGGGGCCATTCCACCAGGTGAAGATCATCTTGAGCACGGACATCGGGTCGCTTCCTTCGCGCCTGCACAAAACACATTTTGACGCACCCATGCAACCCCGGCGCGTTACCTTATGGGCGAAAGCCCAAAAAGCCGCTATCGGCCAGTCCATGAACCGGGTCCGCCAGGTGAATGCCGCGTGAATCGCGCGCTCACCTTCATCTTTGTCACCGTGCTGATCGATGCCATCGGCTTTGGCGTCGTGATCCCCGTGTTCCCGCAACTGATCATGCGGCTTTCGGGCCAGTCCCTGGCCCATGCCGCCGAAGTGTCGGGCTGGATCGCCTTTCTCTATGCCAGCGTGCAGTTCGTCATGGGCCCGGTGATCGGTGGCCTGTCCGATCGCTTTGGCCGCCGCCCGGTGCTGCTGGCCAGCCTGGCGGCCTTTGCGGCCGATTATGTCGTGATGGCCTTTGCCCCCACCCTGTGGTGGCTGGTGGCGGCGCGCGTGGTCGCCGGCATCACGGGGGCCACCTTCCCCACCGCCTATGCCTATATCGCCGATGTGACGCCGCCGGAAAAGCGCGGGGCCAATTTTGGCGTGATCGGCATGGCCTTTGGTTTTGGTTTCATCATCGGGCCGGCGCTGGGCGGCTTTGTCGCCCGCTTTGGCAATGAAGTGCCGTTTCTGGTGTCCGCCGGGCTGGCGGTGGCCAATCTGATCTATGGCCTGATCGTGCTGCCCGAATCGCTGCCGCCGGAACGCCGCCGCGCCTTTGAATGGCGCCGGGCCAATCCCGTTGGCGCGCTGCTGCGGCTGAAATCGGCCCATCCGGTGGTGCTGATGCTGGCCGCGACCGTGTTCGTGTGGACCCTGTCCTACCAGTCGCTTTACTCGATCTGGTCCTATCACGGCCAGCTGCGCTATGGCTGGAACCCCGAACAAGTGGGCTGGAGCCTGGCCGCCGTGGGCGTGACCGGCGCGTTCGTGCAGGGCTTTCTGGGCCGCAAGCTGATCCCGCGCTTTGGCCAGCGCCGCATCATCGCGCTGGGCATCGCCTCGGCTGTGGCCGGATACAGCTGCTATGCGCTGGCCGATGTGGGCTGGCTGGTCTATGTCGGCATCGCGGTTTCGGCCTGCCAGGGCCTGGTGTTCCCCTGCCTGCAGGGCCTGATGTCGGCCGAAATGGCGGCATCGGAACAGGGCGAATTGCAGGGCGCGGTGTCGTCCATCCAGAGCCTGTCCACCATCATCGGCCCACCGTTGATGACGACCGTGTTCGCACGCTTCTCGGCGGATGACGCGGCCATCTATGCCCCCGGCGCGCCGTTCATGGTGTCGCTGGTGTTCGTGGGGCTGACCGCGCTGCTGTTCCTGCGCGCCCACGCCGGCCGCCGCATGGTGCCGGCGGAGTGATCCTCCCCTCCCGCATGCGGGAGGGGTCGGGGGTGGGTCGCGCCACAGTCCCCACACCTGGTTTCAAAGGCAAAGGCCCACCCCCAGCCCCTCCCGCGCGCGGGAGGGGAGTTAAGGGCGCGCCTGAAACCACGGCGTCATCCGCGCAATCGCGTCTGCCACCAACGGCGTGTCCACGGCAAAGCTGAAGCGCAGGAAATGCCGGCCTTCCACCGGATCAAAATCAATGCCCGGCGCGGTCGCCACGCCGGTATCGATCAACAGCTGGCGGGCAAAGTCCATCACATCGTCGGTCAGATGGCGGACATCGGCCCAGACATAAAAGGCCCCATCCGGCGGCGCGATCCGCGTCAGCCCCAGCGCCGGCAGCGCATCCAACATCAACTGCCGGTTGCGGGCATAGCGGGCAACATGGGCTTCCAGCTCGTCCACACAGTCCATCGCCACCAGCCCGGCATGTTGCGACAGGCTGGGGGCGGTGAGGAACAGATTGCCCATGCGGGCCCGCGCCGATCCCAGCAGATCATCGGGCGCCACCAGCCAGCCCAGCCGCCAGCCGACCATGGAAAAATATTTGGAGAAGCTGTTCACCACCAGCGCATCGGGGGCGAACTCCAGCGCGCTCGCCACCGGGCCGACGAAGGACAGGCCGTGATAAATCTCGTCCGACACGATGCGGATACCGCGTTCGGCACACACGGCGGCGATGGCGGCCAGTTCATCAGTGCTGATCACCGTGCCGGTGGGGTTGGCCGGGCTGGCGATGATCACCCCGGCCGGTGCCGGATCAAGCGCCGCCAGATGCGCCGCGGTGAGCTGATAGCGACTTTCCGGCCCGCAGGCGATCTCCAGCGGGACCATGCCCAGCGCCAACACATTGTTGCGATAGGCGACATAGCCCGGCCGGGCCATGGCGATCACTTCGCCGGGCCGGAAGGCGGAGGTGAGCGCCATCACCAGCGCCGGCGACGCCCCGCACGACAGGATGATACGCTCTGGATTGAGCTCAAGGCCGTGGCGATCCTGATAGAGGCGGGCGATGCGGGCCTTGAGCGCATCTGACTCCCAATAGCTGCCGGGATCGCTGGCCAGCACGGCTTGCGCCCGCGCAATGGCGGCAGCCGGCGCGCCGGTGGACGGCTGGCCAAACTCCATATGGATCACATCGCGGCCTTCGGCCTCCAACTGGCGGGCCAGGCGCGAAATGCTGATGGCGTGAAAGGGCTCAACGGGATCGTGACGGCTCATAGCGGCTGGCCTTAGCGGCTTTGGAGCGGCGTTGCACCTGTGGCGTGCGGCTGGCACAAGGGTGAGGATGTTGCGCCGCCTGTTTTTGCTGCTTGCCCTGTTGTGGCCAATCACCGTGCCGGCAGCCGAACCGGTGCCTGTGGCCGCCGCCGCCGATCTGCGGCTGGTGTTGCCGCCGCTGGTGGCCGCGCAGGAGCAGCGCACCGGCGCGCGCTATACCCTCAGTTTCGGTTCCAGCGGCCAGATGGTGCAGCAGGCGCTGAACGGCGCGCCGTTCCAGTTGCTGCTGCTGGCCGACAGCGCATTGGCGCAGCGGCTGGCCGCTGCCGTGCCGGGGGTGGAGCGCCGGGCCTATGCGCTGGGCCGGCTGGCGCTGGTGGTGCCGCAAGGCAGTGCGATCCGTGATCTCAATGGCCTGAAGGCCGCAATTGCCGCCGGGCGCCTGCGCCACCTGGCCATCGCCAACCCGGCGCATGCGCCCTATGGCGCGGCGGCCAAGGCGGTGCTGGCCGGGGCGGGCATCACCGCGGCCCCACTGGTGCTGGGCGACAATGTTGCCCAGGCGCTGGCCTTTGTGACCAACGGGGCGGCCGATGCCGGCATCGTGGCCCTGCCGCTCGCGCGCGCCGCCGGCGGCCTGCGCGTCGTGCCAATCAGCCCAAGCCTGCATCCGCCGCTGGTGCAGACATTGGTGATCATGCCCGGCGCGGCGCCCGCGGCCCGCGCGCTGGCCGATACCATCAGCGGGCCTCAAGGTCGGGCGGCGCTGGCAGCGGCCGGTTTTGGCAAACCGTGAGCGGCGATGATCTGGTGGCGCTGCGCCTGTCGCTGTGGCTGGCGCTGGCGACGGTGGCGGCGCTGCTGCCGCTCGCTGTGCTGCTCGGCCGCTGGCTGGGCGTGACGGCGTGGCGCGGCCGGCCGTTGGTGGAGGCGCTGCTGATCCTGCCCTTGCTGCTGCCGCCCACCGTGCTGGGCCTGGCGCTGTTGATCGGTCTGGGGCCGGACACGCCGCTGGGGCGCGGCTGGGCAGCGCTGACCGGCGGGCGGCTGGTGTTCGGCTTTGCCGGCATCTGGCTGGCCAGCATCATCGTCAACCTGCCGCTGGCAGTGCAGCCGGCAGCCCAGGCCTTTCGCGGCATTGGCGATGAATTGCGGCAGAGCGCGGCCAGTTGCGGCCTGTCGCCGTGGGCGGCCTTCTGGCGGATCGAGCTGCCACTGGCCTGGCCGGGGCTGGCCACCGGCGCGGTGCTGGCCTTTGCCCACACGCTGGGCGAATTTGGCGTGGTGCTGATGGTGGGCGGCGCCATACCGGGCGAAACCGCCACGCTGTCTCTGGCGATTTATGATCGGGTGCAGGCGTTTGACATGGCGGGCGCCGGCCGGCTGGCGCTGTTGCTGGCCGGGATCAGCCTGGGGGCGGTGGTGCTGTTGTTCCTGCTGGGCCGACAGAAGGGCCGCAAACGTGGCTGAGGGGCTGGAGGTGGCCCTCAGCCGCGCCGGGCCGCTGGCCGTGGACGCCGCGTTCAGCGTGGCGCCGGGGGAGACGCTGGCGCTGGTCGGCCCATCGGGGGCGGGCAAATCCAGCCTGTTGAAGGCCATTGCCGGGCTGGTGCCGGCGCGGGGCCTTGTGCGCGTGGCCGGGCAGGATTGGCAGAGCCTGCCGGCGTGGCGGCGGCGGATGGGGCTGGTTGCCCAGGGTGGCGGGCTGTTTCCGCATCTGGATGCGCTGGCCAATGTGATGATCGCGCAGGGCACGCCCGATCGCGCGGCGGCGCTGGCGCTGCTGGCGGCGATGCAGCTGGAAGGCGCGGTGCTGGCGCGGCGGCCGGCGCAGCTTTCCGGCGGCGAACAGATGCGCGTGGCGCTGGCCCGGGCGCTGGCGCGCCGCCCCGATCTGCTGCTGCTCGATGAGCCGTTTGCGGCGGTGGATCCACCAGTGCGCCGCGCGCTGGTGCGGCTGGTGGCAGATGTGCGCCGCCGCAGTGCCGCGCCGATGATCATCGTCACGCACGATCTGGCCGAGGCCGCGGGAATTGCCGAGCGCGCCGCCTTCATGGTGGAGGGCCGCATCGTGGAACAGGGCCCGGCGGCGGCATTGCTGGCCGATGCTGGCAGCCAGTTGGGGCGCTGGCTGCGGGGTTAAGCGAGCGCCGCCGCCAGCACGATATAGCGCCCGGCCTTGGCGATGCTGACCAGCGCCAGGAACAGCCACAGCGGCGTGCGGGCGGCGCCGGCCAGCACGGTGAAGCCATCGCCGATGACCGGCAGCCAGCTGAACAGCAAGGTCCACACGCCCCAGCGGTTGA
>JAIXQY010000067.1 GCA_027485485.1 Sphingomonadales bacterium | reverse complement strand
CCTGTTCCGCTGCGCCCTTCGGGCTCCGCTCCACAGGCCATTGCTTCCACCGCGCCCATGCGCAACAACTACGGCCCGGCTCTAATCCCCGCTGGATGAAATCAGGGGGTCACGTCACGGCGAGTTCAGCCGAGCTTTGTCGTTGGATGTTTGCGCTGTTGGCATCCTTCGTCGATCTTGCGCTCGCCAACCATGCGAACCGCACGGTCGCAGACCTCAGGCGAGAATCCCTTCGATGGCTTGCTCAAGATGTGGGCGCCTTCTCCCATTCATGAGCCTCCTGAACACCAGGCACCCTTAAATTTATATTGGGTTGCGGTTAGGCGAAGCAGGGAACCGGTTTGCAGGATGCAGCGGAGCGATCGCTGGTCGGCAATGGGGCTGTCGACTGTAGCGGTTGTTCAAACAGGGGGTATCCGCGCGTGCGTTCGGATTTTTCCGCTGCCATGCAGACGTCGAACCGGTTGGCGGTTTGCCTTGCCATGATGACAGCAGGTGGCATGCTGCACGCCCAGAAGGCAGCTGAACAAAAGTCAAATGCAGCGGCAGCACAAGCCCCGGCGGACAGGGAAGAGACCGAGCCGGCGTTCTGCCGGCGCCGCACGATCGTGCGCATGTGCGCGGCACCACATGATCGCAGGCTTGCCTGTTTGCGGCGGCTGAGCGGCTTTGGGAGGTTGATGACGTGGCTGCGAAATGACATGCCAGCGCATCGGCAAAGTCGGCAATGGCCATCGATACCGGGGGCTGGAACCGCAGCAGCAACCTGAAACAAGGCACCAGTGCATGTATGTCATCAACGGCGCGCTCGGCTCACCCTATTCGATGAAGCTGCGGGCGCTGATGCGCTATCGCCAGATTCCCCACCGTTGGGTTCATGGTGCGGAATCGCGCGGGGCGCTGGCCCAGGTGAAGGCGCCGGTGATTCCGGTGATGGAATATCCCGATGGGACGTTCCACAATGATTCCACGCCGCTGATCTATGATCTGGAGGCCCGCCATGCCGAACGTTCGGTGGTGCCCCCAGACCCGGCCCGCGCCTTCATTGCCCATCTGATCGAGGATTTTGCCGATGAGTGGGTGACCAAGGCGATGTTTGGCTATCGCTGGCTGGAGGATGTTGACCAGATCCAGATGAGTCGCTGGCTGGCCTTTGACGCGATGAAGGGCGGCGGGCTGGCGACAAGCCAGGGCTTTGCCGAACAGTTCCGCGCCCGGCAGGTCGGGCGGATGGCAATTGTGGGCTGCACGCGCGGGAATTTCCCGTTGATCGAGGCTTCGACCCGCGCCCTGCTGGCGGCGCTGGAAGCCCATGTGGTTGATCGCCATTGCCTGTTCGGCACCCGCCCCAGCCTGGCGGAATTCGGGATGTTCGGCCAGTTGTCGCAACTTGGCGTTGATCCCACGGCGCAAGCCATGATGCGTCAGGATTATCCCTACAGCTTCCGCTGGCTGCTCCATATCGACGACATGTCGGGCATCGACGGGGAATGGGATGATCCGGATGCGCCGTTCGCGCCGATCATCACCGCCTGGCTGCAACAGGTGGGAGCGATCTACATGCCATTCCTGCTGGCCAATGCCGCGGCGATCGCCGCCGGCGAAACCAGCTTCAGCATCACCGCCATGGGCCTGCCTTACACCCAGGGCGTGTTCCGATATCAGGCCAAATGCCTGGATGATCTGCGCGCGCGCCACGCTGCGCTGGATGCAGCCGCGCGCGAACGCATCGATCCACTGCTGGCGCAGACCTTCTGTCTTGATGCGCTGTCGAACAATTGAGCCGGCTGCGACCAGCGACCATCGGGGCCGCCCTGACGCTGCTGACCTTGCTTGCACCCGGCGTTCAGGCGGCGCCGGCGAAGCGCCCCAACATTGTCATCCTGCTTGCCGATGATTGGGGGTTCAGCGATGTCGGGGCGTTCGGCGGCGAGATTGCAACCCCGAATATCGATGCGCTCGCCGCCAAGGGCGTGCGCTTTTCAAACTTTCATGTGGCAGGGTCCTGCTCGCCAACGCGGGCGATGCTGCAGACGGGCGTGATCAACCACCGTGCCGGCCTGGGCAACATGCCGGAAACCATTCCGCCCGAACATCTCGGCCAGCCCGGCTATGAAGCGCAGCTCAACAACCGGGTGGTGACCATTGCGGACCAGCTGCGCGCCGGCGGCTATCGCACCTATCTCACCGGAAAATGGCATCTGGGTCACACGCCCGGCAGTCTGCCAACGGCGCGTGGCTATGATCATGCGCTGGCGCTCGCCCAATCCGGCGCCGACAATTTTGAAGATAAGCCCAATCTGCTGCTCTATGACCGGACCGAATGGAGCGAGGACGGCCGGCCGGCGAAGCTGCCGGCGCGCTTCTATTCCTCCACCCTGATCGTTGATCGGATGATCCGCTATATCGACGACGGCAGGGCCAGTGGCAGGCCATTTCTGGCGTCGGTGAACTTCATCGCCAACCACACACCGTTGCAGGCACCCGATGCCGATATCACGGCCTATGCCGGGCGCTATGCCGCGGGCTGGACGGTGCTGCGCAATCAGCGGCGGACCGGAACGGTGGCCAGCGGCGTGATGCCCGCCGGCGTGGCCATGGTGACCATGGCGACCAGCAGCGACTGGTCTGCATTGTCGGCGCGGGAACGGCAGCAACGCGCCGGGGCGATGGCGGCCTATGCCGCCATGGGCACGGCGATGGACCGCGAGATCGGCCGGCTGGTGGCGCACCTGAAAACCATTGGCGAATATGACAACACGATCTTCGTGTTCCTGTCTGACAATGGCGCCGAAGCCACCGATCCGATGGCAATGGGCGCATTCGCCCGGTGGAACGCCACCATGCTTTATGATCAGAGCATTGCCCAACAGGGCCGGCCTGGATCGCTCACCGCGCAGGGGGCGGGCTTTGCCAGCGCGTCGGTTTCACCGCTGCGGGGATACAAGTTCACCGCAAGTGAAGGCGGCCTGCGGGTGCCGATGATCATGGCCTGGCCGGGCAATCCGGCGATCAGGGGTGGAAGG
Organism: Sphingomonadales bacterium; assembly: GCA_027485485.1. Taxonomy (GTDB): domain Bacteria; phylum Pseudomonadota; class Alphaproteobacteria; order Sphingomonadales; family Sphingomonadaceae; genus Sandarakinorhabdus. The sequence continues at coordinate 2,175 of JAIXQY010000067.1, read as the reverse complement.
GTTGCGACCGGCTTTGCCCATGTCACCGACATGTCGCCAACGTTGCTGGCGCTGGCCGGGGTGACGCCGCAGCAAGGCGTTTTTGGCGGGCGCCGTGTCGAGCCGATGATCGGCCTGAACCTGTCGCCGATGCTCACCGGGAGCGCGCCGTCGGTCCATCCGGCCGACCAACCCCTGGGCTATGAACTGTCGGGCAATGCAGTGTTGTTCAAGGGTGATTACAAGCTGGTCAAGAACCTGCCGCCCTATGGTGATGGCCGCTGGCAGCTCTACAATATCACCGTCGATCCGGGCGAGACTCAGGATTTGTCGCGGTCCGATCCGGAACGCCTTGCCGTCATGCAAAGCGACTATGTGGCCTTTGCCAGGGCCAACCAGGTGCTGCCGATGCCCGCAGGCTACACGGCACCCGACCAGATTTTCGCCAATGCATTGCGCACGTTGCTCATCCCGCGGCTGCTCGAACTGTGGCCAGTTGCTGCCATGTTGGTGATGGCATTGGCGGTCTTGATCCGGCGGCGCCGCCGCCGCGCGGTTCGATGAAGGGCTATTGGCCTGGTCACTGGCCCTGCGAGGACGGCGGCCCACGCCGGCTGCAGTCGGCTCCCGATCCCCAGGCCCTGGCCGAACCTGCCGGTCTGCGGCTCGCGGCGACCTCGCGGCGCCGATTGATGACGACGATGACCGTGCTCGGCGATCCGGGCGAGGTTTTTCTGCTGACCCATCAGGCGCTGCGATCCCAGATCGGGCTGCCCACCACTGCGCAGGTCGAACGTATCGACCAGTTGACGCTGCGCCCTCTCGCCCGCAGCCCGCGCCTCAGCGGCGGCCCGGTCTGGCCGGGCGGGATGGCCATCCACCGCAATGGCGATCTTTATGTCGTCTATGGGCGCTACATCCACCGCCTGGCCCGCGCAGATCTGGCTGTCCGCGCGGCAGCGCGCTTGCCGGTCGATCAGCCCTATAACAGTTTCGTGATCCTCGATTCCGGGCTGATCGTAACGAAGAACCTGTCCGATCGCTCCACCGCACAGCTTTGTGTGATCAATCCGGACGATCTGACCATGGCCTGTCCGCCGCTCGATTGCGCCGAGCCATCGGTGGCGCGGCTCAGCGCCGTTGGAAACAGCGTCTATGTGGTGGGTGTGCGCACGATAACCCGCTATCATTGGGATGGCACGGCCTTGCGCCGCGATGACAGCTGGGCCTGCCCCTATATCGGCAACAGCCAGCGCAGCCATGGCTGGGACGCTGTGATCGGGGACCGGCACCTTTGGCTGATGGACAACGGCCAGCATCGCTATCGCACAAGCATGGTCGGGCGCGGCGTGGCGCAGGCGCCCAACCGGCTCATCCGCGTTGCACTTGCAGACGCTGGAGACTGGCAGAGCATCGACGCCAGCGGTTTGCCGGGTGGCAGCATCACCAACCCGCCGCTCTGGGACGAGGCACGGCAGATTGTCATCGCATATGACAGCGCCAATCGCGTCATCTGCGGGTTCCGCTTCGAGGAAGAGACGCGTGCGCTTGTGCCACTGTGGCGGCAAGACGGTTTGGGCTGCGCCAGCCACATGCTGCATTTCCCCGAAAGCGGCCTGATTTGCACGAATGATTATCAGCGCCGCGAAGCGATCGTCCTGATCGATATCGTCAGCGGCGCGACAGTTGCGCGGGTCGAAACAGGCGGGTTCATGCAGGGCGTGGTGTTTCCCTCGCCCGGCTGGAATGAAGACTTCTATTGGTGCTCGATGGACCAGGTGACGCGGATCGCGCTGACGTGATCCGCGCCGCCGAAATTTGGCCAGACATGTTCAGGGCCAGGGTGAGGCTGATTGGTTCTGTTGATGATCTAGCTGCCGTCGAGATGGCCTGCACAAAAGCCTGCGGATCATTTTCCTGAACGAAATGGCCATACTTCAGGGTCCGGTGCGGTTGGCCTGCGGCGCCGGGCACGCGGCTGATGACGCGGCCATCGCCACAGCGCGCCGGCAATTTCGGCGGTGGCGGCGACATGGTTGCGCATGTGGCTGCAGGTGGACATTATCAGCCTTTGTTACAGCTTGGGGGCATTGAGATGTTGAAGCCGGCCATATCGATTGTCGGGCTGGTGCTGGCCGCGTGGCCGCTGGCGGCGCAGGAGGCGGAGGAGCCAGCGCAAGCCCGCGGCACCGGCGG
>JAIXQY010000054.1 GCA_027485485.1 Sphingomonadales bacterium | reverse complement strand
GGTCGGACAGGAAGGTCCAGCCGAGCAGCACGAATGATGAAAGCACCACCGCAAGCACGATATTCTTCGTGTCGGGGGTCTGATTGTCCTGAGCCAAGGCGGGGTCCGTCTTCTTGCTGTCGGTGGAGTCGAATAAGCGGTCGGCGGCTGCTATAGCCGGTCAGGGCACCGGGTCATAGCCCGAACCCCCCCAGGGGTGACAGCGGCCAATGCGGCGGACCGCCAGCCAGCCACCCTTGGCCGGGCCATGGCGCTCGATCGCGGTGATGGCATAGGCCGAACAACTGGGCGAAAAGCGGCAACTGGGCGGCAGCACCGCCGAAAACGTGATCTGCCACAGCCGTATCGGCCAGATCAGCAGGTTCTTCATCGGCCATTCTCCACCCTGGGCTTGGGCGGTAGATGGGCCTTGGTGAGGGCTTTTTCCAGATCGGCGCGCAACAGGGCGAAATCGCGGGTGAGCCCGGCATCGCGGCCGATCAGCACATGATCGGCGCCGGCATGGCCGTGGGTGGGCAAGGTGAGCAGTACCAGTTCGCGCAGGCGGCGCTTCAGGCGGTTGCGCACCACGCTGTTGCCAACCTTCTTGGTGACGGTATAGCCGGCGCGCATCAGGGCGCTGCCATCACCGCGTTGCCGCACGAGCAACACAAAGCCGGCGGATGGCACCCGCCGGCCCTGATTGGCAGCCAGAAAGTCCCGCCGCTGCCGGATCGTCTCCGGCGCGCGCATGAGGTCAGGCCGAAAGCTTCTTGCGGCCGCGGGCGCGGCGGGCCTGGATGACCTTGCGGCCGCCAACAGTGGCCATGCGGGCGCGGAAACCGTGGCGACGGGCGCGAACGAGCTTGGACGGTTGATAGGTGCGCTTCATTGGTCGACGTCCTGAAAACAGATTTCTGGCGAGCCACAGTTGCCTGTGCCCGGAAAGAGAGGTGCCGATAATGCGCGGCGGCGGCAGAGTCAACACGACTGTCACTGGACAAGCGCGCATCTGGTGGCAAAAGCGGGGCCTATGCAACGCTCCCCGCTCGCCCTGCCCTTTCCTGATCTTGGCTCCATTGCCGGCGTGCGCATCGGCACCGCCAGCGTGGCCTATAAGGCGTGGACGCGCGATTGCGTCACGCTGGTGGAACTGGCCCCCGGCACGGTGGTGGCGGGCGTGACGACCCAATCGAAATGCGCCTCCCCGGAAGTGGAACTGTGCCGGGCCAAGCTGGCGGGCGGCCAGGCGCGCGGCCTGATCGTCAACGCCGGCAACAGCAATGCCTTCACCGGCCTCAGCGGGCGGCAGGCGGCCGAAGCGCAGGCAGCGCGGGTGGCGGAGCGGCTGGGCTGTGATGTGGGCCAGGTGTTCAGCGCCTCCACCGGCGTGATCGGCGTGCCGCTGCCGGTCGATCTGGCGCTGGCCGGGGTGGATGCCGCCCACGCCCGGCTGGGCCAGGCGGATTTTCTGGCCGCCACAAATGCAATTGGCACGACAGACACCTTCCCCAAGGCCGCCACCGCCAGCGCCATGGTGGGCGGCGCGCGAGTGACCATCACCGGCATCGTCAAGGGCAGCGGCATGATCGCGCCCGACATGGCGACGATGCTGGGCTTCATCTTCAGCGATGCCGCCATCACGCCGGCCCTGTGGCAGCAGATGCTGGCCGCCGCCACGGCCACCAGCTTCAACGCCATCACGGTGGACAGTGACACCAGCACGTCAGACACGGTGCTGGCCTTTGCCACCGGTGCCGCCGGCAATGCGCCGCTGGCCAGCATGGACGATGCCGGCGCCGATGCGCTGGCCGCCGCGCTGGCCGATGTGTGCCGGCAACTCGCCATATTGGTGGTGCGCGACGGCGAAGGCGCCAGCAAGCTGATCGAGGTGACGGTGAGCGGCGCGGTTGACGATGCCTCGGCCAGGCGCGTGGCGATGAGCATCGCCAATTCGCCGCTGGTGAAAACCGCCATTGCCGGCGGCGACGCCAATTGGGGCCGGGTGGTGATGGCGGTGGGCAAGGCCGGCGAACCGGCCGAGCGTGATCTGCTGGCCATCCGCTTTGGCGACACGCTGGTGGCGCAGGCCGGCGCCGTGGTGCCGGGTTATGACGAGGCCCCGGTGGCGGCGCATCTGCAAGGCCAGGAGGTGCGCATCGCGGTGGACCTGGGCCTTGGCCACGGCCGGGCGCGGGTGTGGACCTGCGACCTGACCCACGGCTATATCAGCATCAACGCCGATTATCGCAGCTGACTCAACCAGTTCCTCCCCAAACTTGTTTGGGGAGGTGGCGCGCGCAGCGCGACGGAGGGGCTCTGGCGGCACAAGCCCCTCCGTCGCGCTGTGCGCGCCACCTCCCCATTCAGAGAATGGGGAGGAGCTGATTTCCGGCGCATCATCGCCGCCATGATCCCCATCCTCTACCACTATGAAGCCTCCCCCTTTGCCGAACTGGTGCGCGCCGCCTTTGGGGTGAAGGGCCTCACCTGGGGCAGCCTGCTGGTCCCGCGCATCCTGCCCAAACCGGACCAGACGCGGCTGACCGGCGCTTATGGCCGCACGCCGGTGGTGCAGATTGGCGCTGACATCTATTGCGACACCGGCGCCATATTGCCGGCGATCGAGGCGCTGCCGGGGCCCAGCCTCTATCCCGCCCCGCTCGGCCCGCTGCACAAGCTGGTGGCCAGTTGGGCCAATGGGCCGCAGTTCTTCGCCCATGTTGGCGCCGCGATGGGCGGGATGACGCCCGAGATGATGGGGGAGGATTTCATCAAGGACCGGCAGGCGCGGTTCGGCATGGATCTGGCCGCACTGGGCCGGGCCGCGCCGCATCTGGCCGGGCAGGCGCTGGTGGCGGCGCAGTGGCTGTCGGAAGCGCTGGCCGATGGCCGCGCCTTCATTGGCGGCGATGCGCCGGGGGCGGGCGATCTGGCGCTCTATAGCAATATCTGGTTCGTGAAGGCGGTGCCCACGGCGGCGGCCAACGCGGCGGCCATGCTGGCGATGCCCGGCGTGGCGGATTGGTATGCGCGCATGGCCGGCTTTGGCCATGGCACGAGGCAGGAGATGACGGCGGACGAGGCCATGGCCGCCGCCCGCGCCGCCGCGCCCGCGCCGATCAGCGGCAGGGTGGACGCGCCCTATGGTGCCGGCATGATGGTGGGCGTGGCGCAGGACGGCACCAAGGATGCACCCAGCATCGGCCGCCTGTTGCGCTGTGATTCAACCGGCATCAGCATCGCGCGGGACGTGGAGGACGGCTTCACCGTGCACGTCCACTTCCCGCGCCTGGGGCAGGTGGTGCTGCCGGCGTAATGAAATCCTTCCCCTCTGGGGGAGGTGCCCGCAGGGCGGAGGGGGCTCGCGAGGGCTGGCCTTGCCCGCCCCCTCCGTCGCCCTTCGGGCGCCACCTCCCCCAGAAGGGGAGGATCAAAAGGCTCAGCCCAGCGCGCCTTCAAGCCAAGCCTTGAGCTGGCTCTTGGGGGCCGCGCCGACCTGCGTCGCCACGGCCTTGCCGCCCTTGAACAGGATCATGGTGGGGATGGACATCACGCCATAACGGCCGGGGGCTTCGGGATTGTCATCGATGTTGACCTTGACGATCTCGACACCGTCCATCTCGGCGTTCAGCTCTTCCAGCGCCGGGGCGATCATCCGGCACGGGCCGCACCATTCCGCCCAGAAATCCACCAGCACCGGCGTTTCGGCCTTGATCACATC
>JAIXQY010000059.1 GCA_027485485.1 Sphingomonadales bacterium | reverse complement strand
TCGTGGGCGCCGGGCTCAGCTTTGCCGGGGCCAGCGGCTGGTGCGGCATGGCCCGCTTGCTGGCGGTGATGCCGTGGAACCGCGCGGCGGCCTGATCCCATGATGCTTGATCCCGCCAGCTTGGCCCTTGCGGCCCTTGGCGGCGCGGTCATCGCGCTGCTGCTGGGCCTGTTCGGCGGCGGCGGATCGGTGCTGGCCACGCCCTTCCTGCTCTATGTCGTGGGGATCAGCGATCCCCACGTGGCGATCGGCACCGGCGCGGCGGCAGTGGCGCTGAATGCCGGGGCCAATCTGGCGGTGCTGGCCCGGCGCGGTGTGGTGAAATGGCCGTGCGCCAGCCTGTTTGCCGGTGCGGGTCTCGCGGGATCACTCGCCGGCGCGGCCCTGGCGCAGCGCGTGGACGGCCAGGCGCTGCTCGGCGGTTTTGCGTTGGCCATGCTGGCAGTGGGGCTGGCCATGCTGCGCCCGGCGGCCAGCACCGGCGATCCGGCGGTGCGGCTGGATGGCCCGATGATGCTGAAACTCGCCCCCATTGGCTTGGGTGTCGGCCTTGCCGCCGGCTTCTTCGGCATTGGCGGCGGTTTTCTGATCGTGCCGGGCCTGATGGCAGCAACGGGGATGACGATGGCCAACGCCGCAGCCTCATCCTTGCTTTCGGTGCTGGTGTTCGGCGTGGCGACCTCGGCCAGCTATGCCGTGGCCGGACGCGTCGATGGCCCGGCGCTGCTGGCGCTGGCGGTGGGCGGGCTGGCCGGCGTCGCATTGGCCCGGCCGCTCGCACCAAAGCTGGCGGCCCATGCCGCGCTGGCCCGCCGGCTGTTTGCCGCGATGGTGATCATCACCGCCCTCTATGTCGGCTGGCGCGCGCTGGGTTAAGCGGCAACCGATTCCGCCGCAACGGGTTGCAGAAACTCCCGGATCAGCGCCATCGTCTCATCGGCCTGGTTGACCAGAAACAGATGGCCACCGCCCTTGATCACTTCCAGTTTCGATCCGCGGATCAGCGTTTGCAGGATATGGCCATTGGCCAGCGGCACGATCTGATCATCATCGCCCATCAGGATCAGCGTGGGCACCGAAAGAAACGGCAGGAACGGCGCGCTGGTCCAGCCGGCCATGGCCAGCAACTGGTTGAAATAGCCCATCATGCTGGGCGGCTTGATGCGATCCGCATGGCCGCCGGCACCCTTGGTATCGCCGCCATAGAGCGTGCGGAAATTCTTCAGCATGAACTCCGGATCGATATAGCGGCGCGGATCGGCCATTTTCGACAGCGCCGCCAGCTTGCCCGGCACCATCAGCATGCCGGCCGAGGTTGCGGCCAGGATCAACTGCCCGGTGCGGCTGCCATATTGCAAGGCATATTGCTGGGCCATGCCGCCGCCCCAGCTCACGCCCATCACGTCAACCTTGTCGTGGCCGAAATCGGTCACGATCTGGTTGGCGATGCGGGCGATCATCCACGGGCGATAGGGCATCACCGGATCGGGCGATTCCCCCACCCCCGGCATGTCGAAGGTGATGACCTCGCGATCATCCAGCCGTTCCGGCAGCGGCGCCATCAATTCGATATTGGCGCCGATGCCGTTGAAGAACAGCAGGGGGCGGTGCCTGGACGCGCCACCGGCCGGCCGCCAGCGCGCCACCCGCAATGTGCGGCCATCCACCTGTTTCAGCTGATATTCGGGAAGGTGGCTGGCCGTCATGAACAATCCTCTCAATCGAAGGCGTAACGGCCGGGGGCCTTGTCGCCCGCCGGATAGTCGCCATTGCCCAATACGGTTGGCGCCGGCTTGGCGTTCCCTGAACGCTCTTTCAGCCAGCCAGCCCACAAGGGCCACCAGCTGCCGGGGAATTCCTGCGCCTGTTTCAGCCAGGCTTCCGGGGCGGCCGGCGGGGCCTTGTCTGGGGCGCGATAATATTTGGCCTTGGGGTTGCCCGGCGGGTTGATGATCGCCTGGATATGCCCGGAATGCGACAGCACGAATTCGATATTCTTGGAACCGAACAACTGGGTGGAACGGTAACAGGCCTTCCACGGCGTGATATGATCGGTCACCCCGCCCAGGATGAACAGGTCGCAATCGACCTTGCTCACATCCAGATCATGATCGGCAATATTGGATTTGCCGTGGTTCACGAACGGCTGTTCCTCGTAAATCCGCAGATAATCGGAATGCAGCGCGGCGGTCAGGTTGGTGCTGTCGTTGTTCCAGAACAGGATATCGAATGCTGGCGGATCTTCGCCGAGCAGATAATTGTTCACCACATAATTCCACACCAGATCATTGGGCCGCAACCAGGCAAACATGCGCGACAGCGAGGTGCCTTCCAATATGCCCTTCTTGGCCGAACGCTCCCGCGCCAGCTTGATGCCATGATCAGACACCAGCGCGCCCACTTCGCTGTCATCGCGCTTGGGGTGCAGCACACACACCATCAGCGTGGCACTGTTCACCCGATCATCGCCCTTGGCCTTCAACTTTGACAGCAGGGTGGACAGGGTGATGCCGCCCGAACAGCCGCCGGACAGATTGACCTTTTCGCTGCCGGTGATGGCGCAGATCACATCGATGGCGGCAATGATCTCGTTAACATAATCATTCAGGCCCCAGTCGCGGTGCTCGATCGTGGGGTTGCGCCAGCTGATCAGGAAGGGCTGCAGGCCCTGGCTGAGCTGGAAGCGGATCATGCTCTTGTCTGGCGTCAGATCGTTGAGATAGGCCTTGTTGATCTGCGGCGGGATCACCAGCAACGGGATCTCGTGCACATCATCGGTGGTTGGCTGATACTGGATCAGCTCCAGCATTTCGGTGCGGTGGACCACGGCGCCGGGCTGGATGGCGATATTCTCGCCGATCTTGAACGGCGTCTTGTCCACCTGGCTCACGATGCCATCGTTGTGGACCATGTCGTTATAGGCGTTCTTGAGGCCCTTCACCAGCGACTGGCCGCCGGTTTCGATGGCCTTCTTGATCGCGGCCGGGTTGCCGGCCAGCGTGTTGCTGGGGGCCAGCGAATCCATGATCATCGCCGAAACGAAATTGGCGCGCGAGCGCTCCATTTCGTCCACCTGCATTTCGCCCACCCAGTTTTTCAGATTCTTCTGGCTGGCCAGATAATATTGCATCGACATGCGGAACAGCGGGTTGGCCTGCCAGGCTGGATCGCTGAAACGCTTGTCCTTCGGATCGGGGGCGATGGTCGATTTCGACGTGATGATATCGGCCACGTCGCTGGTGAAGGCCTTCATGTGCTTGAAGGTGTTGGCGGGATTGCCGGCAGTTTCGCGCAGCATCATGGTGACGGCGCCAAGAATATCCTCGCGCGCGATGCCAACAATGGGGTTCAGCCCGGCGCCAGCCTTGGCACCCAGATCATCGGCGCCGCCCAGATCAACGCCGCCCAGTTCCACGCCAGCCTTGCCGCCGCCCTTTTTCGCCATGGATCATCCCCTCATCCGTGTTGCCGTGGCAGCCATCCCAAGCCGCCTTTGCACCATCTCTTGCTGATTTTTGGCTGACGGGTCAACGCCAGCCCAATTCCCGTCGGCTGCGGGCAATGTGGAGCGTGCCGGCGGCATCGGCATCGGGTGCATAGCACAGGCCATCGCCGGCCGGGTTCTCCCAATCGGCCACGGTCATCGCACCGCCATCGGGGCGCAGCCAGCAGCCCGGTTCGGGGAAGCAATTGGCCCATGGCCGGCGCGCGGCGCGAGCGACGGCAAGGCTGGCGACGAAATCTTCCAGCGCCCGGTCCCGCCCGGCCCAATCAATCCAGGTGGTTTCATTGTCTTGCGCATAGGCATTGTTGTTGCCGCCCTGGCTGCGGCCGAACTCGTCGCCGGCGGTGAGCATGATCGTTCCGGTTGCGGCAAACAGCGTCGCCAGCAACGCGCGCAGATCGGCGGCGCGGGCAGCGTTGATGGCGGGATCGTCGGTCGGCCCCTCCACCCCATGGTTCCACGACCAGTTCTCGTGATGGCCGTCGCGGTTGTCCTCACCATTGGCGTGGTTGTGGCGGGCGGCATGGGCGACCGTGTCCGCCAGGGTGAAGCCATCATGGGCGGCAAGGAAATTGACACTGCGGCAGGTGGCACCAAACACATCGGATGAACCGGCCAACCGGGTGGCAAGTTGGCCCAGATTGGCATCACCGCGCCAGAAGCGGCGGACATCGTCGCGGAAGCGGTCGTTCCATTCCAGCCAGTTCGGCGGAAACCTGCCCAGCTGGTAACCGCCAGGGCCGATGTCCCACGGTTCGGCGATCAGCACCCGGTCGTGCAGGTCGGGATCGGCGGCGATTTCGGCAAAGATCGGCGCATCGGCAGCAAAGCCGGGGCCGCGCGCCAGCACCGGCGCCAGATCGAAGCGGAAACCATCGACGCCGCAATGGCGCACGAAATGGCGCAGGGCGGCCAGGGTGAGCGCGCGCACGGCCGGATTGG
>JAIXQY010000219.1 GCA_027485485.1 Sphingomonadales bacterium | reverse complement strand
GGCAGATCCAGCTTCACAGCGTGGGTCTGCACCGGGATCGTGATGATGAACATGATGAGCAGAACGAGCATGACGTCGATCAACGGCGTCGTGTTCATTTCACCCATCGGGGCGTTCTCGTCGCCGCCCCCACCAACTGACATGCCCATTGGGCATACTCCTGTTTTACGCGGCAGCCAGCCTGGGGCCGGCTGCCGGGATCACATCAAAAATCGCGCGTCACGCTGCCCGCAGCCGGCTCGGAAATGAAGCCGACCTTGAGGAACCCGGCCCGCTGCATGGTGAAGACAACCCCACCAATGCAACGATAGGCCACGTCCTTGTCACCGCGGATATGCACTTCGGGAAGTTCGATCTTGCCACCCAGGGCTTCCTGGCGGGCAATTTCCTTCTTCAGTGCATCGACACCGCGGTCGAGCAGTTCCTGCTTCGTCGGAACCATGGTCTGGCCCCAATAGGCATCACAATTGCCATCCACCGAGATCAGCACGTTTTCCGGCTTGGTGGTGGTGGGCAGATTGTTCACCGTCGGCAGGGTGAGCGGCACGGTCTGGATGACAACGGGAACGGTGATCAGGAAGATGATCAGGAGAACCAGCATGACGTCGACCAGCGGCGTCGTGTTGATCTCGTTCATCGGCGCATTATCATCGCTTTTGTCATTTCCAACGCTCATCGCCATTGGACTGTCTCCTCAGTCGTGATCGGGCCGATCACTTCTTGGCGGCAGGCGCAGCGGCGGGAGCGGGAGCAGCAACCGGACGCGCAATGCGGGCACCGGACACCAGCGCGCCGTGCACGTCAGCCGTGAAGTTGTTCAGGCGATCGGCCACGTCCTTGTTGCGGCGGGTCAGCCAGTTGTAACCCAGCACGGCGGGAACGGCCACGGCCAGACCCAGGGCGGTCATGATCAGCGCTTCACCCACCGGGCCGGCGACCTTGTCGATCGAGGCCTGGCCAGCAAGGCCGATGTTGATCAGAGCGCGATAGATGCCGACGACGGTGCCGAACAGACCGACGAACGGCGAGGTTGAACCGACCGAAGCCAGCCACGAGAAGCCGCCGGACAGCTTGCCGTTGATGGCAGAGTTCGAACGGTTCAGGGCCATCGTCACCCACTCGTGCTGATCGATCTTGTCGGTCAGGCGGCCTTCATGGTGATCCGAAGCGCGCAGGCCGTCATCAACGATCTGGCGGAACGGCGAGTTCTTGTCGAGCTTGGCAGCGCCCGACTTGATGTCGCTGGCCGACCAGAACTTCTTTTCCAGTTCAGCAGCTTCGCTCAGAATCTTGCGCTGATCCAGATACTTGGTGATGATCACGAACCAGCTGGACAGCGACATGACAACCATCAGCAGGAACACGGCCCAAGCGATCACACCACCCTGCTCCAGGGCGGCCATCAGGCCATAAGGATTTTCGCCAGCGGCGGCTTCGGTCTGCATTTTCTTCTTCCCTCGATTATATTTGCCCAGGCTGGCGGCTGCCAGACCGGAATTGGTTGAACATCAGCCTTCGAGCTTCCAGCGCACCGGCTGGGTCTTGCGTTCGGCAACCGGCTGCCCGTTGCGGGTGGCCGGGTTGAACCGCCAGCGGCGCATGATGATCTTGCAGGTGGCGTCGTCCAGGCGGCTGAAACCGCTGGTTGCTGCCACTTCGCACGCCGTCACGCGGCCATCTTCACCGATTGTGTAGCTCACACGCACCACGCCTTCTTCTTCGGCGGCGCGCGAGGCGCTGGGGTAATCGTCCGTGGAGATCACGTTGCCGCGGCCACGAGCAGTGGCCGGCGTCGGCGCAACGGCCGGCGGGGCCGGTTCGGCCGGCGGGGCCGGCGGCGCCACGCGCGGCGGATCCGGACGCGACACTTCCGATTGCACGGTGATGGTGTTGGTCGGCGCGTCAGACTGAATCGAAACCTCCGGCGGCGGCACGAAGGGCGGAATTTCCATTTCCTTCGGCGGCGGCGGCGGCGGCTCGTCTGGCGGCGGCGCCTCTTCCTCGACGTTCACGGCTTCGATCGGTTCGACGATCTTCTTGATCACCGAAATGGCGAAGCCGGTAACGATGGCATAACCGAGCAGGACGTGCAGGAGGGCGACGCCCACCAGCGCGATCTGCCGGTTCTTGGTCATCCCAGGTGTGTCCATGTACGACATGGCTGGTTTGGCACTCCCTTGTCACTGGGCAAGCCGCGGACAGAGGACCCCCCTCAAACCCTGCGTCATCCCTCGGCGCTACCTCTAACCGCAAGCTTGGGGCAGCCGCAACCGCCTTTTTGCCACATTGTGGCCTTGCTTGCCGCTCCTACGTCGTTTGCCGGCCGATGTTGGGGCTTTGTTCCCCCCACTTTGTGGCAGGCGGGTTGCGATTGGCGGCTGAATCTCCATAGCATCCGGCCATGCGCACGCTGATTCTGCCCATGCTGTTGATTTTGTCTGGCATATCGGCGCCAGCCGCAGCGCAGGCGGTGACAGCGCGCGCCGTGCCGGCCAACCCCGACCGGCTGGCTGGCTATGCCGATATTGCCGATCTGGTGCTGGCATCGCCGATGATCGTGCGCGCCACCATCACGCGGGCCCAGGCGCCGTTGCCGCGCCCGGCCGGAACAGTGCCAGCCGGCCGGGTGCGCCTGGCGGTGACGGCCAACATCACCAATCTGCTGGTGGCGCCGCAGGCCAGCGGTGCGACACTGGCCTGGCTGTGGGATGCGCCGGCCGATGCGAAAGGCCAGCCACCCAAGGCCAAGGGCATGGACATATTGGCCTTTGTCGCCGCGCCCGGTGCCGGTGGCGGCACAAGGCTGATGTCAAATCGCGCCATGCAGGCGTTTGATCCGGGGCTGGCTGATCAGGTGCGGGCCATCGTGGCCGAGCAGCGATCCGGCAAGGTGCCGGTGATCACCGGGGTGAGCAACGGCTTCCGCGCCGATGGCACAGTGGCGGGCGAAAGCGAGAGCCAGTTTTTCCTGACCAGCGCCGATGGCAAGCCGGCCACGCTGGTGGTGCAGAACCGCCCCGGCGAAAAGCGCCGAGTGGCGGTGGCCCGCGGCGACATCATCGACGAATCGGCCGAAGCCGTGCGGCCCGGCAGTCTGTTGTGGTATCGTCTGGCCTGTTTCCTGCCCGCCACGCTGCCCCTGGCGGCCGGCGGCGACGATGCCGCCCTGGCCCGGGACTGGCGCGATGCGCTGGCCAGCCTGGGCCCGTGCGGGCGCACCGGTCAGAAGCTGGAGAGCTCCACCCCCACCGCCCGGCAATCGGGATAGACATCCGGCTTGCGGGTGGACACGCGCAGGCCCACCACGCCATCGCGCGCCGCCACCAGATCATAAATGGCGTAAACCACGGTTTCCTGCAGGTTGAAGCGGCGGCCTTCGACCAGCCGCAGCACCGCTTGCCGCAGGAAATCATAATCCCAGGCTTCGTCCACAGTGTCGCTGGCGGGGAAATGGCCGGCATCCACCCACACTTCGATGTTCATCCGCAGCGTTTGCGGGCTGCCCACCTCGAAATCGTGAAAGCCGATATCAACCGGCACATCGAAATCCTCGAGGAACAGCTTGCGGGTGCGAATCGCCAGGCGCTGCGGCACCAGGCCGGGCGGCTGCGGGGCGATGAAGGTGGGGGGCGGCACAGAATCAGGCATTACAGATCAACCATATGGGCAACATCGCGCGGCAAGCCAAGCAGGCGTTGCCCGCCATCCAGCACGATGGTTTGCGCGTTGAAGGTGGGCGTGGCGATAATGAAGCGCAGCGCGGTGACGATTTCATCCACGCTGACGCCGCGCCCCAACGGGTTGAGGGCGTGCACCGCGTCGAAATTTTCCCGGCTCTGCGGGCCGGACACCAGGGTGACGGCCGGCGCGATGCCGGCACAGCGCAGGCGCGGCGCATAGGATCGCGCCGTCAACTCGGTCAGGCCGGCAAAGCCGATCTTGGACAAGGTGTAGGTGAAATAATCCGGGTTCAGGCTGGCCAGCTTGGCATCGAGCAGATTCACCACCAGCGCGGCTTCGGCCAGCGTGTCAGGCAGGGCGGCGGCAAAGGCGCGGGTGAGCAGCGCCGGCGCACGCAGATTCACCGCCATGTGCAGATCGAAATCGTCCGCGGCGAAATCCTCGATCCGGTCATAAACGAAGCGGCTGGCGCTGTTGACCAGCAGGCGGGCCGGCGGCAGGCCGGCCGTGGCGGCCATGATGATCGCGGCTGCATCCGCATCGGCCAGATCGGCGGCGACCACGCTGGCATGCGGCAGGCTGGCGGCCAGCGCCTCAGCCTCGGCGCGGCTGTGGTTGCAGTGGATCAGCACGTGCCAGCCATCGGCGGCCAGCGCGCGGCTGATGGCACCGCCGATGCGCTTGGCACCGCCGGTGATGATTGCGGTCTGGCTTGGAACGTGGCTCATCAGGCGCGCCGGGTAAAACGTCGCGCGCGCAAGCGCAACGTGCAGTTCAGCGCAGGGCCGGTGCCAGCACCGCCGCATCGCCATCCGTGGCCATCGGTTTCAGGCCCAGCAGGCGCAGCAGCAGCGGGTGGACATGCACATTGTCGAACGGCGGCAGCACGGCGCCGGCACGAAAGGCCGGCCCGGCCGCCACGAACGCCGCCGCCATGTCCGGGTGGGCGGGGTCATAACCATGCATGCCGCCCAGCGGCCGCGCCGCCTGTTCGGGCGTGGGCGCGGCAAGCCAGATCATCCATCCGGATTCGGCAATGCAGATGATGGCGGGCACGCGGCGGTGCCGGCCATAATGCAGGAGCGGCGGCACATCGGCCTTGTCGTGGCAGCTCATGTGCGGGTGCGGGCGCAGCAGGGCGGCGCGGGCCTCGGCCTCGCGCCCCGGCGCCGGATTGATTGCCGCCACGGCACCACCGGCCACCAGCCTGACGGCGGCCGGATTGACCAGCGCATCGAGCAGGATGCGGCGATCATTGCTCACCTGGGCCATGCCGTGATCGGCGACCAGCACGATATTGGCATCGATCCCGCGCGCCTGCAGCCCGGCCAGCAGATCGGCGATGCGCGCATCCACTTCAGCCACCGCCTTGGTCACCTCGGCCGAATCCGGGCCGAAATCATGGCCATCATGATCCACCGTGTCGAAATAGACGGTGAGGAAGCGCGGGCGCGGTGTGGCATCCAGCCAGGCCAGCGCCTGCGCCACCCGGGCGGTGTTGGGCATCTGGCCATCAAAGGGCAGCCAGCGGCCGGGCCGCACGCCGCGCACCGCCGCTTCGCTGCCCGGCCAGAACATGGTGGCGGTGGGCAGGCCGGCCCGCTCCGCCGTCACCCAGATCGGTTCGGCATCGGTCCACCAGCGCGCATCCTCCACCGCTTCGCGCCGGGACAGGGCAAAGCGGCCCAGCTCGGGATCGTCCATATTGTTGTTGACGATGCCATGGCGATCGGGCCGCAGGCCGGTGACCAAAGTATAATGGTTGGGGAAGGTGAGACTGGGGAAGCTGGGGCGCATCGCGGCCGTGGTCACCCCGCGCGCGGCCAGGGCGTTGATCGTGGGGCTGACGCCGCGCTGCAGATAATCGGCGCGCAGGCCATCGACCGAAATCAGGATGACTGGCGGAGCCGCCATTGCAGCGGCGGGCGGCGGAACCGCCGTGACCTTGGCGGGCGGCGCTTGGCAGCCAAACAGGAACAGGGCGAGGAGCAGCGGCGCGATGCGAATCATGATGTCGCCATAGCAGGCAGATGTGGATTCGCCATGTCAGCCCGGCTATCGGCAAGCGGGCATGACCG
The DNA here is from genome assembly GCA_027485485.1 of Sphingomonadales bacterium. Classification (GTDB taxonomy): domain Bacteria; phylum Pseudomonadota; class Alphaproteobacteria; order Sphingomonadales; family Sphingomonadaceae; genus Sandarakinorhabdus. Next base: position 45,858 of record JAIXQY010000219.1, on the reverse strand, counting down.
AAACGCCCGACCGATTTTCCGAAGAAGCGCAGACCTACACGGTGCGCGGCAAGGAGGCGCCCGATCTGGATCGCGGTGTCGAAACGATCCGTGCCGTGGTGAAAACCCTGCCGCTGCGGCCCGGCGTCTATCGCATGATCGATGCCGGCGGCGATGTCCTCTATGTCGGCAAGGCGCGCACGCTGAAGAACCGCGTGACCAACTACACCCAGGTCACCCGCCTGCCCCGCCGCCTGCAACGCATGGTGGCGCAAACCCGCAGCATGGAGATCGTCACCACCAACAGCGAGGCCGAGGCGCTGTTGCTGGAGGCCCAGCTGATCAAACGCTATCGCCCGCCCTATAATGTGCTGCTGCGCGACGACAAAAGCTTCCCCTTCATCCTGCTGCGCGCCGATCATGAATTCCCGCGCATCTCCAAGCATCGCGGCGCGCGGGTGGCCAAGGGCAGTTACTATGGCCCGTTTGCCAGCGCCGGCGCGGTGAATGCCACGCTGAACGCGCTGCAGAAGGTGTTTCTGCTGCGCAGCTGTACGGACAGTTTCTTTGCCAACCGCAGCCGCCCCTGCCTCCTCTATCAGATCAAGCGCTGCTCCGCCCCGTGCGTCGGCCGCATCAGCGACAGCGGCTATGCCGAGCTGGTGGAGGATGCCAAGGGCTTCCTGTCCGGCCGCACGCAGGAGGCGCAGAGGAAGCTTGCCGCTGCCATGCAGGAGGCAGCCGAGGCCATGGACTTTGAAACCGCCGCCGTGCTGCGCGATCGGTTGAAGGCGCTCACCTTCATCCAGGGCAGCCAGGCCATCAACGCCGAAGGCGCCGCCAGCGAAGCCGATGTGATCGCCATGGCCACAGATGGCAGCGCCATGTGCGTGCAGATCTTCTTCATCCGCGGCGGCCAGAACTGGGGCCATCGCAGCTTCTTCCCCGGCCACACCGAGGGGGTGGACGAGGCGGAGGTGCTGCAGAGCTTCCTCGCCCAGCTGTATGAGGAATTGCCGCCACCGAAGGAGCTGCTGCTCGACCGCACCCTGCCCGAAGCCGCCCTGCTGGCCGAAGCCCTGTCGGAAAAGGCCGGGCGCAAGGTGAATATCCGCCATGCCCAGCGCGGCCCGGCGAAGAAGCTGGTGGAACAGGCCCAGCGCAACGCCGAAGAGGCCATTCAGCGCCGCCGCGCCGAAACCACCACGCAAGGCAAGTTGCTGCGCGAACTGGCCGACATCTTCGAACTGGATGGCCCGCCGGCGCGCATCGAGATTTATGACAACAGCCATATCCATGGCACAAATGCGCTGGGTGCGATGGTGGTGGCCGGGCCGGAAGGCTTTCAGAAGGGCCAATATCGCAAGTTCAACATGAAAGACGAAAGCATCACGCCGGGCGATGATTTCGCCATGATGAAGGCGATGCTGCACCGGCGCTTTGCCCGGCTGGAGGCCGAAGACCCGGACCGGGAAAGCGGCAATTGGCCCGATCTGTGCCTGATCGATGGCGGCAAGGGCCAGGTTTCGGCGGTGATGAGCGCGCTGGCCGAACTGGGCGTGGATGTGCCCATCGTGGGCGTCGCCAAGGGGCCGGACCGCAATGCCGGGCGCGAGACCTTCTATCTGCCATCCGGCCGCGAATTCACCCTGCCGCCCAATGTGCCGGTGATGTTCTTCCTGCAGCGCCTGCGCGACGAGGCGCACCGCTTCGCCATCGGCGCCCACCGCGCCAAACGCGCCAAATCCATCACCCAAAGCCCGCTGGACGAGGTGCCCGGCATCGGCCCGGCCCGCAAGAAGGCGCTGCTGATGCACTTCGGCACCAGCCGCGCCGTGAAGGGCGCCACGCTGGAGGATCTGGAACGCGCTCCCGGCATTTCCAGCCAGATGGCGCTGGCGATCTGGCAGCACTTCCACCCGAACGGCTAGACGCGTAGGCTGTGGCCATGAGCATCACCCTCTTCACCGCGCCAACGCCCGATGGCTACAAGGTTTCCATCGCGCTGGAGGAAGTGGGCCTGCCCTATCAGGTGCAGCCGCTCGATCTCACCAAGGGCGAGCAGAAGAGCGCCGCCTTCCTGAAGCTGAACCCGAATGGCAAGGTGCCGGCCATCGTTGATGATGGCTTTGCCGTGATGGAATCGGGCGCCATCCTGTTGTGGCTGGCGGAACGCTCCGGGCAGTTGCTGCCCGCCGATCCACGCCGGCGTTCCGAAGCGGTGCAATGGCTGATGCTGCAGGTGGGCGGGCTGGGGCCGATGATGGGCCAGGCCAATTTGTTCGGGCATTATTGGCCGGAAAAACTGCCGGCCGTGCAAGCGCGCTACCTCGGCGAAGTGAAGCGCATCTTTGCCATATTGGATGGCCGGCTGGCCGACCGGGATTTTCTGGCCGGCGAGTACAGCATCGCCGATATCGCGCATTTCTGCTGGGTGCGCACCGCCGGCTGGACGGGGGTGGACATCACCCCCTTCCCGCACCTCACCCGCTGGCAGACCCGCATCGCCGCCCGCCCCGCCGTGCAGCGCGGGCTGAAGGTGCCCGAAGTGTCGCCGGTGAAGGACGGCGGCGACAACAGCGATTTCATCGCGCGCACCAGGAAGCTGATGGGGCTGGGCCCCAGAGAAGCCTAACCGCCAAAGCCGATCAGCATCGCCCCCGCACACACCACTGCCGCCCCGGCCCAACGCCGCGGCGTCACCTGTTCCTTCAGCAGCAGCGCTGCCAGCGCCGCGCCGAACAGCACACTGGTTTCCCTGAGCGCCGTGATCGGCCCGATCGGCGCGCGCATCTGGGCCCACAGCACCAGCATGAAACCAGCGCTCGACAGCGCCCCGGCGATCAACCCCTGCCGCCAGCGCCCGGCCGCCGCCGCCAGGAAATCCGCCGGGCCGCGCCGAGTGATGACAAACAGGCTGACCGGCAGAAAGGTGAACAGCGCCCCCCAGCCCTTGTAGCTGAACACATCGCCATTCACCCGCACACCCATCGCATCCACCAGTGAATAGCCGGCAATCATCGCCCCAGTGAGCAAGGCCCAGCCCGTCGCCGCAAGCGGCGCGGCGCGGTTCACCCCCACCAGCATCACGCCCAACGAAATCGCCACCACACCCAACCCCTGCCCCAGGCCCGGCACCTCGCCGGCAAAGATCACCGCACCAACGGTGACCAGCGCCGGGGCAATGCCGCGGGCGATGGTATAGACATGGCTCATATCGCCAGCCGCATAGCCTTTGGTCAGCGCCGTCCAATAGACAAGGTGGATGGCGCAACTGGCCAGGATGAACGGCCACGCCCCATCCAGCGGCGCACCGAACAGCGCGATCAACACGCAGCCGAACAGCGACCCGCCAATGCCCAGCACCGCCAGATCCACCAGCCGATCCCCGGCCGAGCCTTTCAGGAACAGATTCCACCCGGCGTGGATCAGCGCCGAAAGCAGCGTGGCGGCAAGGGCGGAGAGCGGGATCACATCCCGTGGAAGGCCGCCCAATCGGCCATGGGCGCCCGCGCCGGCTTGACCAGATTGGCCTTGTCATCGGGATCGATGAAACCGATCGCCATGCCGGTGAACAGCATGCGCTCTTCCGGAATGCCGACGAAGTCCCGGATGGTCTGCGGATAGATCGCCCAGCATTCCTGCGGGCACGAATCCAGCCCTTCCTCCTTCAGCAGCAGCATCAGCGTCTGCAGATACATGCCAAGGTCGCTCCACTGCGGCGGGCCCATGCGCTTGTCCACCGAGCAGAACAGCGCCACCGGGGCGCCGAAAAACTGGAAATTGCGGGCAAACCACATGCGGCGGCCCATCTTGTCTTCGCGCGGAATGCCCAGCCGGGCATACAGCTCCTCGCCCACGGCAAAGCGATAATCGCTGTAGGGCTTGGCCAGCTCCTTGGGATAGATATCATATTCGGTCGGCTCGGTCTGGCCGCCGGCCATCAGCTTGCCCAGCATGATGTGCTTCAATTCATTCAGCTTTTCGCCGCCCACCACATCAATGTGCCAGGGTTGCAGATTGCCGCCTGATGGCGCCCAGGCCGCCCGTTCCACCACCCGGCGCAGCACGGCGGCATCCACCGGCGTGGGCAGAAAGCCGCGCACCGAACGGCGGGACATTACCGCTTCAGAAACCTGCATACCCATGCCTTTCCTTCACTTTTCACTTGGGCTGGGATTGCCTATGAAGGGTGGGTGTTGTCCAGCCTCCCCAATCTGCTCACCCTGTCGCGCATCCTGGCGGTGCCCGGCCTTGTCGCCCTGATGTGGAGCACCAACCCGTGGGAATGGCTGGCGGCGTTCGGGCTCTATACGCTGGCGGCCATCACCGATTATTTCGATGGCTATCTGGCGCGCAGCTGGGGCACGGTTTCGAAAATCGGCCAGTTTCTCGACCCGATTGCCGACAAGATCATGGTCGCCGCCGTCATCCTGATGCTGGTGGATGCGCAGACCCTGCACGGCTGGAGCGTGATTGCCGGCCTGATCATCCTGCTGCGCGAGATGTTTGTCTCGGGCCTGCGCGAATATCTGGCCGGGCTGCAGGTGTCGGTGCCGGTCAGCCAGCTGGCGAAATGGAAGACCACGGCGCAACTGGTGGCGCTGGGGGCGCTGATCCTGGCTGGCGCCGCGCCCATATTGCCCTGGTTGCCGGCGCTGGAAATCGGCCTGGTCACGCTGTGGATCGCCGCCATCCTCACGCTCATCACCGGCTATGATTATCTGCGCGTCGGCCTGAAGCATATGTGATGATCACCTTGCTGTATTTCGCCTGGGTGCGCGAACAGATCGGCACGGATGCCGAAACATTGGCCCTGCCCGCCGGCATCACCACCGTCGCCAACCTGCTCGACTGGCTGGCCAGCCAAAGCCCCGGCCACGCCGCCGCCCTGGCCGATCGCAGCCGCATCCGCGTCGCCGTGGACCAGACGTTCGCGAGAGGCGAAACGCCCATCACCGGCGCGGCAGAAATCGCCATCTTCCCCCCGGTAACCGGCGGATGATCAGCGCCCACCTGCAAGCCGAGCCGTTCGATCTCGCCGCCGAGCAGGCCGCACTTGTCGGCAGCCACACCGATCTTGGCGCCGTGGTCAGCTTCACCGGCCTGGTCCGCGCCGATGATGGGCTGATCGCCCTGACCCTCGAACATTATCCGGCGATGACGCTGGCGCAGATGCAGGCCATCGCCGCCGATGCCGCCGCCCGCTGGCCCGGCGTGCTCGGCCGCATCATCCACCGCCACGGCCGGTTGCTGCCCGGCGCCCCCATCGTCTTCGTACTCACCGCCTCCCCCCACCGCGCCGACGCCTTTGCCGCGGCCGAATATCTGATGGACTGGCTGAAAACCAAGGCCCCCTTCTGGAAGCGCGAGGAGTGGGCCGACGGCAGCACCCGCTGGGTAGAGGCCAAGGCCAGCGACGACACTGCGAAGGATCGCTGGACAGCCTGATCGACCCGGACAGTGAGGGCCAACAGCCCATCGACGCCGCCATGACGTTCGTTTAACACTTCCCCTGCAATCGTGCGGGGGCCGTTCTGACCGACATCTTCATCTCCTACAGCTCTGACGACCGGGCGCGGGCGAAGATATTTGCAGATGCGTTCGCTACGGCCGGCCTGTCGGTCTGGTGGGATGCCGGCCTGCGCGCTGGCGACGCCTATGACCAGAAGATCGAGCAGGCGCTGCGCAGCGCCAGGGCCGTTGTGGTGCTCTGGTCAAAGACCTCGGTCGAAAGCCGCTGGGTGCGCGCCGAGGCCACGTTGGCGGATCGCGCCAGAAGCCTCGTCCCCTGCATGATCGAACCCTGTGACCGCCCGATCATGTTCGAACTGACGCATACGGCGGAGCTGGCCCATTGGGCAGGCGAAACCGCGGACAAGGCGTGGCTGGCGTTCCTCGGCGATGTGCGCCGGTTCGTGGCGAAGGAGGCTGCACCAGTCGCCGAGATGCCGTCAACGGCGGAACCGCCCACCGTCAAGGAAACCCTGAAGCCCGGCCAGAGCGGCTCGGCCCCGTCGCTGGCCGTGCTGCCGTTCACCAACCGCTCCGGCCTGCCCGAGGACGAAGTGTTCGCCGAAGGAATGGTGGAGGATGTGATCTGCGCGCTGTCACAGGGCGTCAATGTCCGCGTGCTCGGCGCGACCACCACGGCAAACCTGAGCCGTGCGGCCATCATGGATCTCCCGGCATTGGGCCGCCAGCTTGGCGTGCGCTACCTGCTGGAAGGAAATGTGCGGCGCGCCGGCACCAATCTGCGGGTTACCACCCAATTGCTGGAAGCCGAAACAGGCGCGGTAATGTGGACCGGCAAGTTCGACCGGGCGCTGTCCCAACTGGCCGAGCTTCAGGAAGAATTGGTCAGCGAAATCGCCGCCAGTCTCGATACACAGGTCTATAGCCTTGAGATTGAACGGGCGCTCAGGAAACCCGCCGACATTACCGCTTGGGAAGCGGTGCAGCGAAGCTTGTCCGCCTATCGCAAGTGGGACGCTACCGCCCGAGTGGACGCCATCGAGGAAGCCCGGCGCGCCGTTGTCATCGCGCCGGATTATGCACCTGCGCATGCCGCGCTCGCCCACGCCCTTGCCAACGCCTATCTTGCCAAACCGGACGATCCGGCGGAGGTCCAGTCCATTCGCGCCATCGCGGAACGCGCCCTTGCGCTTGCGCCAGACGACGCGATGGTCCTCAGCTTCGTTGGGCTTGCGCTCAGCTATGTCGGTTACCCAGAGGAAGGCGAGCGCCACAGCTTGCGCGCGGTGCGCAAGGCACCAGGCAGCGGAATGTTGCACTTTTTCCATGGCGGCGTTTGCTTGAGACTCGAACGCCCGGAGGAAGCGCTGTCGCACCTGAAGACGGCGGAGCGGCTCGGCCCCGGCTGGCACCTAATGTGGGTGGTGAAGGATTGGCAATCCGTCGCCTGTCGCGGGCTGGAACGCTGGGCGGAAGCGAACGCGGCCATCGACGAATGTCTACGCCTGCTTCCGTCATATGGGATGGGCCACGTAAATAAGGCGGTCTATTGCACACAACTGGGACAGGATGTGGAGGCGCGCGAGCATATCGAGACGGCGCGCCGGCTGGATTGGGGCGCAGTGCAGGCGGAGCGCATATCGCTCCGAATCCGGCCAAACAGCCCGGGGCTGGAAGCTGACAACGCCACGATACGGGCACTCTATGCGGCGACGGAGTCGGGGGCATGACCGCGCCTGACATCTTCATCTCCTACAGCTCCGACGATCGGGCGCGGGCGAAACTATTTGCCGATGCCTTCGCAGCCGCGGGCCTGAGCGTCTGGTGGGACGCCGGCCTGCGGGCTGGCGACGCTTATGACCAGAAGATCGAACAGGCCCTGCGCGCTGCCAAGGCCGTGGTCGTGCTGTGGTCGCCAACCTCGGTCGAAAGCCGCTGGGTGCGTGCGGAGGCCACGCTGGCGGATCGGTGCAAGACGCTGGTGCCGGTCAGCATCGCGCCCTGTGACAAGCCGATCATGTTCGAGCTGACCCAGACGGCGGATCTGAGCCATTGGCAGGGCGATGCAGCGGACCGCATTTGGCTGGCCCTGCTTGATGATGTGCGCAGGTTTGTTGGCCAGCAGCGGGCTTCACTGCCGGCCATGCCCTCGCTGGCCACCGTGGCCAGCAAATCCGAACCCACCCGCGCAACGCTGATCGCCGTCTTGCCGTTCGATAATCTCTCCAGCGATGCCGAGATGGCCTATTTTTCCGACGGCGTGTCGGACGATATTCTCGGCCGGATCATGCGCGGATCACGGCTGCGGGTGATCGGCCGCACCTCCAGCTTCCAGTTCCGGGGGGCAGACAAGCCAAAGGCCGCCGCGGCGCTGGGGGCCAGCCATGTCCTCGATGGCTCGATCCGCCGCGCCGGCAACCGCGTGCGCATCGCCGCGCAGCTGACCGAGGCGGCGAGCCAGACCATGCTGTGGTCCGACAAATATGACCGCGAGCTGGAAGACATTTTCGCGGTGCAGGACGAGATTTCGCAAGCCATCGCCGATGCGCTCAATGCCGCCTTCTTCCCGGCGAAGACGGAAAAGGTCGATCCCGTGGCCTACGACCTTTACCTGCGCGGCAAGGATGTCGATCTGAACCCCGAGGTCATCCAGAAGAATATCGAGTTGCTCGAAGCTGCGTTGAAATTGGAGCCGGACCTTGCTGATGCCTGGGGGGCATTGGCGGTGCAGCGGCATTTCGCGCGGGTGTTGGTGCCATGGTCCCAGCGGGCGCCGCTCGATGCCAGGATCGCCGCGTGCGTGCAGCGCTGCCTGGCGCTCGATCCGGACAATGTGAACGCGACCTCAGCCGAATTGTATCAGCTGCAACCGTTCGGTGACTATCTTGGCCAGCATGCGAAGGTCGAACGCCTGACGCAGATCGCACAAAATTCTCCCCATGCGCTGGGGTGGCTCTCCTATTTTATCGAGCAGGTTGGCCGCACAGGCGAAGCGCTCGAGTGGGCCACGCGCGCGGAGGCGCTCGACCCGCTAAGCTACTCGGCAAATGCCCTCCATGCCTTCACGCTTTGGCGTTCCGGCGCATTTGAAAAGGGCTTGGCGGAACTGACGCGTGTCGTCGACAACTGGCCGGACGATCACCAAGGTCTGGCTACCCTGATCCTTGCCCAGGCCCATGCCGGGAACTGGGCAGAGGTGGACCGCCTGATTGATCCGGCGCGGCTGGCGCAACACCCGCTGCGCGAGCACAGCGTTGTCGTTGAGATGGTCGCCGTCTTTCGCGAGCCGACCCCTGAAATCCTGCGAAATGGGCTCGTGACGCTTATTGATACGATCGAGCAGACCGGCCATGCCCCCGCCGAGCTCTTCCTCTGGGTGGCGGAGGTCGGCCTTGTCGATGAGGCCTATGCCTTGCTCGACCGCGCCAAACTGGGGCCATCGGGTGGTCCGATGGATATGCTGGGCAACACCGCCTATCGCACCCACATGCTGTTCGCGGCGGCCTATACCAATCATCGCGCCGATCCCCGCTTCGTGAAGCTCTGCGCGCGGCTGGGGCTGGTGGAATATTGGCTGGCGACGCAGAAATGGCCCGATTGCGCCGACACCGTGCCCTATGATTTCCGCGCCGAATGCGAGAAATATCGCGACTATCCCAAGGACGTGTTCCTCGCATGACCGCAGGCCGACCCTGCCGGTGATGCTGGCGGAACATTGAAGCTGTCCTACAGCCCGCATTTCGGAATAGACTGTTGATCACCAGCCGGCCCTGCCAACCGGCAAAACGATATGTTTTTCAACACCGATTCCCGCCGGATTCGTCAATTGTGTCAAAATTGGCAAGCGAGGCCGCAGCCGGCGCAAGGATGTGAACAGTCATGAACAGCACCCGTGTTCTCGTTCTCGATGGCCACCCTGATGGCACATCCCTGTGCAGCGGCTTGGCCGATGCGGCAGCAGCAGCCGCCAAGGCGCGCGGGGCACAGGTGCGGCTGGTGCGGCTTTCGGCGATGGATTTCGATCCCAATCTCGCCCACGGCTATCGGACGCGGATGGAGCATGAGCCTGATCTGCAGGCGCTGTTGGCCGATATCCGCTGGTGTGAAACGTTCATCCTGGTCCACCCGCTGTGGTGGGGCGCGGCGCCGGCCAAGTTGAAGGGCGTGTTTGACCGGCTGTTCCTGCCCGGCATCGCCTTTGCCTATGAAGGCGACGGGCATTTTCCCAAGAAATTGTTCGAAGGCCGCACCGCCCGCGTGCTGATCACCGCCGATACGCCGCCCTGGTATCTGTGGCTGGGCTATCGCAACGGCTGGCCCAATGTGCTGCGCCGGCAGATACTGGATTTCGTTGGCCTGAAGGTGACGCAGCTGAAAGTGGTGGGCACCATCCGCGATGCCACCCCGGCGCGGATCGAAGAATTCATGGCCGTGGCGCGCAAGCTGGCGGGTTAGTCCTGCGTGCGGATGTAGCGCAGATCGGACCAGCCGGGCACGAAGCGCACCGGCGGCGGCAATCGGCGCAGCTCGCCATCGAACAGGCAGCGCAGGGTGCGGCGGCGGCCCACGACGAGTTCGGGCGCGGTGAACGCCGTCACGCTGGCCGCGGCTCGCCAATCGTTCAGCAGCCAGTTCACCGCGACCGCCATCGCCGCACCCAGGCCGCGCCCGGAAAACAGCGCGACTTCAAGCCCTTGATCGGATGGCATCACCAGCACGCCGGGGTGGCGACCGGGCTGGCCGGCCACCTTCACCCCGCCCAGAAAGCCGCGTGCCAGCGCCAGCCGCACCGCCTGCCACACACGCCACAGCCGGCCATGGCGCGCATTTTCGCGGGCCCGGGCCCAGCGCGTGAGCGGCCCGATGATGATGCGGCAATAGCTGATGTGCCCGGCGGCGCGCACCACCGGCACATGGATGAGCACCCCTTGCGCCGCGGCTGCCACAATGGCCTCCGGCGTGGCATCGCCGTGCAGGGCGCGCGGCAACAGGTTCATGGTGCCGCCGGGAATGGCGAGAAACTGGCCATCCCAGCCCAGGGCGGCGCCACTTGCCGCGCCCAACGTGCCGTCGCCGCCCATCACCACCAGCGTGTCGATCCCGGCCAGTGCCGCAGCATCCGGCGCAGGCTGGCGCGGAAAGTCGCTGCTGCCGGCGATGGTCGCGCCGGCGGCCCGCAACGCCGTCTCCAGCGCAGTGATGCGGGCTTCATCGGTGGAGCGGCTGGCGCGATTGGCCACCAGCCACACGCGGCCCAGTGGGCGGGCGGGCTCGGGCGGGTGCGGCGCAGGCGTCATGGCCGATGATGTGGTGGCGGGGACAGGCCCGGTCAATGACCAGGCCTGTCCTACAGGCGGGGATTGCGGTTATACTGGCGCATCGGCGGTGGAACTGGCCTTGATTCCACTCGGGGAAAAAACGCCAATCGCGCGAGAATCGTCAAAGGTGTCAAAACTGCCGCCGCTGTTCCTTCCTGCCAGCCAACCGGGCAGCGCTCACAGCTTGGCGCTCAACTCTTTGATTTCCTTGTTCAAAATGCGATCATTGTCGCAATAGTCAACCGGGCAGTCGATCAGATGGACGCCGGGCGTGTTCAGGCAATGCTCCATCAGGCCGGGCAGCATTTCGGCGCTGGTGACGCGGTGGCCCTTGGCGCCATAAGCCTCGGCATAGGCGACGAAATCCGGGTTGCCATATTCCAGGCCCCAATCCTTGAAGCCCATGTTGGCCTGTTTCCAGCGGATCATGCCATAGCTGCCATCGTTGAGGATCAGCACGGTGATGTTCAGTTTCAGGCGAACGGCAGTTTCCATTTCCTGGCTGTTCATCATGAAGCCGCCATCGCCGCAGATCGCCATCACCTTGCGATCGGGATAGACCATGTTGCTGGCCATCGCCGATGGCAGGCCGGCACCCATGGTGGCCAACGCGTTGTCGAGCAGCACGGTGTTGGGGTGATAGGCGGTGTAGTTGCGGGCGAACCAGATCTTGTACACGCCGTTGTCCAGCGCGATGATGCCATCATTGGGCATCGCCTTGCGGATTTCGTTCACCAGATATTGCGGATAGATCGGGAAGCGCTTGTCGTCCACGGCGGCATCGCGGTGCGCCACTTCGGCGGCACGGGCGGCCAGCATGGCGGCAAAATCCCAGTGCGGTTGCACCCGGATCGCCTCTTTCAGCTGCCACACCGCGTTGGCGATATCGCCGATCACCTCGATCTGTGGATAATAGACCGGGTCTACCTCCGCCGAACGGAAGCTCATGTGGATGACGGTGGTGGCATCGCCATTCATGAAGAAGGGCGGCTTTTCGATAACGTCATGGCCAACGTTGACGATTACATCGGCCCGCCGGATCGCAGCATGGACGAAATCCCCGGCCGACAGCGCGGCGCAGCCGAGGAATTGCGGATGGCGCTCATCGATCACGCCCTTGCCCAGCTGGGTGGTCAGGAAGGGGATGCCGGTCTTCTCGACGAATTCCAGCAGCATCTTGCTGGTCATGGTGCGGTTGGCGCCGGCGCCGATCACCAGGATGGGCGATTTGGCCGCCTCTATGGCGCTCACCGCCGCCAGCACCGCTTTTGAATCGGCCAGCGGCCGGCGGGCATAGCTGGGCTTGAACGGCACCGCGTCGGTCGGATCATGGGCGATGTCTTCCGGCAGTTCCAGGTGGGTGGCGCCGGGCTTTTCCTCCTGCGCCAGCCGGAAGGCTTCACGGGTGCGGGCCGGGATATTGTCGGCGCTGGCCAATTGGTGGGTATATTTGGTGATCGGCCGCATCATGTCGACCACGTCGAGGATCTGGAACCGGCCCTGCTTGGATTTCTTGATGGGCTTTTGCCCGGTGATCATCAGCATCGGCATGCCGCCCAGAAAGGCATAGGCCGCCGCGGTGACAAAGTTGGTGGCGCCGGGGCCCAAAGTGGCCACGCACACCCCGGCCTTGCCGGTGTGGCGGCCATAGGTTGCGGCCATGAAGCCGGCGCCCTGTTCATGGCGGGTGAGGATGAGCCGGATCTTGGACGAACGTTCGAGGCTGTCGAGGAAATCCAGATTCTCCTCGCCCGGGACGCCGAACACATATTCGCAGCCTTCTTCTTCAAGGCATTGCACCAGCAGGTCAGAAGCTTTGGTCATTGGTTATTCCCCCGTTGTCATTTGCTGAACCTGCCGGCGCCCTTCGGCACGGGCGCGTGGGCCCACGGCATCATGGATGGTGCCGGCCCGGCCCAGGCCCCAGGCCGGCATATTGTTGTAAACATTTTCATAATCGCCGGGATTGATCAGATAGGTCTCATGCCAGATCCCGACATCGCCGTTGGAACCCACGGCCTTGTTGAAGCGCTGCCAGGCCGGCAGATGCAGTTGATCGCGGGACGTGGCAAAGGCCTGCAACGCGTCGACGCTGCGCCAGTATTGCACCAGCATCGTCGCCGGAAAGCCGAAGTGGGTGCGATTGTGCAGCAGGCCCAGCTCCGGCCGTCGCGACAGTTCGGCGATCATCGGCCCCATCGCCTGGAACGTGGGCAGCCAGCTGTTCACCTTCCACAGCCGGTTGATGCGGATGCCGATCAGGAACAGCACGAACGGGCCATCAATCTCTGCGCAGACGCGCCGATCGATGATCCCGTTCATGGCTTTGCCCTCCGCGCAGTCTCCGCCTTACACCACGCCAAACGCCAGCATGGCATCGGCCACCTTCTTGAAGCCGCCGATGTTGGCGCCCTTCACATAATCGGTGTGGCCCGATGCATCCCGGCCATATTCCAGGCAGCGATCGTGAATGCCGCGCATGATATCCTTCAGCATTTCCTGAAGTTCGTCTTCCTTCCAGCTCATGCGGGCGCTGTTCTGGCTCATTTCCAGGCCGGACACAGCAACCCCACCCGCGTTTGAAGCCTTGCCGGGGGCATAGAGGATCTTGGCCGCCTTGAAGACATGCACGCCATCCAGATCGGTCGGCATGTTGGCGCCTTCGGCCACGGCAATGCAGCCGTTGGCCAGCAGGGTCTTGGCCTCGGCCCCGTTCAGCTCATTCTGGGTGGCACAGGGCAAGGCCAGATCGCAGGCCACGCCCCACGGCCGCGCCCCGCCGCCATGGAAGGTCGCACCCTTGAATTCGTTCACATATTCCGAAATGCGGCCGCGGCGCACATTCTTCAGATCCTTCACCCAGTTGATCTTCTCCTGGGTGATGCCATCGGGATCGTGGATGAAGCCTTCCGAATCCGACAGCGTGAGCACCTTGCCGCCCAGCTGCACGATCTTTTCGGCGGCGTGGGTGGCGACATTGCCGGAACCCGAGATGACCGCCGTCTTGCCGGCCACGTCCATGCCCTTGGCGGTGAGCATGTTCTGCATGAAATAGACGGCACCATAACCGGTGGCTTCGGTGCGGATCAGGCTGCCGCCCCATTCCAGGCCCTTGCCGGTGAGCACGCCGGTGAACTGGTTGGTGATCCGCTTGTATTGGCCGAACATATAACCAATTTCGCGGCCGCCCACGCCGATATCGCCGGCGGGCACGTCAACGTCGGCGCCGATGTGGCGATACAGCTCGGTCATGAAGCTCTGGCAGAAGCGCATGATTTCATTGCTGCTCTTGCCCTTGGGGTTGAAATTGGAACCACCCTTGCCGCCGCCCATCGGCAGGCCCGTGAGCGCGTTCTTGAAGGTCTGTTCAAAGGCCAGAAACTTCAGCACGCTTTCGGTGACCGACGGGTGGAAGCGGATGCCGCCCTTGTAGGGGCCGATGGCATTGTTGTTCTGCACGCGCCAGCCGCGCTGAACACGGATGTTGCCCTTGTCATCCTGCCAGCAGACGCGGAACGAAATGACCCGATCAGGCTCGGCAATGCGGCGCAGGATCTGGGCTTCGTGATATTTGACCTTGTCGCCCATGAAGTCGAAAATATCTTCGGCCACTTCGGTGACGGCCTGGGCAAATTCCGGCTGGCCCGGATTGCGCCGCTTCACACCTTCAATAAAGCCATTCAGATCAACATGTTCATGCACGCCCATGGTCAGTCCCCCCGGTTTGCCCAACGCACCGCGCGCAGGCACAGCACAACTGGCCGCCGCAGCTTGATCGCCAGCTTGTTCGGCCAATATGTCGCAGCCTATCAGAAATTTGGGCGGCGCAAAGCGCAATTCAGCGTGAACAATTGGTGACGTGAGGCCACCGCAGATATGGTTGGGGACCGGCCGGCCTTATTGCACAGCCAGCAGTTCAACCTCGAAGATCAAGGTGGCACCCGGCGGAATCGTCTCCCCCGCGCCATTTTCGCCATAGCCGGCCTGGGGCGGCACGATCAGGGTGCGCGTGCCACCCACCTTCATGCCGGCCACGCCTTCATCCCAGCCCTGGATCACTTCGCCCATCCCGAGCGTGAAGATGAACGGCCGACCAGTGTCGCGCGAGCTGTCGAACTTCTTGCCCTTCATGCCATCGATATAGAGCCAGCCAGTGTAATGCACGGCCACTGCCCGGCCGGGTTCCGCCATGGTGCCGGTGCCAGCCCTGGTGTCAGTAACGCGGGTCCCGCCCGGCAGCACCGCCTGTTGGGCGGCGGCGCCGGAAACGGCCACCACGGCAACCGTGGCGGCAAGGGCGGCAAAGCTGGCAGTTGACGACATCAATGGAGTCCCGTGGTTTGAAAGGCGCCGCCGCTGTGCCGGCACTCGGGCCAGCAATCAAGGGGCCATGCTGCCCGTCAGGCCCAGCCGCTGTTGCAGGAAGGCGATCACCCGGGTTTCGGCGGCCTTGCCGGGGCCGGCTTCGGGCAGATGCACGGTCAACACGCTGTGCGGCGCCATGCCGGTGCCGGCGCGCGCGTCTTCGTCAGCCAGTTCAATGCTTTCCACCCGGCCGGGAAATTCGCGTTCATAGCGGCGGAACCGGGCATCGGGCACCAGCGCATCCGACCGATAGCGCAGGGCGAGCAGCGACAGATCTTCCGCTTCGAACCGGCGGCGGGCGCAGGCGATTTCGGCCGGCGTGGCATCGATACTGCCCGTCCTGGCGCCGCGGATGGGCAGGCTGGGCTGGCTCAACACCGGGGCGATCACGCTGGGCTCGGTCATCATCGCCAGTGCAAAGCCGCCGGTGAAGCACATGCCGATGGCGCCCACGCCGGGCCCGCCACATTCATCATGCGCCTGTTTCGCCAGCGCCCGCAGCCAATCGACAATCGGGCTGGAGCGACCATCAGACCAGGCCGAAAACTCCCGCCGGATGCAGATGTTGAGGAACAATTGCTTCACCGCCGCCGCCTTGGTGGGCACCGAACCCGGTGTGCCGAACAGGCTGGGGCAGAACACCGTCATCCCCGCTGCGGCCAGCCGATCGGCAAAATCGATCACCAGCGTGTGCAGTGCCGGCACCTCGTGGATGACGATCACGGCCGGGCCGGCACCCCGGCGATAGACCGGCCGTGTGTAGGGCCCCGCCGTGAATGGGCTGCAGCTATAGTCGGATAATGGCATGATCTCTGGCTCCCCCTGCCTTGCCTGCCATGACATCATGCCAGCCTTTGCGGCGCAATGGGTCACCGGTTGGCGTGTTGCTGATATCGTATTGCAAGGGTGGTGGGTCCTTCGGGACTTGAACCCGAAACCTACCGCTTAAAAGGCGGGCGCTCTGACCGATTGAGCTAAGGACCCCCATGATCCTGGGGCGCGCGCATCAGGCGCGGGGCAGGCCTTTAGGGCGAAGCAGCCGCGCGCGCAACTGTCTTGCCGTCAGATTGTTGGCTGGGTGCCGCCATTCGGGCGCCACCGTCACCAACGGATCAAGCACGAACCGCCGTTGCGCCAGATGCCTGTGCGGGACGGTCAGCCGCCGCGTGTGCAACCGTAGCCGCTCGCTGGCGATGATATCCAGATCCAGCACCCGATCGCCCCAGCGCTGGCCCGGCCGCCGGCCAAACTCCCGCTCCATGGCCTTGAGCGCGCCGAGCAGGCTGGCCGGTGCGCCGGGCCAATCGATGGCGGCCACCGCATTGGCATAACGCCGGCTGCCCGGCCCGATCGGCGCCGTGTCAAACAGCGGGCTGACGCGCAGCACCGGGGCCAGCAGCGCCAACTCGGCCAGCACAGCGCGCAACACGCCGGCCGGCCGGCCATGGCGACCGTGGCAGCGATTCGATCCCAGCGCGATGAGCGTGATTGCCATATTGGCGCCAGCCCCTACAGGCTTGGCGCATGACTGACGAGACTCCCATCGCCCACCCCGGCACCCCGCCCAGCGATTGCGCCCTGTGCCCGCGGCTAGTGGCCTATCGCGCCGAACAACAGGCCCGCCATGCGACATGGTGGAACGCACCGGTGCCGCCGCTGGGCGATGCTGCGGCGTGGATGGCCATCGTCGGCCTTGCCCCCGGCCTGAAAGGCGCCAACCGCACCGGCAAGCCGTTTCACGGCGATGAAGCCGGCAAGCTGTTGTTTGGCACGCTGGCCGAACTGGGCCTGGCCAGCGAAACACCTGAAGCCTGGGACGCGCCCGGCCTGTTCATCACCAACGCCGTGGCCTGCGCCCCGCCCGGCAACCTGCCCGACACGGGCGAGAAACACGCCTGCCGCCCTTATCTGGCGCAGCAGCTGGCGGCCTTGCCCAATTTGAAAGTGGTGGTGGCGCTGGGCGAAACCGCCCACCAGGCCGCAATCAAGGCAATCGGCGGCAAACTGCCCAAATATCGCTTTGGCCACGGCGTGGCGCACAAATTGCCATCGGGCATCACGCTGGTGGACAGTTATCATTGCAGCCGCTTGAACATCAACACGGGGCTGCTGACGCCGGAGATGTTCAAGGCGGCGCTGGTGGCGGCGGTTGCACTGGCGGCCGGGTAAGCCTATCTTACCGGCATGAACGCCATCTCCAAATTGTCGTCCAAGGGCCAGTTGGTGGTGCCCAAATCGGTGCGCGACAGGCACGGCTGGAAGGCCGGTGACCAGATCGAGCTGGTCGAATCTGGCGCGGGCGTCTTCATGCGCGCCATCGCGGCGGCCACCACCGGCATAAGCGCGGCGGACGTTTTTGCCAGCATCGATGCGATTGTGGCCAACAGCCACATCACGCCAATCGACGATGCCGAGGCCAGAGCCTTCGCCGTGCAGATGTTGATTGCGGCTGACAACAATACCCGTTCCAGCGCCGGCTGATGCCGCGCTCGCTCGACACCAACGTCATTACCCGGGCCGTTTTGATGGACGATCCGGTTCAATCGCCGGTCGCACGCCAGCTGCTTGCCGAACCGGCCATCGTGCTGCCCGGTGTTTTCATGGAAGCCTATTGGTTGCTCTGCATGCCGCACCGGCTGTCACGCACCGTGGCGATAGCGGCACTTTCCCGCCTGCTTGATCTGCCCACGCTGCTGGTGCCAGATCGGGCTGCCGTTCTGTTCGCCCTGCAAAAGACCGCCCAAGGCGCCGACTTTGCCGACATGCTGCATCTGGCGCTGTCGGGCGGGGCGGATGCGTTTGCCACCTTCGACAAGGGCATCGCTGCCGATGCCGATGGCGCGCCAGTGCCTATCGAAACGCTTTGAAGCGCCCTCAGATATCCTGCGCCAGCCGCCCATAAAGATCGGGCCGGCGATCACGGAAGAAGCCGAAGGCGGCGCGGTGGCGGGCGGCGAGGCCGAGATCGAAGCTTGCCCGCACCACGCCGAGGGTGTGGTCATCCAGATCATGCACAATGTCGCCGCGCTGGTCGCAGGCAAAGCTGGTGCCGTAAAATGTCTGGGCGTGGCGCGTGCCGGCCTCTTCAGTGCCGATGCGGTTGCAGGCCAGCACGGGCACCACGTTGGACACGGCATGGCCCACCATTGCCCGGCGCCACAGCCGGCGGGTGTCGAGATCGGGATCATGTGGTTCAGTGCCGATGGCGGTGGGATAAAGCAGCACATCGGCGCCCATCAGCATCATGGCGCGGGCGGTTTCCGGATACCATTGGTCCCAGCAGATGCCCACGCCGATCACGCCCTTGGGCGTTGGCCACACCTTGAAGCCGGTGTTGCCGGGCCGGAAATAGAATTTTTCCTCATATCCCGGACCATCGGGAATATGGCTCTTACGATAGACGCCCATCACGTTGCCGCCATCATCGATCATGGCCAGGCTGTTGTAATGATGATGGCCATCCTTCTCGAAGAAAGAGCAGGGGATATAGGTCCTGGTTTCCAGCGCCACCTCGCGCATCGCGGCCACCGCCGGGTGCTTGTCGAGCGGCAGGGCGTTGGCGAACAGGCCTTCATCCTCATGCCGGCAGAAATAATGGCCTTCGAACAATTCGGGCGGCAACACCACATCGGCGCCTTCGGCGGCGGCGCGGGCAGCGGCGGCAGTCATCGCGATATCGGCATCGCGATTGCCGGAAAAGGCCAGTTGCAGGCCGGCGACGGTGAGAGTGCGGGTCATGATTTCGCCCCTAGCGCACGAATGTGGCAGGGGGAAGATGAGCGGCCTTTTCGGGCAGCAACTTCCCTCACCTGGCTCGCTTGCGGCTCGCCGTTCTCTCCTGCAAGCGGGAGAGGGCTTTTATTTGGGCTGCTGCTGGGTGATGCAGTGGAAGCTGCCGCCGCCGGTGAGGATATGGTCAGCGCGGTGGCCGACCACCTGGCGATCGGGGAAATAATCGGCAATGGCCTTCACCGCATCCTCATCGCTGGCATTGCCATAGAGCGGGACCACCACCACGGCATTGGCGATATAGAAATTCATGTGGCTGGCCGGCACGATGCGGCCGTCCACCTCCACCTTGCCGGGCGATGGCACCGGCACGATATCCAGCCCGAACTCGCGGGCGCGGTCCCACGCGTCGTCAAACACATCCTTGTTGGGATCATCACTGCCCGCCGCCACCGGCAGCGCCAGCCGGCCGGGGGCGACGAACCGCGCCAGATTGTCGACATGGCCGTCGGTGTGATCGTTCATCAGGCCCTGGCCCAGCCACAACACCCGATCCAGCCCCAGATCGCGGCGCAAATGGCTTTCCACCTCGTGGCGGTCCATCTTGGGGTTGCGGTTGGGATTGAGCAGACATTGTTCGGTAGTGACCACCAGCCCGGTGCCATCCACATCGATGGCGCCGCCTTCCAGCACCCAGCCATGCCGGGCCAACGGCAGCTTGCATTCCGCCGCGATGAAGGCCGCCACGCCCGCATCGCCGGGCAGATCATATTTGCCGCCCCAGCCGTTAAAGCGGAACCCCGCCGCTGCTGCCCCATGCGGGCTGGCCATGAACAAGGGGCCGGTATCACGCAGCCAGATATCGCCAAAGCCATAATGATGCAGGCGCACATTCGCATCGCCCAGCAGTGCGCGGGCAGCGGCAGCGGCTTCGTCATTGGCGACCAGCAGTTCCACCCGTTCGCCGGTGGCAATGGCGCGCACCATCGCAGCCACTTCGGCCTGGGCCGGTTCCAGATCCTCCTGCCACAGCTCGGCGTGAGAGGGAAATGCTGTCCAGGTGGCGCTGTGCTTCGCCCATTCCGCCGGTTGCCGCGCCGTCATCCCTGCCCCATCAATCGCGTTTGTCTGCACTGCCGCCGCCAGCGGCTATACCAAGCGGTTGATTGCCAGCCAAAATCGCGGCTGGCAACAGCCAAGTGCGGCAGGCTGCCACACACTGTCACTCTGGTGCAACAGGCCCCTTGAAGCCTTGCGCCACCACATACCATTCGCTGCTGCCCTTGCGGCTGGCGGGCGGCTTCACATGTTTCACCGTGGTGAATTCCCTGCGCAGCGCCGCCGTCAACTGGCCATCGCCGCCGCCGGCCAGCACCTTGGCGAGAAACGTCCCGCCCGGCCGCAGCAGCCGGGTCGCCATGTCCAGCCCGGCTTCGATCAGGCCCATGGTGCGCAGATGATCGGTCTGCTTGTGGCCCACGGTGTTGGCGGCCATGTCGCTCATCACCAGATCGGCCGGGCCGCCAAGCGTGGCGAGGATCAGCGCTTCGCTGTCATCATCGGTGATGTCTTTCTGGAAAAACTCCACGCCGGCCATCGGCTCGATGGCGAGCAGATCCATGCCGACCACGCGCGCCTTGGGCCGTTTCTGTTTCACCACCTGGCACCAGCCGCCCGGCGCCGCACCCAGATCCACCACGCGGTCCACCCCGGCCAGCAGGCTGAACTGTTCGTCCAGTTCCTTCAGCTTGAACGCCGCCCGGCTGCGATAGCCCTGCGCCCGGGCCGCGGCCACATAGGGATCGTTCAGCTGGCGTTCCAGCCAGCGGGTGGATTGCGGGCTGCGGCGGCGGGCGGTTTTCACCTTCACCTTGCCGCCACGCGAACGGCCACCACCAGAGGCATCGCCAATCGTCATTGCGCGCGCATCCATGTTCCATCGCGCGCCATCAGCGTGCGCAAAATGCCCTCGCGGATACCGCGATCGGCCACCCGCACCTGCCCGCCGGGCCAGCGCGTCAATATGGCTTCCAATATGGCGCAGCCCGCCACGATCAGTTCGGCGCGATCCGGCCCGACGCAGGCAATGCGCGCCCGTTCCGCCGTGCTGCGCAACCCGATCGATCGGCACAGCGCCGCCAATTCGGACCCCGGCACGGCGCAGCCATCCACCTGGCGCCGGTCATAGCCGGGCAGGCCCAGCTGCACGCTGGCCAATGTGGTGATGGTGCCGGACGTGCCCAACAGTTGCACATCGCTCACCCCGCGTGCCGCCAGCCGGGCAGCAAAGCGGTCCAGCCATGGCCAGATCTGCCCCAGCATCCGGTCATAACCGGCCATGCGGCCTTCCGGGCTGGGCCATTGCGGCTCGGTCTCGGCCAGGCTCACCACGCCCCAGGGCATGGAAATCCAGTCGAGGATATCGGGCTGGCCATCGCGGCCAACCGGCGCCACCAGCATCAGTTCGGTCGATCCGCCGCCAATATCGAACACCAGCGCCGGCGGGCCCGCTGTGTCGATCAGCATATGGCAGCCCAGAACGGCCAGCCGCGCCTCCTCGGCGGCGCTGATCACATCAAGCGCGATGCCGGTTTCCTGATAGACGCGCTCCACAAAGGCCAGGCCGTTGCTGGCGCGGCGACAGGCTTCGGTGGCGACATTGCGGGTGAGACGCACATCGCGGCGGGCGAGCTTTTCGGCGCAGCTGGCCAGCGCCGCCAATGTGCGATCCATCGCGGCATCGGACAGCCGCCCGGCCTCCAACAGCCCTTCGCCCAGCCGCACCACCCGGCTATAGGCATCCACCACGGTGAAGCCATCCGGCGACGGCCGGGCAATCAACAGGCGGCAATTGTTGGTGCCCAGATCGAGCGCGCCATAGCTGCGGCTGCGGCGTTGTGGGGCATGGCCGGGCTGGGACGGGCCGGGCTGGGCATGGCCGTGAGCGGCCGGGCCGCGCTGAACTGCGCTTCCATTACGGGAATCCGGCGGGCGCGCGGGCCCACGGGCAGAGTCAATTCGGGCCGGCATCGGCAAGTCCAGTGTCTTTCCCTGCCTTGGCCACCCGCAAGATGCCGATGCCGCAGCAGAACCTGCATACAGGCTAGCCGGATTGACATATAAACGCAATCATCGTGGTGGTGGCAGGTGTTGACCGTGGCGCACCACCCGGCTAGATGCCCCGCCACAGCCATTGGTGCCCCGTCGTCTAAAGGTAAGACTCCGGACTCTGACTCCGTTAATCGAGGTTCGAATCCTCGCGGGGCATCCAGCCGCTTTCACGCAGTTTGATCAGCAGGCCAGCGCCAGTTCCGTGGCTTCGGCAATGGCGCGCTTGGCATCCAGTTCGGTGGCCTCGCTGGCGCCGCCGATCAGGCGGGTTGCCATGCCGCGCGCCAGCAGGTCATCATAAAGGCTGCGCTCCGGTAGCTGGCCGGCGCAGATGATCACCGTGTCCACCGCAAACAGCCGGGGTTCGCCGCTCACCAGCGTGTGCAGGCCGTCATCGTCGATCTTCAGATAATCCACCCCGCCGATCATCTTCACGCCGCGCCGCACCAGGCTCAGCCGGTGGGTCCAGCCGGTGGTGCGGCCCAGCGACTTGCCCGGCGCGCCGTCGCGGCGCTGCAAGATCACCACCTCGCGGCCCGATTGCTCGATCTGCAACGGCACGCCGGTCACGCCGCCGCGCGGGTGGCCGGCAAAATCCACGCCCCATTCGCGGCAGAAGGTGGGGATATCCACTGCTGCCGAGGGACCAGCATGGGTGATCAACGTGGCGACATCAAAACCGATGCCGCCCGCCCCCATGATGGCCACGCGCTGGCCGATCGGCTTGCGGCCCAATATGGCATCGATATAGCCCACTGCCTTGGGATGATCGATGCCGGGCAGATCGGGCGTGCGCGGGCGTATGCCGGTGGCAACGATCACCTCGTCATGGCCGGCCGCTGCCAGAGTGTCTGCATCCACATGCGTGCCCAGCACCAGCCTGATGCCCAGCTTTTCGATCATGCGCCGGAAATAGCGCAGGGTCTCATGAAACTCCTCCTTGCCCGGCACACGCTTGGCCAGGTTGAACTGCCCGCCGATTTCGGTGGCAGCGTCATAGATGGTGATCCTGTGGCCGCGCTGGGCCGCCTCCACCGCAAAGGCGAGGCCCGCCGGCCCGGCGCCCACCACCGCCAGATCGCGTGGCTCCGCAGCCGGCGTGGCGACCAGCAACGTCTCATGGCAGGCCTTGGGGTTGACCAGGCAGGATGTCAGCTTGCCGGTGAAGGTGTGATCCAGGCAGGCCTGGTTGCAGGCGATGCAGGTGTTGATCTCATCCTCGCGGCCCTCAAACGCCTTGTTGACCAGATCGGCATCGGCCAGCATCGGCCGCGCCATCGACACCAGATCGGCATGGCCAGCGGCGAGCACCTGTTCGGCCACATCGGGCATGTTGATGCGGTTCGATGTGATCATCGGCACGCCAACATGCTTCCGGATGCGCCCCGTCACTTCGGCAAAGGCGGCGCGCGGCACCATGGTGGCGATGGTGGGCACCTGGGCTTCGTGCCAGGTGAAATGGGTGGAGATGATGGTGGCGCCCGCGGCTTCCACCGCCTGGGCCAGTTGGATCACCTCCTCGCCCGACATGCCGCCTTCCAGCATGTCCATGGCCGGGATGCGGAACACGATGATGAACTTGTCCCCCACCGCAGCGCGGGTGCGGCGGATCACCTCCACCGGGAACCGCATGCGGTTTTCGAAGCTGCCGCCCCATTCGTCGGTGCGCACATTGGTTTTTTCAACGAGGAAGGTGGACAGAAGATAGCCGGCCGATCCGATGATCTCCACACCATCGTAACCCGCCGCCTGCGCCTGCACCGCACAATTGGCAAAATCGGCCAGCTGCTTTTCAATGCCGTCGGCATCCAGTTCATTGGGCGTGAAGCGGCCGATGCGGCTGCGGATTGCCGATGGCGCCACGCAGGCCGGTGTGCCGGCCAACGGCCCGGCATGCAGGATCTGCAGCACGATCTTCACATCCGGGTCTGCCGCATGCACGGCTTCGGTGACGATGCGATGCTGCGCCGCTTCGGCCGGCGTCGACAATTTGCCGCCGCCGCCGCCTTCATGGTTGGGCGCGATGCCGCCGGTGATGATCATCCCCACCCCGCCGCGCGCCCGCTCGGCAAAAAAGGCTGCCATGCGCTCAAAACCGCCCTCGATATCCTCAAGGCCGGTGTGCATCGATCCCATCAGGATGCGGTTTTTCAGGGCGGTGAACCCCAGATCCAGCGGGGAGAACACCAAGGGATAGCGGGGATGTGCAGTCATGCGGGCATGAATAGCATGGCCGCCCGTGCCGAACATCCTGCCGGAATCGTGCAGGCGGGCGGCCTTGGCCGGGCCAGATTGATGCATTCGCGCAACAGTCTTGCGCCGCGATGTCGCATTTGGCGGCAGGTCAGCCATTCTGCCCTTCCGCCAGCGTAACAAATTCGCCATGAGCAGGCTTCACATCCGCAAAGAGGGGCTCTCCATGCGTTCATTCATTCTTGCCGGGGCATCCGCCCTGGCCCTTGCCGCGTCGCCGGCGTTTGCTGCCGAAGATCAAACCACCAAGACCGCTGCTGCCGAAGGTGCTGCCGAAGAGGCCGCCACCGAGATGATGATCGTGACCGGCTCGCGCATCGCGCGCCAGAACATCGATGCCACGGTGCCGATCACCTCGCTGAGCGCGGCCGAACTGCTGCAGAACGGCCAGGTCAACGTGGGTGACCGTATTGCGCTGCTGCCGCAATTCCGCCCCACCTTCACCAGCCAGAACAGCGGCCGCTTCATCGGCACCGCCGGTCTGTCGATCCTCGATCTGCGTGGCCAGGGCACCGCCCGCACGCTGGTGCTGCAGAACGGCCTGCGCCATGTCACCTCGCAGCCCGGCGCCAACACGGTTGACGTGTCGACCATCCCGGTTGACCTGATCGAGCGCGTGGACATCGTCACCGGCGGCAACTCGTCGGTCTATGGTTCCGATGCCGTCGCCGGCGTCGTCAACTTCGTGCTGAAGCGCAATTTCGAAGGCTTCACCGGCCGGGTTCAGGCTGGCACCTCGTCGCGCGGTGATTCCAACCAGTATCTGGCCACCATCACGGCCGGCAAGAATTTCGCCGATGGCCGCGGCAACATCGCCATGTCGGTGGAGTATAACAAGAGCGACCCGCTGTTCTTCGCCGATCGCCCGGAAACCGGTGCAGTCACCGGCCGCGCTGTATTCCAGCTTCAGCAGGACACCTCGCTCTCCGGCCCGATCGTCAACGGCCAGCCCACCGCCGAAGGCCCGGCCGGTGATGGCATCATCGACAACCAGTTCACCCGTGGTATCAAGAACATCGGCATTTCCACCGGCGGTGCTTACACCTCGGTCTGCAATGGTGTTGCGCCCGGTGCGCGGGCCACGCTGAACTGTTCCGGCCTTTTCAACCAGAACCCGATCACGCCCGTTCAAATCGGCAATGTGTTCGTGTTCCAGCCCGGTGGCAATCTCGTCCGCAACGTGGTGGAGAAGGATTTCCGGCCGACCGGTTCGGGCAACGCCATCGGCGGTCTTGGCTCCACCCTGCGTGAAACCGGCGTGATGCAGATCGGCAACACCCGCTATGCCGCCAATCTGATCGGCAGCTTTGAGGTGGCCGATGCGTTCCGGCCCTATTTCGAAGCCAAGTGGGTGCGCACCGAATCGCTGCAGGAAGGCCAGCCGACCTTCTCCTCCGGCGCGCTGAACCCGACCTTCTCGATCAACAACCCGTTCCTCACCACCCAGGCCCGTGATCTGCTGGTCACCAGCCTGGCGCCGGGTGCCACCGGTTTCACCATGCAGCGCTTCAACATCGATTTCGGTGGCCGCGGTGAAAACCACAGCCGCGAACTGTTCCGCGCCGTTGTCGGCGCCCAGGGCAGCTTCATGGACACGTGGAGCTATAACGTTGCCGCCAACTATGGCCGCACCGAAACCTTCTACCAGACGCGCGGCAACGTGCATCTGGCCCGCTTTACCAACGCGGTGAACGCGGTGCGTGACACGGCCGGCAACATCGTCTGCTCGATCAACACCGACACCAATGCCGCCAACGATGATCCGGCCTGCCGTCCGCTCAACATGTTCGGCCTGGGTTCGCCGTCGGCAGCGGCGCTGGCCTATATCGAACATGTCTCCAGCCGCAAGCAGTGGGCTGAGCAGTTCAACGTCATCGCCAACGTCAGCGGCGATCTGAGCAAGCTGTTCGAACTGCCCGGCGGCCCGGTTGGCTTCTCGGTCGGCGGCGAATGGCGACAGGAGCGCAGCTTCTCGGCATTCGATGATGTCACCCGCAGCGGCGCGACCTTCCTGAACTCCATCGCCATCTTCAACCCGCCCAAGCTGGACGTGTGGGAAGCCTTTGGCGAAATCCGCATCCCGCTGTTGAAGGACTTGCCGTTCTTCAAGGAATTGACCCTCGAAGCCGCCAGCCGTGTTTCGAACTACAGCAGCGGCACCACCGGCACCGTCGCCTCCTACAACGTGGGCGGCGTGTGGCAGCCGATCAGCGACATCCGCATCCGCGCCAATTATGGCCGCGCCATCCGTGCACCGACGCAGAGCGATCTGTTCTCGGCGCAGTCGCAGACCTTCCTCAATGGTCTGGCTGATCCCTGCGGCCAGCAGAACATAAACAGCAACCCCAACCGCGTTGCCAACTGCCGCGCAGCCGGTGTGCCCACCACTCAGACCTTCCTTGGCATAACTGAGCCGTTCACCAACCGCACCGTGTCGGGCATTTCCGGCGTGTCGGGCGGCAACCCCGGCCTGTTCGCTGAAAAGTCGGACTCGATCACCCTGGGCGCGGTGTTCACCCCGTCCTTCCTGCCGGGCTTCACCGCCACGCTGGATTGGTATCGCATCTCGCTGAGCCAGGCGATCCTCACCGTGGGTGCACAGACCGTCATCAACCAGTGCTATGACGATCCGGGCGGCATCAATAACACCTTCTGCGCCGCCATCTTCCGCAACCCGGATGGCACCTTCCGCGGCCAGAGCAATGTTCGGCTTGCAGATGGCCGGGAAGTTGGCTTCCCGACCACCGGCAACGGCATCTCGTTCGTGCAGGGCGCCTTCAACTATGCCCGCCAGGTGACGAGCGGTATCGATCTCGACATGGGTTACAACCACAAGTTCGGTGAAGACTGGCGCCTGAACACCCGCGTGCTGATCTCGTGGCTGGGCCAGCGCAACCTGTTCACCTCGCTGACGCAACCGACCCAACTGACCCGCGAGCGAACCACCCTGGGCAACCCGGAATGGAACGGTCAGGCCAACATCACCCTGGGCTACAAGGGCTTCGATCTGCTCTACAGCTTCCGTTATGTCCACAACATGACGGTTGCCGGTGCCTATGCCTCGCAGCACATCGAACAGGGCCGCCCGGTGACCAACGCCGACGTGGTGCCGGACAAATATTATCCGGCCGTCACCTATTCGGATCTGCGCTTCACCGCGAAGGTTTATAAGGACATTTCGGTCTATGCCGGTGTGGACAATATCTTCGATCAGCTGCCACCGCTCGATCTGGTGCTGGGTGACGGCGCCGGTTCGGCTATCTTCCCCAACACCGGCCGCTTCTTCTATGGCGGCGTGCAGGTGAAGTTCTGATCATCTGATCGCACGACATGAACAGCGGGGCCGGTGGCAACACCGGCCCCGTTTTCATTTGGGGCACACTGATCCGAGCGGCGGCGGCACAGCGGCCACGCAGCACAACGCCGGCAAACCATGAACGGTTGGCCGGCGTTTTCGCAGTTAAAGGAAAGATGGTGTGGTTGAGCGGAGCGAAGCCAAACCCGCGCGATGGGTTGGCGGGCGGCATCGCGCAAACAAAAAATGGTGCCCCTGGCCGGAATCGAACCAGCACGGATTTCTCCATCCGATTTTGAGTCGGACGCGTCTACCAATTTCACCACAGGGGCTCTGCGGCAGCGGTTAGCGCAAGCGGCGGGGCAGAGCAATTGCCGGAATGGCGAACGCCACAAAAACATCACATCTTGTCCGCCGCACGCTGGTCACGCCACGCTGAACGACATGGTGGCAGGCCGGCACCCATGGCTCCGGCGTCGCCAATCCGTCATTTTTTGACAATCGGCAGGCTTGGCCGCATGGGATGCGCCATGCGACCACCCCGCAAGCCTTCCGGTCCCGGCCGTCCCCCCGCTCGTCCCAACGCCCGTCCGCCCCGCGCCGATGGCCGGCCGGCCCGTGCGCGCTCAAATGACGATGGCCAGGCCCGGCCTTTCCGCAGCAGTGATGCCGGCCCGGACCGCCGCGAGGCCGATGCCCGCCCGGATCGCCGCCGCGCCGAAACCCGCGACCGCCTGGATCGCAGCGACCGCCCTTCCCGCGACGGCGCAGCCCGGCCCTTCCGCAGCCGTGATGCCGGCCCGGAACGCGGTGAACGCCCTGCGCGCAGCGAGCGCCCGGTCCGCGACGGCGCAACTCGCCCCTTCCGCAGTCGTGATGCCGGCCCGGACCGCCGCGATGCCGATGCCCGCCCGGATCGCCGCCGCGCCGAAACCCGCGACCGCCCGGACCGCAGCGAGCGCCCAGCCCGCGACGGCGCAGCCCGCCCCTTCCGCAGCCGCGATGCCGATGCCCGGCCCGACCGCCGCCGCCCGGAGCGCAGCGAACGTCCCGACACCCGCCCCGCCGGCCCCGGCAAACCGCCACGCGCCGAACAACCCCGCATCAAGCGCGCGCCGCCGCCGGTGCGCCAGACCGAGGTTGCGGAGCAACGTATCGCCAAGGCCCTGGCCCGCGCCGGGGTGGGATCACGCCGCGATATCGAACGCATGGTTGCCGAAGGCCGCATCGCCATTGCCGGCGAGGTGCTCACCTCGCCCGCGCTCAACATCACCAGCCTGAAGGATGTGACGGTTGATGGCCAGCCAGTGGCCGGCATTGCACCGGCCAAGCTGTATCGCTTTCACAAGCCCGCCGGCTTCCTCACCGCCGCGCGCGACCCGGCCGGACGCCCGACCATCATGGACATCCTGCCCGAAGGCCTGCCGCGCGTGGTGCCGGTGGGCCGGCTCGACATGAACACCGAAGGCCTGCTCCTGCTCACCACTGATGGCGAGCTGAAGCGCGCGCTGGAACTGCCCTCCTCCAACGTGCCGCGCGTCTATCGCGTGCGCGCCTTTGGCGAGGTGACACAGGCGGCGCTGGAAAGCCTGGCCGATGGCATCAGCATCGATGGCATTCATTATGGCCCGGTGCTGGCCGATATCGAGCGCAAGACCGGCCATAATCTCTGGCTGATCGTCACCATCCGCGAAGGCAAGAACCGCGAGGTGCGCCGCATCCTGGAACATATCGGGCTGCAGGTGAACCGGCTGATCCGCGTGGCCTATGGCCCGATCGGCCTGGATGATCTGCCGCCGCGCATGGCCGATGAAATCCCCGAAGCCGATCTGGCCCTGCTCAGATCCATGCTGAAGGCGTCCAAACCGGAGCAGCGTTGATGCGCGTCATATCGGGCCAATGGCGGGGCCGCGCTCTGAAAGCCCCGCCGGGCGAATCTACCCGCCCCACCAGCGACCGCGCGCGCGAAGCGATTTTCTCCATGTTGGCCAGTCGCCTCGGCAGCTTCGAAGGGCTGGATGTGCTCGATCTGTTTGCCGGTACCGGCGCACTCGGCATCGAGGCCTTGTCGCGCGGCGCCGGCTCCGCCTGTTTCATCGACAATGACGCAGCGGCCGTGAAGGCCATCCGCGCCAACCTCACCGCGCTGGGGGCGGTGGGCGATGTGCGGCAAAGCCCGGTGGCCAGCATCGGCGGCGCGCCGCGCGAACATCATCTGGTGTTTCTCGATCCGCCCTATGGCCTGGGGCTGGCCGATCCGGCACTCAGCCACCTCCACGAACGCGGCTGGATCGCGTCCGGCGCCCTCGTCAGCGTGGAGACGGCCGCGGCCGATCCGCTGGCCTGCGAGTGGGAACGCGTGGTCGAGCGCCGCTTTGGCAAGGCCCTGGTGCGGCTGCTGCGCGCGCCCGCCTGATTATTCCGCGCGATCCCGCGCGCGGGGATAGGTGCCAATCACCCGCACCCAGTTGGTGAAATAGGCCAGTTCCTCCAGCGCACGCGCCACTGGCGGTTCGGCGGGCGATCCTTCGATTTCGGCATAGAATTCGGCCTGGGAGAACTTGCCGTCCCGCAGATAGCTCTCCAGCTTGGTCATGTTGACGCCGTTGGTGGCAAAGCCGCCCAGCGCCTTGAACAGGGCAGCGGGAACCGATCGCACTTCGAAATTGAAACTGGTCATCGCCGGCAGGCCGATCGGCGGCACTTCGGCCTCCCGGCTCAAAACGACGAACCGGGTGGTGTTGTGATCGGCATCTTCCACGCCTTCGGCCAGAATCTTCAGGCCATACAGCTCTGCCGCCAGCCGGCTGGCGATGGCGCCGGTGGCCGCATCGCCCTCCCCCGCCACGGCAGCAGCGGCCGCCGCGGTGTCGAAATATTGCACCGGCGCGATGCCCCATTCGCGCAGGTGCCGGCGCACCTGGCCCAGCGCCTGCGGATGGCTCTTCACCTCGCGCAGCGCCGCCATCTCGCCCAGCGCCAGCAGGCAGTGGCGCACCCGAACGAAATGTTCGCCCACGATCGAAAGTCCGGATTCGGGCAGCAGAAAATGCATGTCGGCCACACGGCCGTGCAGGCTGTTTTCGATGGGAATCACCGCACAGCCAGCGCGCCCGGCCTGGACCGCCTCGATCGCGTCTTCAAAGCTGGCGCAGGGCAGCGGCAGGCGATCCGGGAAGGCTTCGCGCACCGCCTGATGGCTGTAGGCGCCCGGCGCGCCCTGAAACGCCACAGCGCGCTCCGGCGCAGCGGCGGCGGCGTCCACCATGCGATCAACCAGGGTCTGGGCCAGGGGCGGATAGCTGCTCGTCATGTCCGCTCGTTATGATAGTGCGCTGCAACAAGCAAATGCTTGCGAGGCGCGCCGCAATTGCCTATCCCCTGCGGCGGTAGGGCGCAGGCTGTGATCATGGCCAGCCGCCGCGCGAATGGAGCGACACGTGGACAGTTTCGAGTGGAACAAGATTTTTGGCGGCACGCTGGCGGGCCTGCTCGCCGTGTTGGGCGTTTCCATCGTCAGCGACGAGATGTTTGCGCGTCACGTGCCGGAAAAGCCCGGCTATGAAGTGGCCGGCGCCGAAGAAGCCCCAGCCGAAGGCGCCGCTGCGGCCGAAGCCGAAAAGCCCGCTGCCTTCTATCTGGCCAGCGCAGATGTCGCCAAGGGCGAAGCCGTGTTCAAGAAATGCGCCGCCTGCCACAATGTCGATCCCGGCGGCGCCAACGGCACCGGCCCGGCCCTGCACGGCGTGGTTGGCCGCCCGATCGCAGCGGCAGCCGGCTTCAGCTATTCCGACGCGCTGGGCGGCATGAAGGGCAAGAACTGGGATTGGGACGCGCTGTGGGGCTGGCTCAAGAGCCCGAAGGCCTATGCCGCCGGCAACAAGATGAGCTTTGCGGGCATCAGCAAGCCGGAAGACCGTGCCGCCGTCATCGCCTATCTCAACTCCAAGAGCGCCAGCCCGCTGCCGCTGCCCGCCGCCCCGGCCGAAGAAGCCCCGGCTGCCGAGGAAGCAGCGCCCGCCGAAGACGCTGCTCCGGCAGCTGACGCGCCCGCCAAGTAAGCAGCATTGCTTGAAATCAAGGGCGGCGGCCGGCAACGGCCGCCGCCCTTTTTCGTGGGAAGGCAAGAAAACGGGCCTTCAGCCGGCAGAGGTTGAGCCGCTGCAGCCACATGCTTTCACCCATCCCATTGCGCGACCTCAAGATTTCGGCAAGCCGGGTTTCCCGATATTGCCCAACTGGGCAGGATGATATCTGCCAAATTCCCGCCCCGCGTCTTCGACATGCAAGATGCCAATTGTGGATGTTGCAATAAGGTGTAGCATCAACTCCGGGGGGCCAGGGATGTGAAGCCGCAACCAGCGCAATATCGTGCCTTCATCAGTTACAGCCATGCCGATGCGCGGGTTGTGGAATGGTTGCACCGCGCGCTGGAAGCCTATCGCATCCCGGCAAAGCTGGTCGGGTTCGAAACCGCGCTTGGGCCGGTTCCCGCGCGGCTCGGCTCTCTGTTCCGCGACCGCAATGAGCTGCCGGCCGCTGGCGATCTTTCCGCCGAGCTGTTGGGCGCCCTGAAGCGATCGCAGTTC
Source organism: Sphingomonadales bacterium (assembly GCA_027485485.1). Taxonomy (GTDB): domain Bacteria; phylum Pseudomonadota; class Alphaproteobacteria; order Sphingomonadales; family Sphingomonadaceae; genus Sandarakinorhabdus. The sequence goes on along the minus strand of JAIXQY010000219.1, from coordinate 13,744 downwards.
CTGATCGTCGTCTGCTCCCCGGCGGCGGCCCGGTCGACCTGGGTCAACGAAGAGGTGCGGCAATTCAAGCTGCTGCATGGCGGCAAGCGCGGCGGCGGCACCGCCCGCGTGCTCGCGCTGATCGTCGATGGCGATCCCGCCGATCCACAGATCAGCGCCTGTTTTCCGCCGGCCCTGAAATTTCATGTGTTGCCCGGCGGCGCGATCAGCAACGACCCGATTGAACCGATCGCGGCCGACATCAGGCCGGAAGGTGACGGCAAGAAGCTGGCCAAGCTGAAACTGGTGGCCGGGCTGACCGGGCTGCCGCTTGATGCCCTGGTGCAGCGGGAGGCGGCCCGGCGGCAACAACGGCTGGTGCTGGTGGCCGCCGTGTCGTTGGTGCTCGCCGTAGCGATGGCGGTGCTCACCGTGCTGGCCATCCAGGGCCAGCGGGAAGCCGAGCGGCAGCGGGCGCAGGCCGATGGTCTGGTTGAATTCATGCTCACCGATCTGCGCAACAAGCTGGAGCCGGTTGGCCGGCTGGAGGTGCTGGATGCTGTTGGCCAGAAGGCGCTGGCCTATTACGAAGCACAAACGCTTTCGGCGCTGGATGCCAGCGAGTTGGGCCGCCGCGCCCGTGCCTTGCACCTGGTCGGTGAAGTGCGCGATCTGCGCGGCGACAGCGTCGGGGCGTTGAAGGCGTTTCGGGAAGCGGAACGGGCGACCGGCGAACTTCTGGCGCGCGATCCCGACACGCCGGAACGCATGTTCGATCATGCCCAAAGCGTGTTCTTTGTGGGACAGACCGCCTGGGCCCGGCAAGACGCGAAAACGGCCGAGCAGCGCTTCCGCACCTATGCCAAACTGGCCGATGCCATGGCGCAAACCGATGCGGCAAATGCCAAGTGGAAAGCCGAACAGGGCTATGCCGCCAACAGCCTGGGCGTGTTGTATCTCAGGCGCCTGCAAGCCGATCAGGCCATTGCGCAGTTTCAGCGTTATGCGCGGATCACGGCCGAATTGGCTGCGGCCAACACTGGCGACAGCGGCAAGCAGTGGGAGGCCGGGCAAGCCCATGCCTGGCTGGCGGATGCCTTCCGATTGAAGGGTGACCATAGCAAGGCTCGCGAGGCGCGCCTGCGGGAACTTGCAATCTACACCGTCATCCTCTCCAGCGATGCCAGCCACGCCGACTCCCGGATTTCGAAAGGCAACGCCCGCGAGGCATTGGCCGAGCTTGATCTGCTTGATGGGGACACAGCTTCAGCCATCGAGCGTTCGCGGGCGGCCTTCCAGGATCTCGAAGCATCCATCGCGCAGGACCCGGAAAATCACCTGTGGCTTGAACTTGCAGTCAGCGCTGCAAATCGCCGCTCCGAAGCCTTGGCTCTGGCCGGGCGGTGGCCAGAGGCCGTGCAGACGAGCCGCTGGGCCGCAGCCAAGTCCCGGCAGCTGGTGACCGAAGACCCCAAAAATTCCAACTGGCGGGTGCTGGGCCTCAACAGCGCGTGGACGGGAATCGCGGTCCGCTTCGGCACCGGTGACCGGGCCGGAGCGCGCGCCGGAATCGCCGCCTTCCGCAAAAACAACAATATGGCGGCCGATCGCCAGGCTGGACGCGGCACCCAGGCGGCGTGGATCATGGTGCTCAGCCTCGAGGCGGCCGACAGGTTGGCCACAGGTGATCGCGCCGGCGCGGTGGAAACGGCGCGGCTGGCGTCTGGCTTTGTCGGCCCGGCGCCTGACCAGCGCGCCCTGGCCATGCTGGCCGCCCTTCGCCGGCGGCTGCCCGAAGCCGACATTGCCGAACCGGCATTGACCAACCGTTACCCGGCGGCCGGGCTGCTGAATCGCGTGGCATCTTCATGAACAACTAAATAATAAAATCTCCCGAAAAGTGTAGCCTTTGCGTTGCTTAAACAATCGTATTCAAAAGGATGTAACATGCCACAAAACATGAAATTGGATATCAATGTGACCTTGTCCGGTCAGGAAAATGCCGACAACAGTTGGACGGTTCATGCCGTCTACAGCGTGCGGAACTGCAACCCGCCAAGCCAGGGTGTCGTCACAGCCTCAGGTGCGATCGACCTGACCAAAATGGCCAAGACGGCCGACTATAGCAGCGCGACAGACATGACATTTACCATTATTTCCACGGTACATGACAAAAATGGCTATGGAGCAAACGTCTGTTTTCCTGATCCGCACTCCAGCGCAGTTGAGTTCACGCGAGACCAGGTTCCCGGTCCACCCTCAGCACCGCCGGAATCAGAATTTACTGTAAACACGTCCATAGGAACTCCATACTTCCTCTTGTTCACAGACTTGGACAATAGTGTTGGATCCTACGAATATTGTCTCAAGATATCCTGCTGCAATATTCAGACCGGTTCAACCCCGGTATTGGTGCGACTGGATCCGCCGATCACGAACAGACCCGCCGACAATTGATCAGGTCGCCACACAGGGCCGGTCTGCACCGATCGGCCCACGGCGCCGACCGATTGACGTTTGAACCATGGCCCTCAGGAGGACTGGGGGAGGTTATCCGCCTACCCTGGCGATGGTGGCCGCCCTTCGCCTGCTGCTGCCCGAAGCCGGCATCGCCGAAACCGCGCTGACCAATCGTTATCCCGCTGCCAGGCTGCTGGACCGCGTGGCTACTTCATAACCGATTGAACAAAATAGTATTTTTCTGAAAAGAGTATTTTCTGTTTTGCTAAAGTTATGAATCATATTTACAGACTCACCAGTCTGTGATTGATTTTATGAGCCTGAGCATTTTCAGAAGAAATCTGTAGCAATCAACTCGAAAGGGACGCGCCATGCCACAACAAATGGAGTTAGATATTACTGTGACCTTGACTGGACAACAGAATCCGAACACGACTTGGTCAATTGACGCAGCATACAGCATGACACGTTCACTTCCTGTAAGTACGAATGTCGTCTCAGCCACAGGCGCGATCGATCTTACGCAAATGAACAAGACTGACGAATACACCAATTCTACAGTCATGAGATTTACGCTCAATAATAGAGTTGTTGATAAAGATGGCCACCCAGCAATGGCAATATTTCCCACACCTCGATCTGATGCTGTTGAATTTACAGCAGCCCCAAATCACGGTCGACCCACAGCGCCGCCAGAATCGGAATTTACAGTAAACCCTTCCAATGAAGATATATCGACCCTTATATTTACAGATATAGACAATAGCGACGGATCCTACGGGTATTGCCTCAAGGTAAAATGCTGGCCCATAGAAGATATGTACAACTTTGCATTGGTGCCGCTTGACCCGCCTATCGTGAACAGACGCGGCGACGGTTGATCGCGCCGCCACCCAGCGCCGACCCGCACCGATCGGCCAATGGCGCCGGCAGATCTACCCTTGAACCTTGTTGATCAGCAGGGTGGGGGAAATTGGCCGGTGTGGCCAACCTCTCCCGTTTGTTTCAGCAGCGCCGCCAACAGCTGTGGGCGCAGGGGCCTTGCCCCTGCCCCTTACAGCCCGTAATGCGCCTTCACGATGCCCCAGCCTTCCTCCGCGGTTTCGACGAAGTGGAACAGCTTCAGATCATCCGGCGCGATCACGCCCTCTTCGGCCAGCGCCTCGAAATTTACCACGCGGTTCCAGAAATCCCGGCCATAGAGCAGGATCGGCAGGGGTGCGACCTTGCCGGTTTGCACCAGGGTGAGCAGTTCGAAAAATTCATCGAACGTGCCAAAGCCGCCGGGGAACACCGCCACCGCCTTGGCGCGCATCAGGAAGTGCATCTTCCTCAGCGCGAAATAGTGGAACTGCACCGAAAGGCCGGGCGTCACATAGGGGTTGGGCACTTGTTCGTGCGGCAGCACGATGTTGAGGCCCAGCGATGGCGCGCCGCTTTCCCAGGCACCGCGGTTGGCGGCTTCCATGATGGACGGGCCGCCGCCGGAGCAGACCGTGAAGCAACGCTCCCCGGCCTGGCAGAAGCTGGAAACCTGCACGGCCAGCTCACGCGCCACCTCATAATAGCGCGCGTTGGCCGCCAGCCGTTGCGCCACCGCCCGGCGTTCCGGGGTTTCGGCCGCATCGATCAGCGCCTGGGCGGCTTCGGGCGACGGGATGCGCGCCGAGCCATAGAAGACGAAGGTCGAATCAATCCCGGCTTCGGCCAGCAGCAGCTCGGTCTTCAGCAGCTCAAGCTGGAACCGCACCGGCCGCAGATCTTCGCGCAGCAGGAACTCATGGTCCTGAAAGGCCAGGCGATAGGCCGGGTGCTCCGTCTGCGGCACCGCGGTGGGGGTGTTGCCCAAGCGCGCATCGGTTTCGGCACTGGGGAACAGGCTGGGCGGGATCGGCGGTGTCATCATAATGTCATACTCTTCGCAAAACGGCCGAGGGCGTTAGGCCAGGCCGCCCGGCTTGTCACGCGCTTTTCGTCAAGCCCAGGGCGGCGGTGGCCGCGCCCACGCTGGCATAGCGGGCGCCCATGTCATCATGAAGATGCGCGTGGGTGGGGATGTGGAACAGCCCCAGATCGAGCCCCTTCAGGCACAGTTCGGCCGCACGTTCCGGCGTGATGATGCCCATGTCTGCCGGCCATTTCGCCGGATCATCGCCAAGGCCCGCGGCAGTGAGCCCGGTGTAGACGCCCCCGGGCAGCAGCACATGCACATCCAGCGGCTTGCCGGCGTTGCGGGTTTCGGTGGCCAGCCATTCCGCCAAGATCAGCACGCCATGTTTGGCCGCCGCATAGAGCCCGTTGCCGAAGTTCTGGATGGACGGCGGCAGCGACAGGCTGTTTTCCGATCCGGTGATGACAATCCGGCCGCGCCAGCCGCCGGCTTCGGCCGCGGCCACCAGGGCCTGCGCCAGCCGCGTGGGGCCGATCATGTTGATTTCCCAAAGCCGCGCCAAGCCGGGATCATCCAGATCGGCCTTCAGCAGGCGGCGCGTATAGCCAATGCCGGCATTGGCAAACACCGCGTCCAGCCGGCCATGGCGGGCAACAATTCGCTCCACCGCTGCCGGCCCGGCCGCACCATCGGCCAGATCAAGCACCAGCGCCTCACCGCCACACAGACGGGCGGTTTCGGCCACGCCCTCCCCATTGACATCCGCCGCCACAACCAGCGCCCTGCGCTGGCTCAGCTGCACCGCCAGTGCCCGCCCGATCCCACTGGCCGCCCCGGTGATCAGCACGCGCTGTCCGCTCCAATCGATCATCCCCAATTTCCTTTTCTGGCCCGTGTTGACGGGCTATTATGCTCATGTATTTTCTGTAATGTTTTCCGCCCTGGCAAGGAGACACGCATTGATCACCCGCCGCACGCTGGTTGCAAGCCTGCCATTGTTGGGTGCCGCGCCGGCATTTGCCCTGTCTGATCGTTTCGCGCCGCTGCGCAAGGCCATTGCCACCATCGAGCATGACGCCGGCGGCCCCCTCGGCATCGCCCTCCATGATACCGCCACCGGGGAACGCTTCCAGCACCGTGCCGGGCAGAGGTTCCCGATGTGCTCCACCTTCAAGCTGCTGCTGGCGGCCAAGATCCTGAAGACGCGGGAAATTGGCCGTCCAGCCTGCCGCGACATGGAAGAGGTGGCCGCTTGCCCCCGCGATGAGGCTGTGAAGATCTTGGCCGACGATATTGTGGCGCCGTCGGCCTTTTCCAAACCGCTGGTCGGCGGCTTTGCCAAACCGCTGGACCTGGCGCAGGCCATGGTCACGCTTTCAGACAATGGCGCAACCAACGCCGCCCTGCGCGCCATCGTGACCCCGGCTGAGTTGACCCGCTGGATCCGCGGCCTTGGCGATCCGGTCACCAGGCTGGACCGCAACGAGCCTGCGATGAACAGCGAGGACCTGTCAGACCCGCGCGACACCACCTCGCCTTCGGCCATGCTGGCCCTGTCGCGCGCGCTGCTGTCCGGCCGGGTGCTGCGCGTGGCCGATCGCGATCTGCTGCTGCAATGGATGGCCGACAGCCAGACCGGCAAGGACATGATCCGCGCCGGCCTGCCCGCCGGCTGGAAGGAAGCGCACAAGACCGGCGCGAGCGAATGGCGCGCGCGCAACATCGTGTCCGTGATCACCCCGCCATCGGGCAAGCGCATCTGGGTGGCGGCCTATCTGTTCGCCGCCAAATCCGAATTGGCCGAACGCAACCGCCATTTCCCGGCCCTGGGCCGCGCCATCGTCGAGTCGCTGGGCTGAAACCCACCGCATAAAGCCCCTGTCGTCACCCCGGCGAACGCCGGGGCCCATCACCCGACCGCCGCGCCCGCACCAGCGTTGGGGCGATGGATCCCGGCGTTCGCCGGGATGACGGCAAGCCATGGTTCGCCGAAATGCCTTGACCCCCCGCCGCAAACCACTAAGGCCGGCAACGGGCCACGCCGTCCCAACGCGGCGCGCGCTCTCTGTGAGGAGAGAATATGACTGATCGTCCCACCGCGCTTCCGGCGCGGGCACATTTTTCGTCCGGTCCCTGCGCCAAGCGCCCTGGCTGGAGCCCCGAACAACTCGACACTGCCTCCCTTGGCCGCTCGCACCGGTCAAAGCTGGGCAAGGCGCGGCTGAAACACGCCATTGATTTGACGCGCAAGCTGCTTGGCATCCCTGACACGCACCGCATCGGCATCGTGCCGGCCAGCGACACCGGCGCCTATGAACTGGCGATGTGGACGATGCTCGGCGCCCGCCCCGTCACGGCATTGGCCTGGGAAAGCTTTGGCGAAGGCTGGGTGACCGATGCCGCCAAGCAATTGAAATTGAACCCCACCATCATCACTGCTCCCTATGGCGAACTGCCCGATCTGAGCGCTGTGGACTTCACGAACGATGTGCTGTTCACCGCCAACGGCACCACATCGGGCGTGCGTGTGCCCAATTATGACTGGGTGCCGGCAGACCGCGAAGGCCTCACCTTTGCCGATGCCACCTCCGCCGTGTTCGCGCAGGACGTGGATTGGGACAAGGTCGATGTGTTGACCTACAGCTGGCAGAAGGTGCTGGGCGGCGAAGGCGGCCACGGCATGCTCATCCTCGGCCCCCGCGCTGTAGAGCGCCTCGAAAGCTACACCCCGGCCTGGCCGCTGCCCAAGATCTTCCGCCTCGTCTCCAAGGGCAAGCTGACCGAAGGCATCTTCGTCGGCGAGACCATCAACACCCCCTCCATGCTGGCGGTCGAGGATTATATCGACGCGCTGTCATGGGCTGACAGCCTGGGCGGGCTCGACGCGCTCAAGGCCCGCGCCGATGCCAATGCCGCCGCGCTGGATGCCTGGGTGCAAGCGCGCCCGTGGGTGGAACATCTGGCCAAGGATGCAGCATCGCGCTCCAACACCAGCGTCTGCCTGGTGCTGCCCGATCTGGCCGAAGACAAGGTGAAGGCCATCGTCAGCCTCCTCGAAAAGGAGAAGGCCGCCTATGACATCGGCGCGTATCGCGACGCCCCGGCCGGCCTGCGCATCTGGTGCGGCGCCACGGTGGACACCGCCGACGTGGTGGCGCTGACGCATTGGCTTGATTGGGCTTACGCCCAGGTGACGGCCGCCTGAATCCTCCCCTCCCGCTCGCGGGAGGGGTCGGGGGTGGGTTCTGCCCACCAGCCCGCGTCAGCCGTCCCGCACGAAACCATTCCCACCCCCAGCCCCTCCCGCAAGCGGGAGGGGAGAAGGAAGAATCCCATGCCCAAAGTCCTCATTTCCGATCAAATGTCCCCGAAAGCCGCCGAGATCTTCCGCGCCCGCGGCATCGAGGTGGACGAAATCATCGGACTGTCGAAAGACGAGCTGATCAAGATCATCGGCAACTATGATGGCCTCGCCATCCGCTCCTCCACCAAGGTGACCAAGGATGTGCTGGCGGCTGCCACCAATCTGAAGGTCGTCGGCCGTGCCGGCATCGGGGTGGACAATGTCGACATTCCGTCCGCTTCGGCGCGCGGCGTGGTCGTGATGAACACGCCGTTCGGCAATTCAATCACCACCGCCGAACATGCCATCGCCCTGATGTTCGCGCTGGCCCGCCAGCTGCCCGAAGCCGATGCCTCCACCCAGGCCGGCAAGTGGGAAAAGAATCGCTTCATGGGCGTGGAAGTCACCGCCAAGACGCTGGGCCTGATCGGCGCCGGCAACATCGGCAGCATCGTCGCCGATCGCGCGCTCGGCCTGAAGATGAAGGTGATCGCCTATGATCCCTTCCTCACCCCCGAACGCGCCGAGCATATGGGCGTGACCAAGGTGACGCTCGATGAACTGCTGGCCGGTGCCGATTTCATCAGCCTGCACACCCCGCTCACCGACAGCACCCGCAACATCCTCAGCCGCGAGAATCTGCTGAAGTGCAAGCCGGGCATCCGCATCGTCAACTGCGCGCGCGGCGGCCTGATCGACGAAGTGGCGTTGAAGGAATTGCTCGACAGCGGGCACATTGGCGGCGCCGCGCTCGACGTGTTTGCCGAAGAACCGGCCAAGGCGTCGCCGCTGTTCGGCACGCCCAATTTCGTCTCCACGCCGCACCTTGGCGCCAGCACCGACGAAGCCCAGGTGAATGTTGCCATCCAGGTGGCGGAACAGCTTTCGGATTTCCTGCTCACCGGCGGCGTCACCAACGCGCTCAACATGCCATCGCTCAGCGCCGAAGAAGCGCCGCGCCTGCGGCCCTATATGGTGCTGGCCGAGCGGCTGGGCAGCCTGGTTGGCCAGCTCGATGCCGATGGCATCAGGTCGGTCCGCGTCGAGGTGGAAGGTGCCGCCGCGCAGCTCAACATCAAGCCGATCACCGCCGCGGTGCTGGCCGGTCTGATGCGCGTGCACAGCGACACGGTGAACATGGTCAACGCCCCCTATCTGGCGCGCGAGCGCGAGATCGAGATCGCCGAAGTGCGCCACGAGCGCGACACCGATTACAACACGCTGCTGCGCGTGACGGTGCAGACCGCCAATGGCCCGCGCACGGTGGCCGGCACCCTGTTCGGCATGTCCAAGCCGCGCCTGACCGAGATTTTCGGCATCACGGTGGAAGCCGATCTGGCCGGCGACATGTTGTATATCGTCAACGAGGACAAGCCGGGCTTCATCGGCCGGCTGGGTTCGGCGCTGGGCGGCGCGGCCGTCAACATCGGCACCTTCCACCTGGGGCGGCGCGATTCCGGTGGTGAGGCGGTGTTGCTGCTCAGCGTCGACAGCGCCATTCCCGATGCGCTGCTGGGCGACATCCGCGCCCTGCCCGGCGTGAAGGTGGCCAGCGCCCTGCACTTCGTGTGACCAAAACGATCCTCCCCAAACTTGTTTGGGGAGGTGGCAGCCGAAGGCTGACGGAGGGGCCTATACCGAAAGTGCCCCTCCGCCTCGCGTTGCTCGGCACCTCCCCAAACAAGTTTGGGGAGGAACTTGTAGAGACTCCCCCAACCGGCTAACCGCCTGCGCATGAACATCATCGGTCTCCTCCCCGAAGGCCTGCGCGATCGGCTGCCGCCGCAGGCGCAGGCGCTGGCCAGCCTGGTGCGCACCCTCACCGGCGTGTGCGCGGCCCATGGTTATGAACGGGTGGCGCCGCCGCTGATCGAATATGAAAGCAGCCTGGCCAGCGGCAGCAGCCGCGAACGGTTGCGCTTCACCGATCCGGTCAGCCAGATGACGCTGGCGCTGCGGTCTGACATCACCGGCCAGGTGGGCCGCATCGCCGTGACACGGCTGGCCGGGCAGGCGCGGCCGCTGCGGCTGATGTATGCCGGCCAGGTGCTGCGCGTGCGCGGCGACCAGCTGTCACCTGAACGCGAACGCACCCAGGCCGGCGTGGAGTTGATCGGCAGCGATGGCCCGGCGGCGGCGGCCGAGGTGCTGCAATTGGCGATCGAAGCGCTGGCCACCGCCGGCGTGACCGGGCTGTCGGTTGATCTCACCATGCCCACACTGGTGGCCGATCTGGCTGCGGCCGGCTGGTCGTTGGGGCGCGGCAGTCTGGCGGAGGTGCAGGCGCTGCTCGATGGCAAGGATATCGGCGCCTTAAAGGCACTGGGCGCCAGCCAGTTCGTGCCCTTGATTGCTGCAGCCGGCCCGGTGGAGGCCGCGATCATCGCGCTGCGTCAGCTTGATCTGCCCGATGCCATATTGGATCGGCTGGATGCCATCGCCGCGCTGGCGGCCGGGCTTCACGGCGTGAGCGTCACGCTCGATCCCACCGAACGCCATGGCTTTGAATATCAGACGTGGCTGGGCTTCTCGCTGTTTGGCGCCGGGCTGGCGGCCGAGCTGGGGCGCGGCGGGGCCTGGCTGGTCAATCGGCCGGATGGCGCGCCCGAACCGGCCATCGGCTTTTCGCTCTATGTCGATGGGCTGGTCGATCTGGGCCTGGGTGTCGAGCCGCAACAGCGCATCCTGCTGCCGCTGGGCACGCTGGCCGCCGATGCTGCTGCCCTGCGCGCCGCTGGCTGGATCACGGTGGCGACGCTTGACGCCGGCAGCAGCGCCGCGGCGCTGGGGTGCAGCCATGTCTGGCAGGCCGGCGCGGCGGTTCCGGCATGAGCTGGACCCTGAGCTTCCGCGTCAACCGCGCCGACGCCGAAAATCTGCCCGATCTGTTCGACGTGATGGACGATCCGCCCACGCTCAACGTGGAGGAGCCCGATCCATCGCGGCCGGACGACTGGCTGCTGATCGCTTATTTCGCCGAGGAGCCCAGCCAGGCCACGGCCGACCAGATTGTTGCCTATTTCCCGTCGGCGAATGAAATCGCGCTGGCCGAACTGGAAGAGGCGGATTGGACCGTGATGTCCCAGCGCGGGCTGGAGCCGGTGCGGGCCGGGCGCTTTGTGGTGCACACCGCCGAGCACGCCGATGCGGTGCGCGCCAGCGATTGGGGCCTGCGCATCGACGCCGGCCTGGCCTTTGGCACCGGGCAACATGCCACCACCCACGGTTGCTTGAAGGCGCTGGCGCGGCTGGGCAAGGCGCGGCGGTTCGGCAATATCGCCGATATCGGCACCGGCACCGGCGTGCTGGCCATGGCGGCGCAGCGCCAGCACCGCAACGCGCACTGCATCGCCAGCGATATTGATCCCATCGCCATCACGGTGACGCGGGAGAATATGGCGCTGAACCATTTCGTCGCAGGTGTATGTGCAGGGCGCATGGCAACGGCGATCGCAACCGGGCTTTCGGCCCCGGCGCTGCGGTCACGAGCGCCCTATGATCTGGTGCTGGCCAACATCCTGGCGGCGCCGCTGGTGGCGCTGGCGCGCGATTTGTCTGCGGTTGTGGCACCAGGCGGCGTGCTGGTGATGGCGGGGCTGCTCCACCACCAGCAACGCGCTGTGGCCAACGCCTATCGCCGGCACGCTTTGGTACCGGCCGGCGCGATGGACATGCGGGCCGAATGGCCCTGCCTGGTGCTCACGAAAAAACGGGTGTGATGCCCGTGGCTTCCGCCGTTCCAGCGCTGATTACAGCGCGTGGAACAAGCGGGCTTCCACCACAGCCGGCGTCAGCATGATGCGACGCTTGCGGATGGGCAGGGGGCGGACCGGCGCGAAAACTTCGGCAATCGGAACAGCGCGCACCTGCGGTTCAAATTCAGTCGATACGACTTTCATTGGTACGCTCCTGTTTGTGAACCGGGCCAATTCCCGGCTGACAAGAGCCATATACGACCATGCCCATCCGTTTTGCAGTGCAGCAATCTCAGCATCAGCCATGCAATGAGTGCATGAAACTTGTCAGGCTTCCGCCTCCGCCACCAGCGCCAGCCAGCCATCCTCGTCCACGATCCGAACGCCCAGTGCCTGCGCCTTGGCCAGTTTCGATCCCGCCCCCGGCCCCGCCACCAACAGGCTGGTCTTCGATGAAACGCTGCCCGACGTTTTCGCCCCGAGCAGTTCGGCCTGCGCCTCAGCCGCCTCGCGGGTGAATTTCACCAGCGCGCCGGTGAACACGATGGTCTGGCCGGAAAGCCCGGTCTGCCTGATCTCCGGCAGCGGCTGCGGCGACACCTGGGCCAGAAGATCGGCCAGCGTCGCCTGGTTGTGCGGTTCGGCAAAGAAATCGATCAACGCCTCGGCCACCACGCCGCCGATGCCGTTCACAGCCGTCAGCCGGTTCACCGCATCCGGGCCTTGCGCCGCTGCCTGCACCGCCTCGGCCGATTTGAAGGCGCGGGCCAGATCCCGCGCCGTCACCTCGCCCACGTGGCGGATGCCCAGCGCAAACAGGAAACGGTCCAGGCTCACGCTGCGCCGCTCGTCGATGGCGGCCAACAGCTTGTCCACCGATTGTTCGGCAAAGCGCGGCAGCCCCAGCAGCTCCGCCCGCCGATCGCGCAGCCGGAACACATCCCCCGGCCCCGCCAGCAGGCCCTGGCCGGCAAATTGCTCCAGCCGCTCCGTCCCCAGCCCTTCGATGTCGAAAGCGTTGCGGCTGACGAAATGCCTGAGCCGCTCGTGCCGCTGGGCCGGGCAGGTCAACCCACCGGTGCAGCGCCGCACCGCGCCATCCTCCTCGCGCACCGCATTGGAGCCACAGGCCGGGCAATGATCGGGAAAGGCGAACGCCGGCCCCCGCTCCGCCTCGCCGGGCACCACGCCAAGCACCTGCGGGATCACATCGCCGGCGCGCTGCACCCGCACCCGGTCCCCCACCCGCACATCCAGCCGGGCAATCTCGTCCTCGTTGTGCAGCGTGGCGTTGGTCACCACCACGCCGCCCACCGTCACCGGCGCCAGCCGCGCCACCGGGGTGAGCGCGCCGGTGCGGCCAACCTGGATATCGATCGCCTCCAGCGTGGTTTCGGCCTGTTCCGCCGGGAATTTGTGCGCCACCGCCCAGCGGGGGGAGCGTGCCACCTGGCCCAGCCGCTCCTGCCAATCCAGCCGCTCCACCTTGTAGACCACGCCATCGATATCGAACGGCAATTCCGCCCGCCGCCGCTCCAGATCGGCAGTGAAGGCCAGGCATTGTTCCATCGTGGCATTGCCCAGCGCGTGGGCGCCGGTGTCAAAGCCCCAGCCGCCAATGCTGTCCATCACCGCGCTCTGCGTTTCGCCCGGCAGCGCGCTCATCTCGCCCCAGCCGTGCACGATGAAGGCCAGCGGCCGCGCGGCCGACACCGAAGCATCAATCTGGCGCAAGCTGCCCGCCGCCGCGTTGCGCGGATTGGCGAAGATCTTGCCCCCGGTTTCGGCCTGGCGCGCGTTCAGCGCGGCAAAGCCGGCCTTGCTCATATAGACCTCGCCGCGCACCTCGGTCACGGCGGGCGCACCGGCCGGCAGCATGTGCACCAGCCCGGTCACGGCGGCCAGATTGGCCGTCACCGCCTCCCCCACCGCGCCATCGCCGCGCGTCGCGCCGTGCACCAGCCGGCCATTCTCAAAGCGCATCGCACAGCTCAGCCCATCAATCTTGGCCTCGGCCCGGAACCGCACATCAGCATCATCGGGCAGGTTCAGAAAGCGCCGCACCCGGGCGGCAAATTCCATTGCCTCATCATCGCTGAACACATTGTCGAGGCTGAGCATCGGCTTGGAATGGACGATCTTGCCGAACCCGGCCGCCGGCTTGGCGCCCACGATCCGGCTGGGCGAATCGGCCCGCACCGCCTGCGGAAACGCCGCCTCGATCGCCGCGTTGCGCTGCACCAGCGCGTCATAATCCGCATCGGAAATCTGCGGCGCATCCTCCTGGTAATAGGCGGCGCTGTGCCGGGCGATGGCATCGGCCAGCCGCGCCAGTTCGGCGGCGGCCTGTTCGGGCGTGAGGGCGGAGACGGGCAG
>JAIXQY010000080.1 GCA_027485485.1 Sphingomonadales bacterium | reverse complement strand
GCCGGGCAGGGTGAGGACGAGCGCCGCGCTGGTGATGCCGACGATGGCCCTCACCACCACCAGTTCCACCAACGTGAAGCCGGCTTCAGAGGTTCCAGTTGCCGATGTCATCGGCCTCCCCTCCTGGACCACTTTGGCCATCGGGGCCCATCGACCACACGTCGAACGGGCCGTGCGCGCCGGGACTGGCATATTGGTAAGGCTTGCCCCAGGGATCATTGGGCAGCCGCTGCACATAGCCGCCGGGGCGATAGCGTTCCGGTTGCGCCATGTCGGTGGGCGCGGCCTTCAGCGCGGCAAGGCCTTGGCTCGTATTCGGAAACACCATCGTGTCGGCCTTGTAGCTGGTCAGCGCGGTTTCCAGCGTCGCGATATCGGCGCGGGCGCGGGTGATGGCGGCCTTGTCCACATCGGGCAGCACGTTCAGCACCACCACCGTGGTGAGGATGCCGATGATGACGATCACCACCATCATCTCGATCAGGGTGAAGCCCTCTTCGTTGCGATTGCGCTTCATGGTGTGGCCAGGCTTTCGAGTTGCAATATGGGCAGCAGGATGGAGAGCACGATCACCGCCACGGCGCCGCCCATCACCAGGATGATGGCCGGTTCCAGCAGGGCAAGCGCGGCGCGGGTGGCGGCATCATGCTCGCGTTCCAGCGCCTCGGCGCCGCGATCGAGCATCACGTCGAGCCGGCCGGCGCTCTCGCCGCCGGCCACCATGGCGACCAGCAGCGGCGGCAGGATGGTGGCGCGCTTCATCGCGGCGGTGAGGCTGGCGCCCTCGCGGATATCATCGGCCATGCGCGCCACACGCGCGCGGATCTCGCGGTTGCCGATGGTGGGCAGGGTGAGGGCGAGGCCATCGACAATGGGCAGCCGGCTGGCCACCATCATCGCCAGCGTGCGCGCCAGCCGCGCCGATTGCCAGTTGCGGATCAAGCGGCCCGCCACCGGCAGGCCCAGCAGCCAGGCATCAAAGTGGCGGCGGGTGGCGGCATCGGTCATGGCGCGGGCAAACAGCGCGGCGCCGGCCGCCAGCAGCAGCGCGATCAGCCACCACCAGCCGGCCATGATGTGCGACACGCCCACCACGATGCGGGTGAGCAGGGGCAGGCTCTGGCCGATATCGGCAAATTGTTCGGCGATGCGCGGCACCACGAAGATCATCAGCGCCGCCACCGCCAGCGTGGCGACCACGGTGAGTGCGGCCGGATAGGCCAGCGCCGCCTGCAGCTTGCCGCGCAGATCGGCCTGGCGATCGAGCAGATCAGCCAGCCGATCCAGCAATTGCGGCAGCGTGCCGGCGCCTTCGCCGGCGGCGACCATGGCGCAATAGAGCGGCGGGAAGCTGGCCGGCTCCAGCGCCATCGCGTCCGAAAGCCGGCGGCCTTCGACCACGGCGCTGTGCACATGTTCGATGATGGCGGCGCTGGCGGCATCGCGGCCTTCGCTGGCGGCCTGGGCGCGGATGGTGCGCAGCGCCTCTTCCAGCGGGGTGACGGCCGCGAGCGTTGCCAGTTGCCGGGTGAACAGCGCCAGCGCGGCGGGTTTCAGGCGGCGGCCACTGGGCGCGGCGGCGGCGGTGCCGGGTTCCAGCCGCGTGGCAAACAATTGCTTGCGCAGCAGTTCAGCCCGCGCGGCATCGCGGCTGGCGGCGGACAGGCTGCCGGCGCGCGGTTGGCCGGCAATATCCAGCGCTTCATAGCGCCAGTCAGCCATCCTGGCCCCCGATCACCCGCAGCGCCTCGGCCGGGGTGGTCAGGCCATCGGCAACGGCGCGCGCGGCGATGGCGGTGAGGCCGGCGCTGCCTGCCGCCGTGGCGAGATCGGCCGCGGTGGCGCCGGCATTGATGCCGCTGGCCAGCGCATCGGTCATGCGGATCATGTCATACAGGCCAACCCGGCCCTGCCAGCCCGTGTGGTTGCAGGCGGCGCAGCCGGGGGCGTGCCACACATTGCTGCCGGCGGGCAGGCCCAGCGCGGCGAGCGCGCCGGCATCACCGGGCGTGGCCGTGCGGCAGTGGGGGCACAGCCGGCGCACCAGCCGCTGCGCCACCACGCTGCGCAGGGTGGCGGCGAGCAGGAACGGCTCGATCCCGAAATCGCGCAGGCGGGTGATGGCGCTGGCGGCATCGTTGGTGTGCAGCGAACTCAGCACCAGATGGCCGGTCAGCGCGGCCTGCACGGCAATCTGCGCGGTTTCGGCATCGCGGATTTCGCCGACCATCACCACATCGGGGTCTTGCCGCAGAATGGCGCGCAGGCCGGCGGCAAAGCTGAGCCCCACCTTGGCGTTCACCTGGGTCTGGCCGATGCCATCGACGGCATATTCCACCGGGTCTTCCACCGTGAGGATGTTGCGGCTGCCATCGTTGAGCAGCTTCAACCCGGCATAGAGCGTGGTGGTCTTGCCGCTGCCGGTGGGGCCGGTCACCAGCACCAGCCCGTTGGGCAGGCCCAGCGCGGCGCGCATGCCGGCATCGATGGCCGGCGGCATGCCGAGCGCGGCCAGATCGATCCCGGCATTGTCCTTGTCGAGCAGGCGCAGCACCACCCGCTCGCCGCCGCGCGCCGGCAGGGTGGAGACGCGCACATCGAGGCGCTTGGCCGCCAGCGCCAGTTCCATGCGGCCATCCTGCGGCAGCCGGCGCTCGGCAATGTCGAGCCGGGCCATCACCTTGATCCGGCTGACCAGCAGGCTGGCAACGCCGGGCGGCAGGCGGTGCATCTCGCGCATCTGGCCATCGGCGCGCATCCGCACCACCAGCGCGCTGTCGAACGGTTCGATGTGAATGTCGGAGGCCTTCAGCCGGGCGGCCTCCGCAATCAGGCCGTTGATCAGGCGGATGGCCGGGGCCTCATCATCGCTGGCCAGCAGATCTTCGGCGCTCGGCAGATCATCGGCCAGCGCCATCAGGCCATCGGTCTGCCCGGCATAGGCGCTGCTGGCATAATGATCCTGCAGCAATTTCTCGAAGGCGGCGGCGGAGACATCGGTGAGCTTCAAAGGCCGGCCGGTGATGCGGCGCACCTCGGGCAGGGCGCTGGCCGGGCTGCCGGGCCGGCGCGCCACATCGGCCACGTCGCCTGTGGCGGTGACGATCAGGCCATTGGCCTTGGCAAAGCCATAGGGCAGCGCTGTGGTCATGGTTTGGGCGGGGCAGGTGGCACAGCGGGCGGTGGGGCGCCCGGAATGGGCGCCTTCAGATAGTCGCGCACCAGCGCATCCAGGCTGGTGTCGCTGCTGCCTTCGCGGCTGGCCTGTTCGGCGCGCACATATTGATAGCGATCGGCGGTGATGCGGGCGGCATCGTCCGCGCTCTTGATGATGGTCGGGCGGATGAACACCATCAGATTGGTCTTGGTGCGGTTGCGTGAGCGCGAGCGGAACAGATTGCCCAAGATGGGGATATCGCCCAGCAACGGCACCTTCTCGATGGCGCGTCGCTCATTCTCGTCAATCAGGCCGCCCAGCGCGATGATCTGGCCATCGTCCACCGTCACGGTGGTGGAAATCTCGCGCTTGTTGAAGATCAGATCGGGCACATTCTGGGTGACGACAGCCTGCGCGATGCTGCTCACCTCCTGCCGCAACGTCAACTTGATGGTGCCGCCGGCGTTGATCTGCGGCCGCACATCCAGCTGGATGCCGATATCCTGACGCTGCACGGTGCGGAACGCGTTGTCGAAATTGTTGCTCAGCGCCTGGCCGGTGGCGATGGGCACATTCTGGCCCACCAATATATGCGCCTGGGCATTGTCGAGCGTGACGACCGACGGGGTGGAGAGCACATTCGACGCGGTATCGGCCTTCACCGCATTGACCACAAAGCCGAACACCGCGCCGGCGCCCAGATTGCCGCCAAAGCCGAACTGGCCGCCATTGGCGCTGAGCAGGCTGTTCACCGCGGCGTTGCGCAGCTGCACCGTGGTGGCATTGTCTTGCCCATAGCGGTTCTCGGCCGCCACGGCGCCGGCCACCGCCAGCAGATTGGGCGCGGCATTGCTGTAGTTGGTGACGGAGAAGGGCACATTGCTGCTGCCATTGCCGCCGAGCAGGAACTGCACGCCCAGCCGCTGGGCGGCGACGTCGCTGATCTCCACGATCACCGCTTCCACCAGCACCTGTTCGCGCCGCACATCCAGTTGCCGCACCACCTCGCCCAGCCGGCGCTGCACATCGGCGGGCGCGGCGATGACGATGGCATTGGCGCCTTCATAACGCGCGATCACCGCCTGGCCGCGGCCGATGCTGGCGCCGGGGACGAAGCCACTGGTGCCCAGCGAACCTTGCGGCGCGGCGGGCAGGGCCGGGGTGACGGCGGGTTGCGCCTGGCCCTGCTGGCCGGCGCTGGCGTTGCCGAAGGCGCTTTGGGTGGGCTGGCTGATCGGCGCCGCCTGGGAGGCGGGGCTGACCGGCTGGCCGACCAGTTGCTGCAACACCGGCACCAGTTTCTCGGCATCGGCATGATTGAGGAACATCACCCGCACATCGCTGCCGGCCGCCGCCGCCTGATCCAGATCGG
>JAIXQY010000073.1 GCA_027485485.1 Sphingomonadales bacterium | reverse complement strand
CTGGAAAATGCCGCGTCCGAACAGGGCAGCCGCATGACCGCCATGGACAGCGCCACCCGCAACGCCGGCGACATGATCAACAAGCTTTCCATCACCTACAACCGCACGAGACAGGCCGCGATCACCAAGGAATTGATCGAGATCATCTCGGGCGCCGAAGCCCTTTAAGGAGCAAACCCCATGGCCAATACCACCAACAATGTCGGCCGCATCAGCCAGGTCATCGGCGCCGTTGTCGACGTGAGCTTCGATGGCGAACTGCCGGCGATTCTGTCGGCGCTGGAAACCAGCGTGAACGGCACCCGCCTCGTGCTGGAAGTCGCCCAGCATCTGGGTGAAAGCACCGTGCGCTGCATCGCCATGGACGCCACCGACGGCATGGTGCGCGGCCAGGAAGTGACCGACACCGGCAGCCAGATCCGCGTGCCGGTTGGCCCCGCCACCCTGGGCCGCATCATGAACGTGATCGGTGAGCCGATCGACGAGCGTGGCCCGATCGATCAGACCAACACCGCCCCGATCCACGCCAAGGCCCCGGAGTTCGTCGATCAGTCGACCGAATCGAGCATCCTGGTCACCGGCATCAAGGTCATCGATCTGCTGGCGCCTTATGCCAAGGGCGGCAAGATCGGCCTGTTCGGCGGCGCCGGCGTGGGCAAGACCGTGCTGATCCAGGAACTGATCAACAACATCGCCAAGGGCCACGGCGGCACCAGCGTGTTCGCCGGCGTGGGTGAGCGCACCCGCGAAGGCAATGATCTGTATCACGAATTCCTCGAAGCCGGCGTCATCGCGTCGGACGCGGATGGCAATGCCATCTCCGAAGGCTCCAAGGTGGCGCTGGTCTATGGCCAGATGAACGAGCCGCCCGGCGCCCGCGCCCGCGTCGCCCTGTCGGGCCTGACCATCGCCGAATATTTCCGCGACGTGGAAGGCCAGGACGTGCTGTTCTTCGTCGATAACATCTTCCGCTTCACCCAGGCCGGTTCCGAAGTGTCGGCTCTGCTGGGCCGCATCCCGTCGGCCGTGGGTTATCAGCCGACGCTGGCCACCGACATGGGCGCCCTGCAGGAGCGCATCACGTCGACCAACAAGGGTTCGATCACCTCGGTGCAGGCCATTTACGTGCCCGCCGACGATCTCACCGATCCGGCCCCGGCCGCGTCGTTCGCCCACCTGGATGCCACCACCGTGCTGAGCCGCGCGATTTCGGAAATGGGCATCTACCCGGCCGTCGATCCGCTCGATTCGACCAGCCGCGTGCTGGCCCCGCGCGTGGTGGGTGACGAACATTATGGCGTCGCCCGCAGCGTTCAGGAAGTGCTGCAGAAGTACAAGAGCCTGCAGGACATCATCGCCATTCTGGGCATGGATGAACTGAGCGAAGAAGATAAGCTCGTCGTCAGCCGCGCCCGCAAGATCCAGCGCTTCCTGTCGCAGCCGTTCCACGTCGCCGAAATCTTCACCGGCTCGCCGGGCGTGTTCGTGCAGGTGGAAGACACGATCAAGGGCTTCAAGGCCATCGTGGCCGGCGAGTATGACCATCTGCCGGAAAACGCCTTCTACATGGTTGGCACCATCGAAGACGCGGTGGCCAAGGCCAAGAAGCTGGCTGCTGACGCGGCGTAACCCTCACCCTCCCACCGCGGTGCGGTGGGCCCCTCCCTCTCCCCCAAGGGGAGACGGGACAAGAGGAAGACCATGGCTGAATTGCTCGATTTCGAACTCGTCTCGCCGGAACGGCGCCTGGCCCGTGCCAAGGTGGCGATGGTTGTCGTGCCCGGCGCCGAAGGCGATTTCGGCGTGCTGCCCGGCCATGCGCCGATGATGAGCACCATCCGCCCCGGCGCGATTGCCATCCACGAAACCGATGGCGGCCCCGCCACCCAGCGTTTCTTCATCGAAGGCGGCTTTGCCGAAGTCACCGAGACCGGCCTGACCATCCTGGCCGAAAAGGCCACCCCAGTGGCCGAGATTGACGTGGCCGCTGTTGCCACCCAGCTCGCCGCCGCGCGCACCGCCGGCGACGAGGCCGCCATGGCCCGGCTGGAAGCCATGCAGGCCGCCGCCACCAACTGATCCCGGCACAAAGCAACAACAACGCCCCGCGCCGGCCCGCCCGTCGCGGGGCGATTTCGTTCAGGTGGCAGACACGCTGGCCGGTGCAGCATGACATGGCGGTTTCCCCGGCGCGTGAAAGCGCCTAATATGGTTGGACAATCGCACTGGAGCCTGCCCGCATGCGCTGCCTGACTGCCCTTCTCGCCGCCCTTCTCGGCGTTGCCATCGCAGGCCCGGCCCTGGCCCAGCAAACCCCGGCCAACCCCACCACCGCCCCGCCGCGCCCCAGCATCCTGAAGCCGGCCGACATTCCATCCGGCGACGGCACGCAGCCGCGCCAGCGCCTGGTGACGGTGTTTGGCAATGAGGCCTGCCCCAAGCCGTCATCATCCGATGAAGTGGTGGTGTGCGCCCGGCTGCCCGAATCGGAGGTCTATCGCATCCCCGAAGCCCTGCGCCGCGCCGAGAACCGCCAGAGCGTGCTGACCCAGAACCGCGCCCTGCTGCTGGGCGATGGCACCGGCGGTGCCGGCAACAGCATCGGCAGTTGCAGCGCTGTCGGCCCCGGCGGCTTCACCGGTTGCAACCGCAATCAGGTTGATGCCTGGGCCCAGGATCGCACTAACCGCATGGGCTATAACGAACCCACCCCGCGCGACTGATCAGCGCCAGCGCACATCCAGATCAACGGCCAGGCCGTGCACGGTGCCGGTGACGTCCATCCCTTCCCACAGCGCGTAGAGGCCGTCGCCCATGCCGCTGCTGAACGCGATAACGCCGTTCAGCACTGCCCAACCCCGTGTGTCCTGCCAATTTGATTGCATGGCAGCGGCCAGCACCTCGGCATCAGGCCAGGCCTGCCCGGCGGCCGCCACGGCCAGGGTGGCGGTGTCGGTGCCGATCATCAGGGCTCGGCCATCGTCGCCGCGCCGCTGCCGCCATTGCAGATCGGCCGCGGGCGCGCGGGCCAGCATCAGGGCGGCGATACGTTCGTCAGCACCGGCCGTGCGGATATGCAGGCTGGCGGCCCAGCGGCCGGGTGGCAGCACCACAGTCAGCCCATCGGCGAAGGCCGGATCTCCGAGCTGCAACTGGCCATCGGGCAGCTGCAGGGGAGGCAGTTTCACGCGGCGCACCGCCGGATCGGTGAGCACCAATGGCAGAGGCATGGCCCCGCCCCCGGCCTGACGTTGCAAGCGATAGCGCGCAATGCCCGCCATGCCGAAGGCCAGGCCAATCATGCCCAGGCCAAGGGCGATGGCGGGGTCCACCGGTGCCGCCGCGCGCCGGCGGCTTACGGCAGCGGCCGCACCGTTGGCGCCACGCCCGGCTTGGCCGGATCAAAGCGCACGCGCACGGTCTCGCCGCTGTTGCCGGGGAAATTGGTGAAGATGGCCGTCACCAGTTGCGGCACCAGCCGGGCCAGATTGTTGCTGTTGCCCACGGTTTCGGCGCGGCCTTCGAACACGCTCTGCTTGTCGGCCGCGCGGTTGATGCGCATGGCGAGCACCGTGTTGTACTGGGTCACGCTATAGACGTCGTTGGCACCCCAGCCGCCGCCCCAGCCGCCAAAGCCGCCGCCCCAGCCACCACCCCAACCGCCGCCCCAGCCGCCCCAATAGGGGCCCCAGCCGCCCATACCACCAAAGCCGCCGCCAAAGCCGAAGCCCGGCCGGCTCTGCACCTTCTCACGCGGGGCGGTGACATGATAATCCATCTGCACGATCAGCGCGGCCGTCGCCGGGCTGCTGGCCTCCTGGAAACCGGCGGCGATCAGCTTCTGCTTCACCAGATTGGCATAGGTGGCGAATTCCAGGCCGCCTTCCAGCGCCTTGTCGCGCGGTTCGATCACGAAGCTGTTGCCAGCGGCGGCCGGCAATTGCTGGAACCGCGCCACACGGGCTTCGAAACCGGTGGTGCAGGCCGAAAGCAGCAGCGCTGCCAGCGGCAGGACCAGGCGCGTCGTCTTGGACAGGGTGATCATCGAGTCGGGCTCCACATGAACTTAAAGTAATGAATGGCACCAAGCCTAAGCCACTGCAACTGTCTGGCTGATGAACGGCTGCAGCACAAGGGCGCGGCCGCCCGCCGGATCAGGCGGTGAAGCCGACGGCCCGATGCACTTCGGCGAGCACCGGTTCGGCGATGGCGCGGGCGCGCTCGGCACCGCGGGCGCAAATGGCTTCGATGGCGACATCATCATGTTTCAGCGCGTTGAACCGCTCGGTGATCGGCGCCAGTTTCGCCACCATCACATCGGCCAGGGCCGGCTTGAACGCGCCAAAGCCCTTGCCACCAAAGTCGCCAAGCACATCTGCCACGCTGCGATCGGTGAGCGCTGCCATCAGGTTGACCAGATTGGCGGCTTCCGGCCGGCCGGCCAGGCCAGCAGCTTCGGATGGCAGGGCATCGGGATCGGTCTTGGCGCGCTTCACCTTGCTGGCAATGGAGTCGGCATCGTCGGTCAGGTTGATGCGGCTCTGGTCGCTGGGGTCGCTCTTTGACATCTTGGCGCTGCCATCGCGCAGGCTCATCACGCGGGTGGCCGGGCCTTCGATCACCGGCTCGGGCGGCGGGAAGAGCTCCACACCGAAATCATTGTTGAACTTGATGGCAATGTCGCGCGCCAGCTCCAGATGCTGCTTCTGGTCCTCGCCCACCGGCACATGGGTTGCCTTGTAAGCCAATATGTCCGCCGCCTGCAGCACCGGATAGGTATAAAGGCCCACGCTGGCGCCTTCCCGGTCCTTGCCGCTCTTTTCCTTGAACTGGGTCATGCGGTTCAGCCAGCCCATGCGGGCGGTGCACATCAACACCCAGGCCAGTTCGGCATGCACGCGCACCCGGCTTTGCGGGAACAGGATGCAGCGTTCGGGATCGAGCCCGGCGGCAATCAGCGCGGCCGTCATTTCGTGGATGCCGCGCCGCAGGGTGGCGGGATCCTGCGCCACGGTGATGGCGTGCAGATCGACGACAGAAAAGATGCAGTCATGTTCATCCTGCATGCGCACCCAGTTGCGGATGGCCCCCAGATAATTGCCGAGGTGAAGGTTTCCGGTGGGCTGGATGCCCGAGAAAATGCGGCTCATGATCGCTTCCGTCGCGCCCGCACACGGGCAAAAAGGGCTGCAAGGGTGAACAGGCCCATAAGGCGGGCTGCCACCAGATAGGCCAGGCCGCCCGCCGATATCAACAGGCCAAGCTGCATCACCTGCACCGCAAAGCCTTGATCGGCCGCCACCGCCAGCCAGCGATCGAGCAGCAGCAACGCCGCCACCATGAGGGCCGTGGCCAGCACCAGGCGCGGCAACAGCCGGCGGGCGCGGGCATCGAGCTGGAAATGGCCGCGCCGACGCAGCAGCCAGGCCAGGGTGAAGGCGTTCATCCACGCCGAAATCGCCGTGCCCACTGCGATGCCGACATGCCCAAGCGGCCACACCAGCAGCAGATTGGCCACGAGATTGACCAGCATGGAGGCCAGCGCGACCCGCACCGGGGTCTGCGTGTCGGCCCGGGCGTGGAAGCCCGGCGTGAGCACCTTGATCAGCACATAGGCCGGCAGGCCCAGCGCAAAGCCGGCCAGCGCAGCGGCGGTGGCGGCGGTGTCAGCAGCGCGGAAAGCGCCATGTTCGAACAACACGCGGATGATCGGTTCCGCCGCCACCACCAGCCCGGCCGCGGCCGGCAGGGTGAGCAGCAGCACCAGTTCGATGGCGCGATTCTGTTGCGCCACCGCGCCAGCCTCATCGCCGCCGCCCAACAGCCGCGACATGGCGGGCAGCAGGGCGGTGCCGACACCGATGCCGATGATGCCCAGCGGCAACTGGTTCAGGCGATCGGCATAATAGAGCCAGCTCACCGCGCCTTCGCCCAGAAAGCGCGCCGCCAATGCGGTGGAGACCAGCAGGTTGATCTGCACCGCACCCGCCCCCAGCGCTGCCGGCACGATCAGCTTCAACAATTGGCGCACCTGGGCCGTGAGGCGCGGCCAGCGCAGCCGCAGCGACAGGCCAGCCTTGTTGCACGACCACATCAGCCAAGCCAGCTGCGCGATGCCGCCCAGCGTGACGCACAGCGCCTGGGTGCGCGCCGCCTCGACATTCTCGCCACCGGCTGACCACAACATGCCGGCAATCAGCACCAGATTCAGCAAGATGGGCGCGGCGGCATTGACGGCAAAGCGCCCGACCGAGTTGAGCAGGCCTCCCAGCAGTGAGGTCAGGCTGATCAGCATCAGATAGGGGAAGGTGAGCCGGGTGAAATGCACGGTGAGCGCGAATTTGTCGGCGCTGGCATCGGGGAAGCCGCCGGTGAGCGCCCACACCACGGGCGCGGCGGCGGCCACCATCACCACGGTGAAGAGCAACAGGAAGGGCAGCAGCACCGCCAGCACATCTTCGGCAAAGGCGCGGGCGCCATCCAGCCGGCCGCCATCGGCACCGACCTGGCGGTTGAACATCGGCACGAAGGCGGCGGCAAAGGCGCCTTCGGCAAACAGCGCGCGGAACAGATTGGGCAGTCGCTGGGCAATCAGGAAGGCATCGGCCGCCATCCCGGCGCCGATCAGCGTGGCCTGCAGCACATCGCGCACAAAGCCGGCGATGCGCGACAGCAGGGTGAGGCCGCCAATGGTGGCCGTGGCGCGGAGGAGGTTCATTGCGCAGCGCCCAACGCATTCAGAGTCTCGGCGCGCGGGCCGCGCGCCGACAGGCGCAAGCGCGGCCGGGCGGGCAGCGCGCGCACCTGTGCGCTGAACCGCTTCGACGTCACGACGCGGCTTTGCCGCGGCGGTTGCCCTTGGATACACGAAGCATCAAACACGGCGCCTTGTCGTTGCAGCGGCAGAAAAGCACAAGGCCCACAAACGAAAAAGGGCGGCCCAAAGGCCGCCCCCTCCGCCCTGCGGGCACCTCCCCCAGAGGGGGAGGACCAAACGTCAGGCGTTGCCGACCTGGCCCTGCTGCTGCTGCGCCAGATAGAGCGCGCCGAAATCGATCGGATCGAGCATCAGCGGCGGGAAGCCGCCGTCGCGCACGGCATCGGCAATGATGCGGCGGGCGAACGGGAACAGGATGCGCGGGCCTTCGATGATGCAGAAGGGCTCCAGCGCTTCTTCCGGCACATTCTGCAGCCCGAACAGGCCGCCATACACCAGCTCGACCATGAAGGTGGCGGTGCCATCAACATCGGCCTTGGCGCTGATCCGCAGCTCAACCTCATACACGTCATCGGCGGCCTTGCGGGCGTTGACGCCCACATTCACGTCGATGCGCGGCTGGGCCTGCAGCTGCAGGCTGTTGGGGGCGCCGGGATTTTCGAAGGAGAGATCCTTCACATATTGGGTGATGATTGCCACCTGCGGCATCGGCTCATCGCCGAAACCATTGTCAGGGGTGGCGCCCAGATCGATTTCGTCAGCCATCGGGCCAATCCTTTGAAAAAAGGCTTATTCGTCGTCGCCGGTGATCACCGGGCCGCTGTCCTGGCCCTTGGCCGAAACATCGCGGTCCACGAATTCGATGATCGCCATCGGCGTGGCGTCCGAACGGCGCACGCCGGCCTTGAGCACGCGCACATAACCGCCCTGGCGGTCGGCATAGCGCGCGGCGAGCGTGTCGAACAGCTTGATCAGCTGCACGTCATCACCCAGGCGGGCGAGGGCGAGGCGGCGGTTGGACAGGCCACCATGCTTGGCCAGCGTCACCAGCTTCTCCACATAGGGCCGCAGCTCCTTGGCCTTGGGCAGCGTGGTGGTGATCTGCTCATGCTTGATCAGGCTGGCAGCCATGTTCTTCAGCATGGCGATACGGTGGCTGCTGGTGCGGCCGAGTTTGCGATGGGCGACGCCGTGGCGCATTGGTCTTCACTCCGTTCGTTCAGGGGCCGTGTGAGGTACCCCGGACCAGGCTGATGATGGGGTCAGCCAGATACCCCTGTTGCCTTTTCAGGCGGTGCGGGTCGCGGCAAAGCCGCGCCCTTGACGTCAGACCGGTTCCGCTTGGGCGCCGAAGCGCCCGCGCGGCCCGGCTGGCCGCCGCTCGGTTGAGTCTGGCTGCAACGCTGCGCGTTGCCGCCAGCCAACAGGCTTAAAACTCTTGCTCGAGCTTCTTGGCCATCTCTTCGATGTTCTCCGGCGGCCAACCGGCAATTTCCATGCCGAGGCGCAGGCCCATCTGGGACAGCACTTCCTTGATTTCATTGAGCGACTTGCGGCCGAAGTTCGGCGTGCGCAGCATCTCGCTCTCGGTCTTCTGCACCAGATCGCCGATGTAGATGATGTTGTCGTTCTTCAGGCAGTTGGCCGAACGCACCGAAAGCTCCAGCTCGTCCACCTTCTTGAGCAGGTAACGGTTGATGCTGGTGCTGTCGTCCACTTCCACGGCGCTGCCGGGGGTGGTGGCGTGGGCAACCGGGGCCGCCACGGCGGCATCCTCGAAGTTCACGAACAGCTGCAGCTGATCCTGGAGGATCTTCGCGGCATAGGCGATCGCGTCTTCGGGGCTGAGGCTGCCATCGGTTTCGGCGGTGATGGTCAGCTTGTCATAATCCAGTTCCTGGCCAACGCGGGTGTTGTCCACCTTGTAGCTGACCTGGCGCACCGGCGAGTAGAGCGCATCAACCGGGATCAGGCCGATGGGGGCATCGGCCGGACGGTTGGCGCTGGCCGGGACATAGCCCTTGCCGGCTTCAACCGTGAGTTCCATGTTCAGCGTGGCGCCGGAATCCAGGTTGCAGATCACCAGATCCTTGTTCATCACTTCCATGTCGCCGGTGACGGCGATCTGGCCAGCGGTGACCGGGCCAGGACCCGTGGCATTCAGGAACACGCGCTTGGCGCTTTCCCCGGCCATGCGGATGGCGACCTGCTTGATGTTCAGCACGATGTCGGTCACGTCTTCACGCACGCCCGGCAGGCTGGAGAATTCGTGCAGTGCACCGTCCATCTTGATGGCAGTGATGGCTGCGCCCTGCAGGGAGGACAGAAGCACGCGGCGCAGGGCGTTGCCCAGCGTCAGGCCAAAGCCGCGCTCAAGCGGTTCGGCAACAAACACGGCCTTGTGCCGGCCATCGCCGCTGGGGCGCTGCTCCAGACGGTTCGGCTTCTTCAGTTCGGTCCAGTTCTTGGCGATTACTGCCACGGGGTTCACCTCGATTTTGGGAGAAGCGGATCGTCACCCACTCGTCCCGTTGGACAACGAATGTCGTAAAAGCTGGCGCGTCCCACCGGGACGCAGCAGCGCAAGAAGGTCAGACGCGGCGGCGCTTGGGGGGGCGCACGCCATTGTGCGGGATCGGCGTGACATCGCGGATGGCGGTGATCACGAAGCCCACGGCCTGCAGGGCGCGCAGCGCCGATTCACGGCCCGAACCCGGCCCGCGAACTTCCACTTCCAGGGTGCGCACACCATGTTCGGCGGCCTTCTTGCCGGCATCTTCGGCGGCCATCTGCGCCGCGAACGGCGTCGATTTGCGGCTGCCCTTGAAACCACAGGTGCCGGCCGACGACCAGGCAATCGCATTGCCCTGCGCATCGGTGATGGTGATCATGGTGTTGTTGAAACTGGCGTTCACATGCGCGACGCCAGAGGTGATGTTCTTGCGCTCCCTGCGCTTGATGCGAGCTACTTCGCGAGCCATTTGATGTGTCCTTGCCTGAAGAGAAGAAGAGGGTGAGCAGCGGTGACGCGCTTACTTCTTCTTGCCAGCGATCGGCTTGGCCTTGCCCTTGCGGGTGCGGGCGTTGGTGTGGGTGCGCTGGCCGCGGACCGGCAGGCCCTTGCGGTGACGCAGGCCGCGATAGCAGGCCAGATCCATCAGGCGCTTGATGTTCATCGCGTTCTGGCGACGCAGATCGCCTTCCACGGTGAGCTCACGGTCGATCTTTTCACGGATCAACAGGATTTCCGCGTCCGTCAGCTCCTGCACGCGCCGTTCCCGGGGGAAACCCAGTTCGGCGGCAAGCCGGGTGGCGGTGGTGCGGCCAATGCCGTGGATATAGGTGAGCGCGATCTCAACGCGCTTGTTGGTCGGGATATTCACACCCGCGATACGTGCCACAGATAAATCCTTTCATGCTCCACGGCGGCCCCGGGCTCGGGTCACCATCTCAAAGCAATAGCCCAGCCACCCGTGCGAGCGGCCGGTTCCCTGATCAAAGCAGCGGAACAGGCCCGTTAACGGCGAGTCGCAGAAAAGTCAAGCGCCCGGCTGCCCAAGGCGGGCTCAGCCGGCCAACACGGCATCGATCGCGGCGGCGACATCATCCATGCTGGCCATGCCATCCACCCGCACCACGATGCCGCGGCCTTCATAATGCGGGATGATCGGCGCCGTCTTGGCGCGATATTCATCCATGCGCTGGCGCACGGTGGATTCATTGTCGTCGGCCCGGCGCTTGAAGGCGCTGGCCCCGCAGACATCGCACACGCCCTCAACCTTGGGCTGCTTGAAATGATCGTGATAGCCTTCGCCGCAGCTGCCGCAGGTGAAGCGGCCGGTGATGCGTTCCACCAGCGCGTCTTCGTTCACCACCAGTTCGATCACATGATCCAGCGCCAGGCCCTTCTTGGCCAGCATGGAATCGAGCGAATCAGCCTGAACATCGGTGCGCGGATAGCCATCGAGGATGAAGCCGGCGCGGGCGTCGGGCTGGTCCAGCCGTTCCGACAGGATGCCCGAGACAATCTCGTCCGACACCAGGCCGCCGGATTCCATCACCGCCTTGGCGGCAAGGCCCACCGGGGTGCCGGCTGCCACCGCAGCGCGCAGCATGTCACCGGTCGAAAGCTGCACCATGCCGCGCTCTTTCACGAGACGGCTGGCCTGGGTGCCCTTGCCCGCTCCCGGCGGGCCCAACAGGATCAGATTCAACGGCGATTCCCCCTCAGCTTCGATTTCTTGATCAGGCCTTCATATTGGTGGGCCAGCATATGGCTCTGGATCTGGGCCACAGTGTCCATTGTGACATTCACCACGATCAGAAGGCTAGTCCCACCAAAGTAGAAGGGTACCTTCAGCTGGCTGATCATGAATTCCGGCAACAGGCAGATCACCACCAGATAGGATGCACCGATGACGGTGAGGCGGGTCAGCACGAAATCCAGATATTCCGACGTGCGGGTGCCGGGGCGGATGCCGGGCACGAAGCCGCCATATTTCTTGAGATTCTCAGCCGTTTCATCCGGGTTGAACACCACGGCGGTGTAAAAGAAACTGAAGAACACGATGCCGGCGGCATAGAGGAACATGTAGAGCGGCGCGCCATGCTGCAACGCTGTCGTCACCGTGGTCAGCCATTCCGGCGCGGTGCCCTTCTGGCTGAAGAATTGCGCCACGGTCAGCGGCATCAGCAGCAGCGAGCTGGCAAAGATCGGCGGGATCACGCCCGAGGTGTTGATCTTGAGCGGCAGGAAGCTGCTGTCGCCCTGGAACATGCGGTTGCCCATCTGGCGCTTGGGATATTGGATCAATATCTTGCGCTGAGCGCGTTCCATAACGCAGATGCCGGCAATCGTCGCCAGCGCCACCACCGTGACCAGCAGCACGAAACCGCCGCTGAGCGCGCCGGTGCGGCCCTGTTCGAACATCGTGCCCAATGCCGACGGCAATTGCGCCACGATGCCGGCCATGATGATCAGCGAAATGCCGTTGCCGATGCCGCGGCTGGTGATCTGTTCGCCCAGCCACATCAGGAACATGGTGCCGCCGAGCAGCGAAATGACCGTGGAAATCTGGAAGAACAGGCCGGGATCGATCACCGCCGACACGCCCTGGCCGGCGCCCCAGCTCTCAAGGCCGACAGCGATGCCATAGCCCTGGACGATGGTGAGGAACACGGTGCCATAGCGCGTGTACTGGTTCAGCGTCTTGCGACCCGACTCGCCTTCCTTCTTCAACGCCATGAAGTTGGGCACCAGGCTGGTGAGCAGCTGCACCACGATCGAGGCGGTGATGTAGGGCGTGATGCCCAGCGCCACCAGGCTCATGCGTTCCAGCGCACCGCCGGAGAACATGTTGAAGAAATCCAGCACGCCGCCGCGCGTCTGATCGAACAGGCTGGACAACGCCAGCGGATCGATCCCGGGCAGCGGCACGAAGCTGACCAACCGGAACACGATCAGCGCACCCAGCGTGAACCAGATGCGGCTCTTCAGCTCGGTGGCCTTGTTGAAGTTGGCAAACGACAGGCTCGCAGCCATCTGGTCGGCGGTTGACGCCATCGATCCCTACCCGATCATGCTGGTTTCAAAAAACGGCAAACGCCGCGTGTCAGTCCCATGTAGGCGACACGCGGCGGTTTTGCCATGGGTCTGATTGACCCGGTCGATTCTTACTTGGCGGCCTTGGCGGCACGGGCCGCCGCGCGGGCAGCCTTCTGCTCGTCCTTGGTCAGCGGCGCCGGGGCCGGAGCCGGCAGCTCCAGCGAACCGCCAGCGGCTTCCACCGCCGCCTTGGCCGTGGCCGAGGCACCGGCCAGCTTCAGCGTCACCTTGGCGGTGAGGGCGCCAACACCGAGCAGGCGCACGCCGTCACGGGCGTTGGTGATCACCTTGGCGGCGACCAGCGCATCGGCATCGATCAGGCTGCCGGCGTCCAGGCGGCCGGCATCAATCGCGGATTGCAGGGTGCCCAGGTTGAGCACGGCATATTCCTTGCGGAAGATGTTGTTGAAGCCGCGCTTCGGGATGCGCATGTGCAGCGGCATCTGGCCGCCTTCGAAGCCGTTGATGGCAACGCCCGAACGGCTGGTCTGGCCCTTCTGGCCGCGACCGGAGGTCTTGCCAACGCCGGAGCCGATACCGCGGCCAACGCGCACGCGCTTCTTGCGGGCGCCGGGATTGTCATGAAGATCGTGAAGCTTGGTGGTCATGGGATGCACTCGCTTTCGCTTACGCGCTGAAATGGGCCTGGCCCGCCCGCCAACCGAAACGGTCAGGCGGGCGGGCCAGGAAATGGGGTCAGGCCAGTTCCTCGACCTTCAACAGATGGGCAACCTTCTTGATCATGCCACGCACTTCGGGCGTGTCAGTATGCTCGCGGCTGCGGTTCATCTTGTTGAGGCCCAGGCCGATCAGGTTCTTTTCCTGGATCGGGGTGCGGCGGATCGGCGAACCGATCTGGGTGACTTTGATTTTGGCCATCGGATGCCTCCTTACGCCATGGCTTCGGCGTCAGCTTCGACCAGCTTGGCCGAAATGTCGCCACGACGTGCCAGCAGATCCGCCACCTTCTTGCCGCGGCGCTGGGCCACGCTCTTGGGGCTGACCTGTTCCGTCAGCGCCGCAAAGGTCGCGCGGATCATGTTGTAGGGGTTGTTGGTGCCCACCGACTTGGTGACCACGTCGGCAACGCCCAGCGATTCGAAGACGGCGCGCATCGGACCACCGGCGATGATGCCGGTACCCTGCGTGGCAGAGCGGACATAGACCTTGCCGGCGCCGAAATGGCCATAGCCATCATGGTGCAGGGTGCGGCCATCGCGCAGCGGCACGCGGATCATCGCCTTCTTGGCCGCAGCCGTCGCCTTGGCAATGGCTTCCGGCACTTCGCGGGCCTTGCCATGGCCAAAGCCAACGCGGCCCTTGCCGTCGCCAACCACGACCAGTGCCGCAAAGCCGAAGCGCTTGCCGCCCTTCACGGTCTTGGAGACGCGGTTGATGTGCACCAGCTTCTCGATCAGCTCTTCGCCGGCCGGTTCACCGCTGTTGTCACGGCCACGCTTGTTGCGATCACCGTCACGGCGGTTGCCACCGGGGCCACCACGGCCACGCTGTTCACCACCACGGCCACCGCGCGGGCCGCGCCCGCGGCCTTCGGCTTCCGGCGCTGCGCCGGCAACTTCGATTTCATCGCTCATATCAGAACTCCAGCCCGCCTTCGCGGGC
Organism: Sphingomonadales bacterium; assembly: GCA_027485485.1. Taxonomy (GTDB): domain Bacteria; phylum Pseudomonadota; class Alphaproteobacteria; order Sphingomonadales; family Sphingomonadaceae; genus Sandarakinorhabdus. The sequence goes on along the minus strand of JAIXQY010000073.1, from coordinate 5,638 downwards.
ACCCTCGGCCAGCGCCTTCACGCGGCCATGGAAGATGAAACCGCCACGATCGAACACCACGGCCGAGACGCCGGCTGCCATGGCCCGTTCGGCCAGACGCTTGCCAACGGCCGTGGCCGCATCGGTGGTGGCACCCGTGACATCGCGCACGTCCTTCTCCAGCGTGGAGGCGGCGGCGATGGTGATGCCCTTGGTGTCGTCGATGATCTGGGCATAGATATGCTGCGAGGAGCGGTGGATCGACAGCCGCGGACGGCCGCCGCTCTTGAGGCGGATGGCCGTGCGGACCCGCCGGCGACGCTGCTCGAACGGAGAGAGCTTGCTCATTTCTTCTTCCCTTCCTTCCGGAAGATGAATTCGCCGCGATACTTGATGCCCTTGCCCTTGTAGGGCTCAGGCTTGCGCCAGCGGCGGATTTCGGCGGCCACCTGGCCAACGCGCTGCTTGTCGGACCCGCTGATTTCAACGGTCGTCTGGTCAGGCGTCTTGATGGTGATGCCTTCCGGAATGGCGAAATCGACATCGTGGCTGTAGCCGAGCTGCAACTTCAGGTTGCTGCCCTGCACTGATGCACGATAACCGACGCCGGTGATTTCCAGCACCTTGGTGAAGCCGCTGGCGACACCGGTGACCAGGTTCGACACCATGGTGCGCTGCATGCCCCAGAAGGCACGGGCGCGCTTGGTGTCGTTGGCCGGCTTGACGGCGATTTCAGTGGCTTCGATCGTGTAGCTGATGTCATCCACCAGCGGCATCGACATCTCACCCTTGGGGCCTTTGACCACCAGGATGCGATCATTGATGGTGGCGGTGACGCCGGCCGGAATTGCAACGGCCTTTTTCCCAATGCGCGACATGGTCAGAACACCTGGCAAAGAACTTCGCCGCCCACGTTCTTCTCGCGCGCTTCCGCGTCGGAAAGAACGCCCTGGGGCGTCGAAACAATGGTGATGCCCAGACCGTTGCGCACACGCGGCAGCTCGGTGGCGCCGCTGTAAACGCGGCGGCCGGGCTTGGACACGCGCGACAGGTGCTGGATGGCCGGCTTGCCCTCAAAATATTTGAGGTCGATGCGCAGGTTCTGATGGACACCATCGAGAACCGACGAATAGCCGCGGATGAAGCCTTCGCGCTGAAGCACGTCAAGCACGCGGGTGCGCAGCTTGCTGGCGGGGGTGAGAACGGAATCCTTACGGGCCTGCTGGCCGTTGCGGATCCGGGTGAGCATATCGCCCAGGGGATCGGACATCGACATCTTGTCTATCCTTACCAGCTCGACTTGGTCACGCCGGGGATCAGGCCTTTGTTGGCCAGTTCACGCAGCATGATGCGGGAGAGCTTGAACTTGCGATAATAGGCGCGCGGACGGCCTGTCAGTTCGCAGCGGTTGCGCACCCGGGTCGGGTTCGCGTTGCGGGGCAGTTCGGCCATCTTCAGGCGCGCCATCAGACGCTCTTCATCAGAGCGGCTTTCATCGTTGGCAATGGCCTTCAGAACGGCATATTTGCCGGCGTACTTCACAACCAGCGCCTTGCGGCGCTCGTTCTTGTTGATCATCGAAAGCTTCGCCATGGTTCAGGCCGCCTTCTTCTCGAGGGTGTAGCCAACGAACGGAAAACCGAACAGGGCCAGCAGGGCGCGGGCTTCCTCATCAGTCTTGGCGGTCGTGGTGACGATGATGTCCATGCCGCGGATCTGATCGATCCGGTCATAGCTGATCTCCGGAAAGATCAGCTGTTCCTTGATACCGCAGGCATAATTGCCACGGCCATCAAACGACTTGGCGGACAGGCCCCGGAAATCCTTCACGCGCGGCAGCGCGATGGTCACGAAGCGATCCAGGAAGTCATACATGCGCTGGCGGCGCAGGGTGACCTTGCAGCCGATCGGCATGCCTTCACGCAGCTTGAACTGCGCGACCGACTTCTTGGCACGGCACACAACCGGCTTCTGGCCGGCGATCAACGCCATTTCGCCAGCGGCCTGTTCGACCTTCTTCTTGTCCTGGGTGGCTTCACCGACGCCCATGTTGAGCACGATCTTTTCGATCTTCGGCACCTGCATCAGGTTGGTGTAGCCGAACAGTTCCACCATCTTCGGGCGGACCTGATCGTTGTACAGCGCCTGCATGCGCGGGGTTGTGATATCAGCCATTGATCTGCGCTCCCGATTTCTTGGCGATGCGCACCTTCTTGCCATCCACCACGGCGAAACCGACACGGGTCGGCTGGCCGGTGGTCGGATCCTTGATCGCAACCTTGGAGGCCGCCATCGGGGCTTCGACCTTTTCGATGCCGCCGTTGGGGTTCGCTTGCGTCGGCTTGTTGTGGCGGGTGATCAGGTTCACACCCGAAACCACCACCTTGCCTTCGCGCGGCAGGCTGCGGGTCACGGTGCCTTCGCGACCCTTGTCCTTGCCGGACAGGACGATGACCGTGTCACCCTTCTTGATCTTTGCAGCGCTCATTACAGCACCTCCGGCGCCAGGCTGATGATCTTCATGTGGCCGGTTGCGCGCAGTTCGCGCACCACCGGGCCAAAGATACGGGTGCCGATCGGCTCCTCGTTCTTGTTGATCAAAACAGCAGCGTTGCTGTCGAAACGGATCACCGAACCGTCGGGACGGCGGATATCCTTGGCGGTGCGCACCACGACAGCGCGGTGCACGTCACCCTTTTTCACCTTGCCCTTGGGCTGCGCTTCCTTGACCGACACCACGATGATGTCGCCCACGCCGGCAAACCGGCGCTTGGAGCCGCCCAGGACCTTGATGCACATCACCCGCTTGGCGCCACTGTTGTCCGCCACGTCGAGGTTCGTCTGCATCTGGATCATGCGTTCGATCCTTCCATCATGTCTGCCAATTTCCGACTGGCAGACGGCTTAAAAAACAACCCGAAACGCCGGCTCAGCCGACCTTTTCGAGAACTTTCCACGTTTTCAGCTTGGAAACCGGTGCGCACTCTTCAATGCGGACGGTGTCACCAGCCTTGATCACATTGCCCTCGTCATGGGCGTGATACTTCTTCGAACGGCGGATGATCTTGCCATACACCGGGTGAGCGACCTTGCGCTCAACCAGCACCACGACGGTCTTCTCGCCCTTGTCGGACACGCAGGTGCCCTGCAGAACACGCTTCGGCATGTCTTATGCTCCCGGCTGCTGAACGGCCTTGCGGGCCGATTGCAGCGTCTTGATGCGGGCGATGGTGCGGCGAACTTCGCGCACCCGGCCCGGCCTTTCCAGCTGGCCGGTGGCCGCCTGGAACCGCAGGTTGAACTGCTCGCGCTTCAGCTCGGAGAGCTGCGTGGCGAGTTGATCGTCGGTCGAAACCTTGAGATCGGCGAAATCGGTCTGGGCCATGGCCTTAATCCTGGGTCGTCGGTTCGCCAAGGCGAACCACCATCTTGGTCTTGATCGGCAGCTTGGCAGCGGCACGTTCGAATGCGCCGGCGGCCACGTCGTACGGCACGCCATCAAGTTCGAACATGATGCGGCCGGGCTTGACGCGGGCCACCCAATATTCCGGCGAACCCTTGCCCGAGCCCATGCGGACTTCAGCGGGCTTGGACGACACCGGAACATCCGGGAAGATGCGGATCCACAACCGGCCCTGGCGCTTGATGTGGCGCGAGATCGTGCGGCGGGCCGCTTCGATCTGGCGGGCGGTGATCCGCTCCGGCTCCATGGCCTTCAGGCCGAAGGCGCCGAAGTTCAAGGCAGTGCCACCCTTGGCATCGCCATGGATGCGGCCCTTGAAGGCCTTGCGGAATTTTGTGCGCTTTGGCGACAACATTTCAGTTCACTCCTCAGCGCGCCGGACGGACGCCAGAGGTCTGGGCTTCCATCATCAGGCGGTCCTGGGCCATCGGATCATGACCCAGAATTTCGCCCTTGAAGATCCAGACCTTCACGCCGCACACGCCATAAGCGGTGTGGGCCTGATGTTCGGCATAATCGACATTGCCCCGCAGCGTGTGCAACGGCACCCGGCCTTCGCGATACCATTCGATCCGCGCGATTTCGGCGCCGCCAAGACGGCCCGAGCAGGTGATCTTGATGCCTTCGGCACCCAGACGCAGCGCGGATTGCACGGCACGCTTCATGGCGCGGCGGAAGGCGATGCGGCGCTCGAGCTGGTCGCACACACCGGCGGCCACCAGCTTGGCATCGATTTCCGGCTTGCGGATTTCGACGATGTTCAAGCTGACATCGCTGCGGGTCATCTGACCGATCTGCTTCTTCAGCTTCTCGATGTCAGCGCCCTTCTTGCCGATGATCACACCGGGACGGGCGGCAAAGATCGAAACGCGGCACAGCTTGGCCGGACGCTCGATCACCACCTTGGAGATGGCGGCCTGGGCATGCTGCTTCAGGATGAACTCGCGGATGCGCAGATCTTCCAGCAGCAGATTGCCATAGTCATCGCCCTTGGCGAACCAGCGGCTGTCCCAGGTGCGGTTGATCTGCAGGCGCAGACCGATGGGGGACGTCTTGTGACCCATTAGTTTGCTCCCTCTTCATCGGCTTCGCGCACAACGACGCGCAGACGGCTGAACGGCTTGGTGATCGAGGCGGCGCGGCCACGGGCGCGGGGGGTGAACCGCTTCATGGTGATCGCCTTGCCAACGCTGGCTTCCTTGACGATCAGGGCATCGACATCGAGGTTGTGGTTGTTCTCGGCATTGGCAACGGCCGAAGCCAGCACCTTGCGCACGTCAACCGCCATCGCCTTGCGGCTGAACTGCAGGATGTTGAGCGCGTCCGACGCCTTGCGGCCGCGGATCAGGCCAGCAACCAGGTTCAGCTTGTAGGCCGAACCGCGGATGGTGGTGGCAATGGCCAGCGCCTCACGGTCGCCAACCTTGCGGGGGGACTTGGGCTTGGACATCAGCGCTTGCCCTTCTTGTCAGCGGCGTGGCCGGGGAAGAAGCGGGTGGGCGCAAATTCGCCCAGCTTCATGCCCACCATGTCTTCGTTGACGGTGACGGGAATGTGCTTCTTGCCGTTGTAAACGGAGAAGGTGAGGCCAACGAACTGCGGCAGTATGGTGGAGCGGCGCGACCAGGTCTTGATCGGCGCACGGGCCCCACCCGCTTGCGCGGTTTCGGCCTTCTTCAGGAGCGAGAGGTCCACGAAGGGACCCTTCCAGACAGAGCGGCTCATCGGGCCTTACCTCTTCTTCTTGGCGTGGCGGCTGCGGATGATCATGTGATCCGTCGCCTTGTTCGAGCGGGTCTTCATGCCCTTGGTCGGCTTGCCCCATGGGGTGACCGGGTGACGGCCGCCCGAGGTGCGGCCTTCACCACCGCCGTGCGGGTGGTCGACCGGGTTCTTGGCGACGCCGCGGGTGAGCGGACGATAGCCCATCCAGCGGACGCGACCGGCCTTGCCAAGATTCTGGTTGCTGTTGTCCGGGTTGGACACGGCGCCAACGGTGGCCATGCATTCGGCGCGGACATAACGCTGCTCACCGCTGTTCAGGCGGATGATCACCATGCCCTTGTCGCGGCCCACCACCTGCACGAAGGTGCCGGCGGCGCGGGCCATCTGGCCACCCTTGCCGGGCTTCAGCTCGACGTTGTGGACAATGGTGCCAACCGGCATCTGGCCGATTTCCATCGCATTGCCCGGCTT
>JAIXQY010000063.1 GCA_027485485.1 Sphingomonadales bacterium | reverse complement strand
GGCGCGCCGCCCGATCCATCGACGATCATGCCGTTGGTGAGCACCAGTGGTTTGGCCAGGGCCGATCCGGCCATCAGCATTGCGGCCAGTGCAAGCATGCGTGTCATCTGCAGTCCCCCCCGTTTTTTCGCAGTTTAAGGCGGCTTCAGAGGGGCAGCAAGGCGGCGATTCCGGCCAGCAGCGGTTGCAGTTCGCCGGCGCGGCTGCCGGCCAGCGGGGCGAGCACGGCGGCCACCCGCGCCGGCCGGCCGGCATCGGCGAGGGCGGTGAGCAGCCGCCATTCATCCGGGCTGATACCGGGCTGGCACGGGCGGTGCAGGCTGATCGGCCGCTTCGCCCGCTGGGCCAGGCCGATGATCAGGCAGCGCAACAGATGCTCAAGCCCCAGGCCGGCATCGCCAAAGCGGCGTTGCAGCAGCAGATGCACATGCGCATCGCGGCCCCGGCCCAGCGGGCGCAGCATGGCGGTGCGGCGCAGGCACCAGATCAGATCGCGCAGCGGCGGCGACAGGGGATCGGGCGGCGGCTGCCCTGGCTCCCCACCCGGTCCGGCCCAATCGGCGCCATGCTGCACGAACATTGCTTGCTCTCCCTGATCTGCTTCCAACATGGTATTATTGCGATTGATTTGCAATAGCGTATATTTCGAAGCCGTATGGCTCTTGTAATACAGCACCGGAAGATATATCTTAAGGCCATCATCAACCCATGGAGTCCCCCCGCCATGCATTTCCGCTTCCGCTTTGATCGCGATGGTTTCCACAAGGAGTTTGGCGGCCATTTCGGCCACCGCGGCGCGCGCTGGGCCGCCTTTGCCCGGGCGATGGCCGATGAGTTCGGCGGCGACGGCCCCGCCCGCCCGCGCCGCCGCCGCTTCGGGGCCGAGGCGCTGAAATATCTCGTCCTCCATCTGCTCAAGACCGAACCGCGCCATGGCTATGAGCTGATCAAGGCGATCGAGTCGCTGTCGGCCGGGCTCTATTCACCGTCGCCGGGCATGATCTATCCGCTGCTCAATCTGCTCGCCGATGAAGGGCTGATCACCGAACTGGCCGGCGAGGAAGGCCGCCGCCGCTATGCCATCACCGATGCCGGCCGCGCCGCGCTGGATGCGGCGGAGGCGCAGTTGCAGGAGGCGCTGGCGCGCCTGGCCGAGATGGCCGGCGCGCGGCAGGAACGCAGCCGCGTGCACGAATCGATGGGCGCGCTGAAAGCCGCCGTGCGCGGCCAACTGGCTGGCAAGGAGAGCAATGCCGATCGGGCCGAACGCATTGCCGAGATCCTCGACACCGCCACCCGAGCCGTGGAAGCGCTGGACGGCTGACGGCAGCCTTGTGCATCAAGGTTGCGAAACGCGGTGTCAGGCGCGATCATGCCAGCGTCTGGCTGTGGATTCGGTGAATGACGAACATCATCCAATCGACCCCCTTCATGCACGTGCCCGATCTGGGGGCGGCGCTTGCCCTGATGGTCGATGTGCTTGGCTTTCGGATTGATCTTCGCGCGGACGATTATGCCTATGTCAGCCGCGACGGCGCCGGTTTGCGGATCCTGCAAACCGGCCCCGGCAATCCGTTCCAGCCGGGCAATCGCCGCTTTGCCCATTATTTCGATTGCCGCGATGTCGATGCGCTTCACGACGAGCTGAAGCCCCGATTGCGTGCGCTGCCGGCGCACGACGTTCACGGGCCGGCCGACAAGCCCTATGGCCAACGCGAACTGCTGATCCTCGCGCCCGACGGCAACCTGATCGTGTTTGGACAGGCCATCCACCGCGACGCCTGACGGCTCGGCAAACAGCTGCCGCTACCTTGCCCTACCCCCTTGGCGCTGCGGCCCGGCCCAGCCGGTCGTTGATGGCGAGGCCCAGGCCATGGTTCGGCACCGGGGCGACCGCGATGGCGGCGCGGCCGGAGGCTTGCGCCAGATGCAACAGATCGAACAGCCGCGCGGCGGCTTCGGCCAGGTCTCCGCGCTCCGACAGGCTGGCATCGCCGGCCACCGGGCCAAAGCCGATGTGAAACTCGTGACGCGCGGCGGTGACAGCTTCCAGCCGCACCGGCTGAGCGGGCGCATAATGGCTGGCCAGCATGCCGGGGGCCTGCACCGTCGCTGTAACGGCTGAGGCCAGCGGCGCGCCCACCTCCGCCACCAGCGCTTCCATCGCCACCGCACCCGGCCGCAACAGCCGCCAGCCCTCAGCGTCCACCGCCACAATCGTCGATTCCACCCCCGCCGCACACGGCCCGGCGTCGATCACCATCACATCGGCCAATGAGTACAGCACATGCGCGGCGCGCGTCGGTGAAATCCGGCCCGACGCATTGGCCGATGGCGCCGCCAACGGGCCCACGTCGCGCACCAGGGCCTGCATCACGGCATGCGCCGGGCAGCGCAGCGCGATTGTTTCCAGCCCCGCCGTCACCAGCGACGCCACCGCCGCATCCGCCCGGCGTGGCAGCACCAGCGTGAGCGGCCCGGGCCAGAAGCGGGCGGCCAGCACATGCGCCAGTGGCGGGAACAGCGCCAACGCCTCGGCCTGCGCCGCATCGGCGACATGCACGATCAACGGGTTGAAGCTCGGCCGGCCCTTCGCCGCATAAATTCCCGCCACGGCCGCGCCATCATCGGCGCGGGCCGCCAGGCCATAGACCGTCTCGGTCGGCACCGCTACCAGGCCGCCAGCGCGCAGGATCGCCGCCGCTGCGGCAATGCCGGCGGGATCGGGCGTCAACAGGCGGCTTTCAGGCGGCATTGCGCGCGTCTATACCGGGCCAAACGCGAAAACGGAAACCGCTCATGCCTTATGTCGCCCCCACCACCGAACAGCGCTTCGTGCTCGACAGCATCGCCGATCTGCCCGGCCTGGCTGCCCTGCCGGCCTATGCCAACGCCAGCCCCGACATGGTGGACGCCATCCTGGCCGAAGCCGGCAAGCTGGCCTACGGCGTATTTGCCCCGCTGAACAAGCTGGGCGATCGCACCCACGCCAGGCTGGCCGATGGCGTCGTCACCCTGCCGCCGGGCTTTGCCGAGGCTTATCAGCAATATGTCGAAGGCGGCTGGGCCGGGCTTGGCGTGCCCGAAGCCCATGGCGGCCAGGGCCTGCCGTTTGCGGTGGCGGTGGCGGTGCAAGAGCAGCTGACCAGCGCCAACATGGCCTTTGCGCTGTGCATGATGCTGTCCCAGGGCGCGATCGAGGCGCTGGCCGCCCACGCCAGCCCGGAACTTCAGGCGCGTTACCTCTCCAAGCTCGTCACCGGCGAATGGACCGGCACGATGAACCTGACCGAACCCACCGCCGGCAGCGACGTTGGCGCGCTGAAATCCCGCGCCGAGCCGGGCCCCGACGGCACGTGGCGCATCGAGGGCACCAAGATCTACATCACCTGGGGCGAGCATGATGCCGCCGAGAATATCGTCCATCTGGTGCTGGCCCGCACGCCGGACAGCCCGGCCGGCACCAAGGGCATCAGCCTGTTTCTGGTGCCGAAGTTCCGCCCCGATGGCAGCCGCAACGATGTCACCTGCATCGGGCTGGAGCACAAGCTGGGCATCCACGCCTCCCCCACCTGCACCATGCGCTTTGGCGACAACGGCCAGTGCACCGGCTGGATGGTCGGCCATGAAGGCGGCGGCATGCGCGCCATGTTCACCATGATGAACAACGCCCGCGTGCAGGTGGGCCTGCAGGGCGTCGCCATCGCCGAGGCCGCCACCCAGCACGCGCTGGATTATGCCCGCAGCCGCGTGCAATCGGCCAAGTTCGGCGGCGGGCGCGAGCCGGTGCGCATCATCGAACATGCCGATGTGCGCCGCACAATCATGACCATGCGCGCCCTCACCGAAGCCGCCCGCGCTTTGGTCTATCTCAACGCCGCCGCGGTTGACCGCGCCCACACCGGCGACAAGGCCGGGCAGGGCCTGGCCGATCTGCTCACCCCGATTTCCAAGAGCTGGGCCACCGATATCGGCGTCGAGGTCGCCAGCCTTGGCGTGCAGATATTCGGCGGCATGGGCTATGTCGAGGAAACCGGCGC
>JAIXQY010000082.1 GCA_027485485.1 Sphingomonadales bacterium | reverse complement strand
CGCGCGATCCTGAACGAGCTGGTCGCCCATGCTGACATCATGTTCGGCAATCATCAGGACATCGGCCTGCTGCTGGGCCTTGCGTTCGATGGCGATGGCGCTGAGCGCCGCCAGGCCGCTGCCGAAGCCGCCTTTGCCGCCTTTCCGCGCCTGAAACTGATGGCGTCCACCGCCCGCCATGTCGAAGGCGCAGACCAGCACCGCATCGCCGCGCGCATCGACAGCCGCGATGGCCATGTCCAGACCGATGAGGTGCTGGTGTCCGGCATTGTCGATCGGATCGGCACCGGCGATGCCTTTGCCGCCGGTGTGCTGCACGGTCTGGACCAGGGCGATCTTGCCCACGCCGCACGCACCGGCCTTGCCCTCACCGTGCTGAAACATTCGCTGCCCGGCGATGCCAGCCTGTTCACCCAGGCCGATCTTGATGCCTTTCTGGCCGGCGGGCTGGATGTCAGGCGCTGAGGGCTGGACCCGCCGCACGCTGATCGCCGGCGGCCTGGCGTTGACCGCCGTGCCGGCCCGCGCCCGGCAGGATGCCGATGTTGCCGCGCCGGCCGGTCGCTACCTTGGCATGGTCGAGGATGGCGTTCTGGCCTTTCGCGGCATCCGCTATGGCAGCGCCGCCCGCTTTCAGGCCCCGGTGGCGGAACCGCGCAGCCAGGCGCCGGTCGTGGCCCGCAGTTTCGGTCCCGTCGCGCCCCAGGCTGGCAGCCGCTATCAACCGCAAAGCGAGGACTGCCTGTTCCTCAATGTCTGGACGACCGATGCCCATCCGGCCGCCGGAAAGCCGGTCATGGTCTATATCCATGGCGGTGCCTATTCCTCGGGCAGCAGCACCGATCCGCTGAACGAAGGTGGGCGGCTGGCCGCGTCGGGCGATGTTGTGGTGGTCACCATCAACCACCGGCTGAACGCGCTCGGCTATCTCTATCTCGCCCGGCTCGATCCCCAGTTTGCCGACAGCGGCAATGCCGGCCAGCTTGATCTGATCCTCGCGCTCAAATGGGTGCGGGACAATATCGCGGCCTTCGGCGGTGACCCGCACAGGATCATGCTGTTCGGTCAGTCCGGTGGCGGCGCCAAGATCGCGACGTTGATGGGCATGCCGGCGGCGCGCGGCCTGTTCCACCGCGCCGCAACAATGAGCGGCCAGCAGGTGACGGCGTCAGGGCCACTGAATGCCACGCTGCGCACCCGCGTCTATCTGGCAAGGCTGGGGATTGATCCGGCCAATCTTGCCCCGCTGCTGACGATGCCGGTCGATCGGCTGGTCGAAGGCCTTGCCGCCACCGATCCGGTGCTGGGTGGCAGTGTCTATTTCGGCCCGGTGCTCGACATGAAGTGGCTCACCCGCCATCCCTTCTGGCCTGATGCCAATCCGCAGTCCAACGCCATCCCGATGCTGCTGGGGAACACGCGGGACGAGGCGCGCGCCTTCCTGCCGCCGGGTTCGCCAAAGCTGACCGGTCTCACCCGGGACAATCTTGCTGAGCGCATGGCACCGGAACTGCGCGTCGATATTCATCCCGAATGGGTGGTGGCCCAGTTCCGGGCCCGGTATCCGGCCATCACCCCTGCCGAACTGCTGTGGGCGGCCGTCACCGCCGGCCGCAGCTGGCGCGGCCAGGTGATCGAGGCGGAGCTGCGCGCCGCCGCCAACGCACCCACCTGGGTCTATCAATGCGATTTCACCGATCCGGCGCGGCCCGAACAGGGCGCCCCGCACACGATGGACATTGCGCTGGCGTTCGGCACCACCGCCCATGGCAGCAGCCTGTCTGGCGACAGCCCGGCCGCCCGCGCCGCCAGCGCGGCGATGATGCGCGCGTTCTCCGGCTTTGCCCGCACCGGCACACTGCCCTGGCCGCAGTATCGCACCGACAGCCGCACCACGATGATCTTCGATACCGTCAGCCGTGTCGAGAATGACCCGCGCGCTTGGGAACGCGCGCTGTTCGCCCGCGTGCCCTATATCCAGCCGGGGAGCTGAGACCCCGGCCGGGCCGGCTTCAGCGGCGGGGGCCCTCGCGCATCGCCTGATCGCGGGCCGAGAGATTCTCGATCGATGCCTGTGGCCCCTGGCCGGGATAGCGGCCGGATTTGGGCTCCATGGTCGTCAGATCCCACTCCGATTCCACAAAGGCAGCGTGCGTGGGCGTGGGGCGCGGATAGCCGCCAACCACCGCCTCATCATCGATGATCTCGCCGCGGCCCTCGGCGATGAAGAACAGCACGCGCGTGTCATGCATGTCGCGGTCCCAGGGGCGGGCGCCGGCATTGGCCAGCACATGGGTTTCGACATCGCGCGCCGGCAACACCTGCGCCCAGGCCGGCAGCGGGTCAGGCTGGGGCAGATCGACCAGCTTGGCGCGCGTTTCGCCATAGCGGCCAACCATCGGCAGCGCGTTGCCATGCTTGTCGACGGCGATATTGTCCTTGGCGAACCAGGCAAGATCGCCATCGCCGCCCAGCATAAGGAAGGGCAGGCCGGCATCGGTGGAGGGGCCACCGCGCATCACATTGCCGATCGCCGTCAGCCGGCCGGTGACATAGGGTTGGCCCACCCATTCGAGGTTCATCAGATTATAATGCACGGCCCTGGTGCCGGGATCATAGATCAGATTGTTGACCATGGCCGCCTGCACACCGCCTTTCAGCAGCGGCGACCGCTCGACATTGTGCGCCCAGACATTGCGCCAGAAGACAATGCCCGTGGCATTGTCATGGATCAGGCTGCCCTTGGAATGCTCGCCCTTGGGGTGGCTGGCATTGGCCAGCCCCTCGGCCGCCAGATTATTGCTGAAGATGATGTTGTGGCTGGTGTTCTTGCGCCATTCGGCCAGGTTGGCACCGTTGAAACGCGGGCCTGAGGCCGACATATTTTCGTCCACGCCCCAGGTGAAGCTGCAATGATCGATGATCACATCATGGGCCGCCACGGTCGACAGCGAATCGGCTTCCCAGCCCGACAGGGCCGGTTGGCCGTCGCGGCCGGTGCGCACGCGGATATGCTTCAGGATGACATCATGCGCCTTCAGATCGATGCCGCCGCGGATGATGGTGATGCCCGGCGACGGCGCGGTCTGGCCGGCGACCGTCAGATAGGGCTCGGTGATGCTCAGCGTGGTGCGGCCCATGTCAATCACGCCGCCCACTTCGAACACGACCACCCTCGGCCCGCGGGCGTCGATCGCCGCCTTGAACGAACCGGGGCCATCGGCAGCCAGGGTGGTCACCCTGATGATGCGCCCGCCGGCGCCGCCGTGGGTGGTGGTGCCACCGGCAAGCGGCACATCGTTGGCCGGCGTTCCGGCGGCAACAGCCGGGACAGCGTTGCCCGCAAGCAACACCAGGGCGGCGATCAGAATCTTGCGCGGCATATGGCGATTGGCCCCTATCTGGCATGCTTGACAACCGGCAATCGGCAGTCCAGTGATTTTATGACACCGGTTACTTAAGCAAGGATACCGGCCAAAAGCCACGAAAAAGTGGTGCATGGGAGGAAAATAGCCCGCCAGCAGCTGCAAGCGGGTCAATCAGGCACTATTTCGTCACCCACTCGACGGTCATCGATCCTTGTCATAGAAGAAGGTAACCGGTGTCATCAGGGGCGGCCAACCAGGGGAGATTCTCATGTCCAACAATGTTTCCGTGCAATCCGCGTCGCTGCTTGGCCGCGTCTCGCTTGTGGCCCTGATGCTCGGCGCCGGCGCCGCCTCTGCCCAGCAGGCGCCAACCGCCACCGCGGCCACCGAACCGGCCGAAGCCGAAGAGATTGTTGTCACCGGCTTTCGCGCCTCGCTGGGCGCTGCGCTCAGCCTGAAGCGCACCAGCGTGGCTGCCGTCGACGCCATCGTGGCCGAAGACATCGCCAAGTTCCCCGATCAGAACCTGGCGGAATCGCTGCAGCGCATTCCCGGCATCTCGATTCAGCGTGATGCCGGCGAAGGCCGCGCCATCACCGTCCGTGGTCTCGGGGCCCAGTTCACGCGCGTGCGCCTGAATGGGCTGGAAACGGTTGCCACCTCCACCGATGGTGCCTCGGCCAACCGCGACCGCGCGTTTGACTTCAATGTCTTCGCGTCGGAGCTGTTCAACTCCATCGTCGTCCACAAGACGGCCGAAGCCAGCCTGGATGAGGGCTCGCTTGGCGCCGTTGTCGATCTCAACACCGGCAATCCGCTGAACGGCAAGGCTGGCTTCACGGCGGTCGCGTCCGCAGTCGGCTCTTATAACGACCTCAGCAAATATGTCGGCCCGCGCCTGGCCGGCCTGATCTCGTGGCGCAATGATGCCGGCACCTTCGGCGCCTCCATTTCAGCCGCCTATTCCCGCACCGAGATCGACCAGCTCGGCAACAACACGGTGCGCTGGGTGCAGACGCGTTTTGACTCGGTGGATGGCACGCCCTGCTTCACCGCGGACGGCACGTCGACTGGAGCAGCCCGGCCCAACAGCGGCGGCACCTATGTGTCAAACGCGGCTTGCGACAAGGTCTCGCTGGCCTTCCACCCGCGCATTCCGCGCTATGGCCGGATCGAGAATGACCGTGAACGCCTGGGCCTGACCGGCAGTGTGCAATGGGCACCCAGCGACCGGACCAAGGTCTCGATCGATGCCCTCTATTCGCGGTTTGACGAAGAGCGCAAGGAACAATGGGCCGAAGTGCTGTTCCGCACGCTGGAGCGTCCGGTCGATGTGCTGAACCCCGTGGTCGACGCCAACAACAATCTGGTGAAGGGCACATTCAACGATGCGCCGGTGCGGACCGAGAATTATTATCGCCGTTCGCGCACCGAATTCTTCCAGATCGGCGGCACCTGGGATCAGGATGTCACCGACAGCTTCCGCTTCACGCTGGTTGGCGGTGCCTCGCGCTCCGATGCCAGCATCCCGGTGGAAACGACGCTCATCTATGACGACCGGGATGCCCAGGGCTTCCAGTATGATTACACCAACATGCGTCATCCGCTGATCAGCTTCGGCACGGACATCAACAACCCGGCCAATTTCCAGCTTTCGGAAATCCGCGACCGGCCGTCGAGTGTGATCAACAATTTCCGCACCGCCCAGCTGCGCACCGAATGGGACGTGATGGAGGGTCTCACCCTGAAGGCTGGCGCCGTCTATCGCCGTTTCGCCTTCGATACCGAAGCCTTCACCCGCGACACGGTTGTGTGCGGCAACGGCGGAGTTGACCGCGTGCTTGGCACGCTCACCTGCTCACCGTCCTCGGCGTTTGGCCCAACGGCCATCTATGGCTTCCCGGGCACAGCTGCGCTGTCCACCACGGTCAATCTTGGCAATGCCGGCCAGCCGGCCGGCACCACCAGCACCTGGGTGGTGCCCGATCTGGTGAGCGCCGCGGACTTCACCAAGCTTTACCAGCGCACGGCTGCGATCGACGCCAGCAACACCCGTGGCGTGGTCGAGGAAGTGAAGGGCGCCTATTTCGAAGTCAACGGCAAGGGCACGCTGTTCGGCCTCGATTATGCAGCCAACGCCGGCGTCCGCTATGTCCGCACCGATCAGAGCTCGACCGGCCTCGTCAGCGGCGTCACCGCCACGGTCAAGCGCAACTATGATGATTGGTTGCCCTCGGCCAACCTGGCGCTGTTCCCGCACAAGGATGTCGTGGTCCGCCTGGCCGTGGCCAAGGTGCTCACCCGTCCGTCGCTGGGGAACCTCACGCCGGGCGGCAGCGTGGACGGGTTCAACTTCCGCATCAACTATGGAAACCCCTTCCTCGAACCCTTCCGTGCCACCAATTATGATGCGGCGGTGGAATGGTATTTTGCCGAGGACTCGGTGTTCTCGGTTGCGGTGTTCGCCAAGGAGGTCGCCAGCTTCCCGATCCCGCAGGTGCGGCAGGACACATTTGCCTCCACCGGCCTGCCGACATCGATCATCCCGCCGTCCTCGCCTGCCGCGGTCAATCCCGAAAGCCAGCTGTGGACGATCAACTCGATCACCAATGGCACCGGCGCCAATCTCAAGGGCATCGAAATCGCCATCCAGGCCCCCTTCAAGTTCCTGCCGGGCTGGCTGAGCAATTTCGGCGGCCTGGCCAACGTGACGTTCGTCGATTCCAGCGCCGATTATGCGGTGTCGGGACCGGTGGTGGTGGCCAAGGTGCCGGGCACCAACGCCTTTGGCCCGCTGGTCAACTCGGTGCGCACGTCCACCCTGTTCGGCCTGTCCAAGCGCGCCTTCAACGCCACGCTCTATTATGACGACGGCAATTTCTCGGCCCGCGTCGCCGGCACCTATCGCAGCAGCTTCAACGATGCGGTCAGCGCCACCGGCAACGTGTTCGAAGGCTATGGTGCCACCTTCAACCTCGATGCATCGGTGCGTTACAAGATCACCAAGAATATCGAGCTGAGCCTGGAAGGCATCAACCTCACCAACAACTGGCGCTTCCGCTTCACCGATGCGGACGCCCAGCGCAATTATGAGAATGTGCAATTCGGGCGCACCTTCCTGTTTGGCGCCCGTTTCAAGATCTGACCGGGACGCAAGCGACCATGGGAGCGCGGTGGCCATGATTCTTGACCGCCGCGCTGCCATGGCAGGGTTGGGCAGCAGCCTGTTGCTGCCGGGTGGTGCGGCGGCGCAGGGCTCTGCCGCCTCCTCCAGCCTTGATCCCTTTGCCGCGATGCAATGGCAGCGCGGCATCGAAGGCCAGCGCCGGGCCGATCTTGGCAACGGCCGTTTTCTGAATCCGATTTTCGCCGGCGATCATCCCGATCCGGCCATCTGCCGCGACGGCGATGATTATTATCTCACCTTCTCCAGCTTCGATTCCTATCCCGGCATCGTGATCTGGCACAGCCGCGATCTGGTGAACTGGCAGCCGCTCACGGCGGCGCTGCGGGTGCCGATCGGCTCCGTGTGGGCGCCGGCGCTCTGCCGCCATGAAGGCCGCTGGTATTGCTATATTCCGGCCCGCACGCCGGCGAAGCGCTCAATCTACGTCATCCATGCCGATGAAGTGCGCGGCCCCTGGTCGGACCCGATCGATCTGGGCCTGCCCGCCCATATCGATCCCGAACATGTCGCCGACAGCGATGGCACGCGCTGGCTGTTCCTGTCGCAGGGGGACCGGGTGCG
>JAIXQY010000211.1 GCA_027485485.1 Sphingomonadales bacterium | reverse complement strand
CACGATCATGCGGCCGGGTTCGAACATCAGCCGCCACGGCCAGCCGGCGGTGGCGCGCGCCACCATCGCGGCATAATCGGCCGGGCTGGGCGGTGCCGGCTGATCCCGGCGATAGGGCACGCCCAGCCCGCCACCAACATCGATGCGCTTGATGCTGTGGCCTGCCGCTTCCAGTTCGCGGGCGAGTTCGCCCAGCTTGCGGATGGCGTCTTCCACCGGCTCCAGCTTGGTGAGCTGGCTGCCGATGTGCGCCGCCAGGCCAACGGGGCGTAGATTGGGATGGGCAGCGGCCTGGGCAAAGGCGGCGGGCAGGCGTTCCCACGGAATGCCGAACTTGGCGTCCGCACCGCCGGTGCTGATCTTGCCGTGCGTCTTGGGATCAACCGCCGGGTTGATGCGGATGGCGATTTCCACCGTGGCACCGCGCGCGGCGGCAACCTGCGCCAACATGTCGATCTCGGCTTCGGATTCGACGTTGAACTGCAAGATGCCGGCCTCGACGCCGGCGGCCAGTTCGGCGCGGGTCTTGCCCACGCCGGAAAACACGATCCGCTCTGCCGGCACGCCAGCCGCCAGTGCGCGGGCCAGTTCGCCGCCCGACACGACATCGGCGCCGGCGCCCAGCCGGGCCAGCGTGGCCAGCACGGCCAGATTGGGATTGGCCTTCACGGCAAAGGCCACCAAGGGATTGCCGTCGCCCAGCCCGGCCACCGCATCGCGGAACACGGTGAAATGCCGTTCCATCGTGGCGCTGCTATAGCAGTAAAAGGGCGTGCCGACCTGTTTGGCCAGCGCGGCAAGGCTCACATCCTCGGCGTGCATCACGCCGTCGCGGATCTGGAAATGGTCCATGGCGAACTGGCCTTATCGCGGTGGGGGCAGGTTGAAGGGATCATTGCCGCGTTCGGGCAGCGGGCCCTGATTGTCGTCCACCCGCTGCGGCACGGCTTGCGGATCAAGCTTGAGCATTTCCTGCGGGGTGGCGGCGCGCACCTGGGTGTCGCCGCGCTGCGGCGCTGGCCGGCCGGCCTTGGGCTCCAGCGCGCCCTGCTTGCCGCAAGACGCGAGCAGCAGCAGCGCGGCGAAGGCAAGCGCCCGCCTCACAGGCGCTGCCTTGCCGCCTGAATGGCGGCGCGCACATTCGCCGGCGCGGTGCCGCCAAAGCTGGTGCGGCTGGCCACGCTGGCCTCCACCGACAGCACGTCGCGCACCGCTTTGGTGATGCGCTTGTCGATGGCGCTCAGCTCGGCATCGGACAGGCCGTTCAGGTCGGTGCCCTTGGCTTCGGCGGCCTTCACGCATTTGCCGGTGATTTCGTGGGCTTCGCGGAACGGCACACCGCCGGCCCGCACCAGCCAATCGGCCAGATCGGTGGCGGTGGAAAAGCCGCTGTTGGCCGCCGCGCGCATCCTGGCCTTGTTGAAGCTGAGGGTCTGCATCATGCCCATCATGCTGGCCAGGCACAGGCCCAGATCGTCATGGGCGGCAAACACCGTCACCTTGTCGTCCTGCATGTCCTTGGAATAGGCCAAGGGCAGGCCCTTCATCACCACCGAAAGCCGGGTGAAGGCGGCCAGGAAATGCCCGGCCTTGGCGCGCACCAGCTCGGCAGCATCGGGGTTGCGCTTTTGCGGCATGATGCTGCTGCCGGTGGACCAGGCATCGGGCAGGGTGACAAAGCCATAAGGCTGGCTGGCCCAGATGATGATCTCTTCGGCCAGGCGCGACAGATGGAGCCCGGTCATGTGGGTGGCGCTGAGATATTCCAGCGCGAAATCCCGATCCGAAACACTGTCCAGGCTGTTGCGCGTCGGGCCGCCGGCAAAGCCCAGCGCCTTGGCGGTCATCTGCCGATCAATAGGGAAGCTGGTGCCGGCCAATGCGGCGGCGCCCAGCGGGCATTCGTCCATGCGGCGCATCGCATCGGCAAAGCGGCTGCGGTCGCGGCCCAGCATCTCGACATAGGCCAGCAGATGATGGCCCAGCGTCACAGGCTGCGCCACCTGCAAATGGGTGAAGCCGGGCATGATCGTATCGGCATGCTCCTCGGCGCGGGCCAGCAGCGCGGTGATCAGGCCCTTCAGCGCCAGATCAGCCTCGGCACAGGCGGCCTTCACCCACAGGCGGAAATCCACCGCCACCTGATCATTGCGGCTGCGCGCGGTGTGCAGCCGGCCAGCGGCGGGGCCGATGATCTCCTTCAGCCGGGTTTCGACATGGAGGTGGATATCCTCCAGCGCCAGATTCTCGACCAGCTTGCCGGCTTCATATTCGGCGGCGATCTGCTGCAGGCCCTTGTCGATGGCGGCCACATCCTCGGCCGAGACGATGCCCTGTTTGCCCAGCATCGCCACATGCGCGCGGCTGCCCTGGATATCCTGCCGCCACAGGCGCTTGTCCACGCCGATGGAGGCGTTGATTTCCTGCATGATGGCCGATGGGCCCGCACCAAAGCGGCCGCCCCACAGGCTGTTGGCAGTCCCGCCGCCGGCCGGCGCCGCCATGGTTTCATCAACATTGCTCATGGTGGTGGCCGATAGTGGATTGCCGCCCACCCCGCAACCAGCCGCAACCGCGCTGCCCATCGCCGCCAGTTTCAACGCATCGCGCCGCGAAACACTCATGCTCTGCCCCTTCATATCTTCGGGATGCAGTGCCACAGCCGCTTGCCGCCCGCCACTGGGCTGTTTATCGGGCGATGGAGTTTGAAAAGGACTGCTGCCGATGCGCCACCTGCCCCTCATTGCCGCCGCCCTGGCGCTTGCCGCCTGCAACCAGGCCCCGCCCACCGCCGATGCGCCGGCCCAAGCCGCCCCCACCAAGGCCGCCGCCGCGCCGATCAACACCATTGATCGCAGCCACGCCGGCGAACCCGGCCCGGCCGCGGTGACCTGGGAGATGAAGGGCGGCACCAAGCAGAAGCTGAGCGATCATCGCGGCATGAAGATGCTGGTCAATCTGTGGGCAACCTGGTGCGCGCCGTGCATCGCCGAAATGCCGGCGCTCGACAAACTGGCCGGCGACGTGCCGGTGATGGTGCTGCCGATTTCCGAAGACATGGAAGGCTGGCAGGTGGTGGACAAGTTCTGGAACAAGGGCAAGTTCCAGAACATCGAAACCGGGCTGGACCAGCCGGGCAGCTATGCCGAAGCGGTGAAGGCCAAGGGCCTGCCGGTGACGATCCTGTATGACGAGAATGGCAAGGAGATCTGGCGGGTGGCGGGGACGCTGGATTGGGGTTCGGCTGAGGTGCGGAAGGCGATTGTGGGGT
>JAIXQY010000033.1 GCA_027485485.1 Sphingomonadales bacterium | reverse complement strand
CGATGCTCACCACCGATCCGTGGGAAGACGATCATCTCCACGAAGAATGCGGCGTGTTCGCGGTGCATGGCGCCGAGGGCGCGGCCGCGCTGGTGGCGCTGGGCCTGCATGCCCTGCAGCACCGCGGCCAGGAAGCCGCCGGCATCACCACCTTTGATGGCAAGGATTTCCACACCCACCGCGCCATGGGCCATGTGGCGGGCAATTTCGACAATGATGCGGTGATCAACAAGCTGAAGGGCGAGATCGCCATCGGCCACAACCGTTATTCCACCACCGGCGAAACCGCGCTGCGCAATGTGCAGCCGCTGTTTGCCGAACTGGCCAGCGGCGGCTTTGCCGTGGCGCACAATGGCAATATCTCCAACGCCACCACGCTGCGCCGCGAACTGGTGCGGCGCGGTTCGATCTTCCAGTCGACCAGCGACACCGAGGTGATCATCCACCTGGTGGCCACCTCCTCCTATCGCACCCTGCTCGATCGCTTCATCGATGCGCTGAAGCGGGTGGAAGGGGCCTATAGCCTGATCTGCCTCACCGCCGAAGGCATGCTGGCCTGCCGCGATCCGCTCGGCATCCGCCCGCTGGTGCTGGGCCGGCTGGGGGACTCCTATATCCTCTCCTCCGAAACCGTTGGCCTCGACATGGTGGGCGCGACCTTCCTGCGTTCGGTCGAGCCGGGTGAGCTGATCATCATCACGCCGCGCGGCCTGCGCTCCATCCGGCCGTTCGCGCCGGTGCGGGCGCGGCCGTGCATCTTTGAACATGTCTATTTCAGCCGCCCCGATTCGATGATGGACGGCAGCAGCGTCTATGAAGTGCGCAAGCGCATCGGCGCGGAGCTGGCGCGCGAAAACCCGGTGGTGGCCGATATGGTGGTGCCGGTGCCCGACAGCGGGGTGCCCGGCGCCATCGGCTATGCCCAGGAGAGCGGCATTCCGTTCGAACTGGGCATCATCCGCAGCCATTATATCGGCCGGACGTTCATTCAGCCCGGCGACCAGATCCGCAACCTGGGCGTGAAGCTGAAGCACAATGCCAACCGCGCGCTGATCGCCGGCAAGCGCATCGTGCTGATCGATGATTCGATCGTGCGCGGCACCACATCGGTGAAGATCGTGCAGATGCTGCGCGAGGCCGGCGCGGAGGAGGTGCATATGCGCATCGCCAGCCCGCCGACCCGGCACAGCTGCTTCTATGGCGTCGACACGCCGGAACGCTCCAAGCTGCTGGCCGCGCAAATGGATGTCGAGCGCATGCGCGATTACATCAAGGTGGACAGCCTGGCGTTCCTCTCCATCGAGGGCCTGTATCGCGCCGTGGGCGAACCCACCCGCGACGAACATGCCCCGCAATATTGCGACGCCTGCTTCACCGGCGATTACCCAACCCGCCTCACCGATCAGGAAGAGGCGGAAGTGCCGGACCAGTTGAGCCTGCTGGCGGAACGGGTGATCTGATCGGCGCAGGCGCGACCCCTCCGTCAGCCTGCGGCTGCCACCTCCCCTTCCAGGGGAGGTGCCAAGCAACGCGAGGCGGAGGGGTCGCCGCCTGTGCCGCCCCTATCACCCCCTTGCCGCCCTGCCCCCGCCCGCCTAAGGCCGCGCCATGACCGATATCACCCAAAAGAAACTCGCGCTCATCACCGGGGCCAGCCGCGGCATTGGCGCGGCGACGGCTGAACTGTTGGCGGCGCAGGGCTGGCATGTGATCCTGACGGCGCGCAGCGAGAACGGGCTGGCCGCCGTGGATGACCGCATCCATGCCGCCGGCGGCAGCGCCACCATCGCGCCGTTCGATCTGAATGATCTGGATGCCATCGACCGGCTGGGCAATGCCATCGGCGCGCGCTGGGGGCGCATCGACGCGCTGATCCTGAACGCGGCGCAGCTGGGCACGCTGGCCCCGGTGCCACATCTTGACCGCAAGGAGTGGGACAAGCTGATCGCCATCAACCTGACGGCGAACTGGCGGCTGCTGGCGGCCTTTGATCCCTGGTTGCGCCAGGCCGCGGCGGCAGACGTGGTGGCGGTAACGTCGTCCGTCGGCTCCAAACCCCGCGCCTATTGGGGCGGCTATGCCGCGACCAAGGCGGCGCTGGAAAATCTGGTGGCCACCTATGGCGCCGAAGTCGCCAACATCAGCGCGATCCGCACCCACATCATCGATCCCGGCGCCACCCGCACCACCATGCGGGCGCGGGCCTATCCCGGCGAGGACCCGGCCCGGCTGAAGCCGCCGGAGGATGCGGCGCAGATGATCGTGGATCTGCTGAAGCGTTGAGGGCGCGACCCCACCGTCAGCCTTCGGCTGCCACCTCCCCTGGAAGGGGAGGACCGGGTTGATCCTCCCCTTCCAGGGGAGGTGCCGAGCGCAGCGAGGCGGAGGGGTTGGCCCTCAGCCCCGAACCCGGCGCAATTTTTCCAGCTTCTTCAACAGCATGTCCCGCTTCAGCTTGCTGAGGTGATCGATGAACAGCACGCCGTTCAGATGGTCCATCTCGTGCTGCAGGCAGGTGGCGAGCAGGCCGTCGAGCTCTTCATCATGGGGTGCGCCCTGCTCGTCGAGCCAGGTCACGCGGATGCGGGCCGGGCGCTGCACATCGGCATACATGTCGGGCACCGACAGGCAGCCTTCGGAATAGACCGACAATTCGGGCGATTCCCAGGTGATTTCCGGGTTGATGAACACGCGCGGCTCTTTCACCCGCACGATCGTGTCAGGGTCCGCATCGTCGGGCGTGTCGTCTGCCTCGGGCTGCAGATCGATCACCAGGATGCGTTCGGCCACGCCCACTTGGATGGCGGCCAGGCCGATGCCCGGCGCGTCATACATGGTCTCGAACATGTCGGCGATCAGGCTGCGGTGCGCGTCGGTGACGGCGGCGACGGGCGTGCTGATCTGTTTCAGCCGCGCATCGGGCGTTTCAATGATGGGAAGAATGGCCATGCTCGCGCAGGTATGGCGCAGGCGGCGGGGCGTCAAGGGCATGGCATGCCGGCAGCGCACCCAAGAGTTACAGCTTTTCAGCCGCGCACCGCGCGGGCAAGGTGGGCCCGAACACAAGAATGAGGGGACGACGACATGAACCGTTTGGCAGGCAAGATCGCTTTCATCACCGGCGCCGCGCAGGGGCTGGGCGAAGCCATGGCCCGGCGCATGGCCGAAGAGGGCGCACGGCTGGTGCTCACCGATATCAACGAAGCCGGCGTGGCTGCCGTGGCGGCCAGCATCGGCGATGCCGCGGTCGCCTGTCGCCACGATGTCACCAGCCCCGAAGACTGGGCCGCGGCAATTGCCTTTGCCGAAGAAAAATGGGGCGGGTTCCACATCCTGGTCAACAATGCCGGCATCGCCGCCGGCTCCACGGTGGAGGCCACCGATTTCGAAACGTGGAAGCGCGTGCACAGCATCGATCTCGACAGCGTGTTCCTGGGCTGCAAGCTCAGCCTGCCCACCATGGCGCGCACCGTGCGCGAAACGGGCGTGCGCGGCAGCATCATCAATTTGTCGAGCATTGCCGGCGTGATCGCCGCGCACAATTCGGCCGCCTACAACAGCGCCAAGGCCGCCGTGCGCCATCTCACCAAGAGCGTGGCGCTGCACTGCGCCAAGCAGCAATATCGCATCACCTGCAACAGCATCCACCCGGTGTTCATCGACACGCCGATCCTGGATGGCATCACCAGCGCCATGGGCCGCGAGGCGGGCCTGGCCAAGCTGGGCCGGCAGATCCCACTGGGCGCGGTGGGGGAGCCGGATGATATCGCCTGGGCCGCCGTCTATCTGGCCAGCGATGAAGCCAAGATGGTGACCGGCCACGGCCTTTACGTGGATGGCGGCATCAGCGCGATGTGAGGCCAGCCGGGTGAATCCTTTGTAATATTGATGTCAACATCTTGATTCACCTTGCAGTGTGCGCAACCACCCCCGCTCGGCCGAGCGAGGGAGGGCCATCATGTTTGCAAACCGCGATGGGCAGGCCGCCACTGCCCTGCCTGAAGCCTATTTCGCGCTGGCCACGGCGGCGCTGCGCCCGCTGATCACCACCTATTACCGGGTGGTGGCCCCGGAACCGCTCACGGATTATCTGCATCCCGAATGGGGCAATATCCGCTTCACCACCAAGGGCAACTGGCATGTCAGCCGCAGCGGGTGCAGTGATCCCTCACCCGGCCACCACAGCCTGTTCGGGCCCAGCGACCGCACCGCCACTGTCACCACCGATGGCCAGTCGGCCATGGTAGGCGTCGGCCTCACCGCGCTGGGCTGGAACCAACTGGTCGGCGTGCCGGCCAATCTGCACGCCAACCGCATGGGCCCGCTCAGCGCTGTTTATGGCGATGGTGCCGATGCGCTGTGGCAGACCTTGTGCAGCCTGCCCTGGGCCGAAACACCGGCCGTGCTGGATGCGTATTTCCTGGCCCGGGCCGCCGCAGCGCCGCCGGCCGATCCGCTGATCGAAGCGGTGCAGGCGGCACTGATCGATGGCGATCTTGATGGCGCCCATGATTTTGCCGCCGGCCTGGGCCTGAACGATCGCACGCTGGCCCGCCTGTGCCTGCGGGTGTTCGGCTTTGCCCCCAAGCGCCTGCTGCGCCGCCAGCGCTTTCTGCGCACGCTGGCCGATATCGGGGACCGGCTGGACCAGCCGCTGGCCAGCCTGCTGGACGGCAGTTACTTTGATCAACCGCACTTCAACCGCGAGTTCCGGGCCTATATGGGCATGACGCCGCTGGCCTATGTCCACTCACCGCGCCAGATGATGCGCCGCGCTGCAGCGGAACGCCTGCGCACCGCCGGTGCCATGGTGCAGGGCCTGCATCACATCAAGGCGGATTGACCGGCCAGCCAGGTGCCGAGCAGCCGGCCGAACGGCAGCGTGAAAAAGCCGGCAATCAGCAGGCTGCCGATCACCAGGCCGCGGATGCTGCGTTCATGGGCCACGCGATCGTGGCGGCGGGCCTGCAGCACAGCCACCGGCACCATCACCGCGACAAACAGGCTGAGCCCATGAATGGGCGAAAAATCCCCGGCAAACACACCCCCCGATTGGCGGCTGCCGGCGTTGAAGAACAGCGTGAGGATGGCATTGCCCCACATCAGCCCGGCCCAGACCCGGCCGAGCAGGCGGTGGCGCGGCGTGCCCTTGGCCGCCACCAGCATCGGCACGGTGATCGCCATCACCAGCACCATGCTGGCCAGATGGATCTGCACCAGCAGCGGCAACCGCGCCAATTCCGCCAGCCCGCGCGTCACCGCCACCAGCACGATGGCCAGCAGCGCCGCCGTGGCCACAGCCAGATTGCGGTTGGAGAGGATGGCGGCCACGTGGATGTTCCCCTGAAATTGCAAGCGACAAGGAACTTGCCCGATGGCGGGCCCGGCGCAAGTGGTTTTCGCGGCGCGGCTTTTGCGATATGGGCCGCACGATGACCGATATTGCCCCCCCAACTGCCGCCGGCAGCGTGATGCCCATTCCCGGCCCGTCCGATCCGATGGTGGTGCCGCGCAAGACACCGCAGCGCGCCGATGGCCTGATCGAGCTGGTCGGGCTGGATCGCCCCGCCATTGCCGCCGCGCTGGAAGCCATCGGGCTGCCGGCCAAAACCGCCCGCATGCGTTCCAGCCAGTTGTGGCACTGGATCTATCACCGCGGCGCCACCGATTTTGCCGCCATGGCCAACATCGCCAAGGATCACCGCGCCCTGTTCGCCCGACATTTCGCCGTTGGCCGGCCCGAAATCGTCACCGCCCAGGCCAGCAGCGACGGCACCCGCAAATGGCTGCTGCGCTTTGCCGATGGCGAAGAGGCCGAATGCGTGTTCATCCCCGATGCCACGCGCGGCACGCTGTGCGTGTCGAGCCAGGTCGGCTGCACGCTCAATTGCCGTTTCTGCCACACCGGCACCATGAAGCTGGTGCGCAACCTGACGCCGGGTGAAATCATCGGCCAGGTCATGCTGGCGCGCGATGCGCTGGGCGAATGGCCCGGTGCCACGCCGGCGCCGATCACCCGCCCGGTGGTGAACGACGCCGCCGATGATGACGAGGATGATGATGTGTGGGTGCCCGGCGCCCACAACCCCGGCAACAACTACACGCCCGAAGGCCGCATGCTCACCAACATCGTGATGATGGGCATGGGCGAGCCGCTGTACAATTTCGAGAATGTGAAGGCCGCGCTGCAGATCGTCATGGATGGCGAAGGCCTGGGCCTGTCCAAGCGGCGCATCACCCTGTCGACCAGCGGCGTGGTGCCGATGATGGCGCGCGCCGGGGCCGAAATCGGCGTGAACCTGGCCGTGTCGCTGCACGCGGTGAGCAAGGAAATCCGCGACGAGATCGTGCCCTTGAACCGCAAATATGGCATCGAGCAGCTGTTGCAGGCCTGTGCCGATTATCCCGGCATCAACAACGCGCGCCGCATCACCTTTGAATATGTGATGCTGGCCGGCAAGAACGACAGCGACGAGGATGCGCACGAACTGGTGCGGCTGATCCGCAAATATCGCCTGCCGGCCAAGGTGAATCTGATCCCGTTCAACCCGTGGCCGGGCAGTTTCTATGAATGTTCATCGGATGAACGCATCCGCGCCTTTTCCGATATCATCTTCCGCGCCGGCATCTCCGCCCCGGTCCGCCGCCCGCGCGGCCGGGACATCATGGCCGCCTGCGGCCAGCTGAAATCGGCCAGCGAAAAGATCAGCCGCGCCGATCTGGACAAGCGCGCGGCCGAAAAGGAATTGAGCTGGACGTTGTGAGGGGTTGAAGATGTGAGGGTTTGAGAAACCCACCCCCAGCCCCTCCCGCAAGCGGGAGGGGGGATTCCTTCTGCTCCCCTCCCGCTTGCGGGAGGGGCTGGGGGTGGGTTCTTCCTCAAGGCCCCGCTTCGATTTCCGCCACAATCTGGCGCACCACGCCATCCAGATCCTGATCGACCGCCCAATTGGGAATCCGCACCACCCGATAACCCCGCGCCGCCAGATCAACATCGCGGCGGGCGTCCCGCACCACATCATGGCAAGCGCCATCCAGCTCGACGATCAATTGATGCCGCCGGCAGACAAAGTCTGCAATCCATGGGCCAATGCTGATCTGGCGGCTGAACTTGTGGCCACAGCCGCTGTTGCGCAGCTTGCTCCACAACAGCGCTTCGTGGCGGGTGCCGTTGGTGCGCAGGGCTTTGGCTCGGGCCAGTTGGTCGGGCGGGATCGTGCGGGGCGTGCGGCCGTGCATATGCTCATCATGCCCACCCCCAGCCCCTCCCGCAAGCGGGAGGGGAGTTTACGTCTTGCTCCCCTCCCGCTTGCGGGAGGGGTCGGGGGTGGGTTCTTCCCCCTCAATCCCCCGCGCGGGCCACGCTCACCATCGCCGGGCGGAGCAGGCGGTCGCGGATGGTCCAGCCGCTGGCGAGTTCGGCGACCACGGTGCCGGCATCAAAATCGCTGGGCACTTCGATCATCGCCTGGTGGCGGTTGGGATCGAGCGGTTCGCCGCTGGTGATTTCGATCCGGCCGATATTCTGGCGGCCGAAAATCGCGTGCAGTTCGCGCTCGGTCGCTTCGATGCCGGTGCGCACCTGGTCAAAGCCTTCGGCCGGCAGCGCGGCCACGGCGCGGCGCAGATTGTCGGCCACGGCCAGCATGTCGCGCGCAAAGCCGGTGACGGCATATTGGATCGCCTCGGCCTTGTCGCGCTCCAGCCGGCGGCGGGTGTTTTCCACATCGGCCAGCGCCCGCATCACCCGATCCTTCAACTCGGCGATTTCCTGATCCTTGGCCAACAGGGCTTCAGCCAGATCAATCTCCGGGGTTTCGGGGGTCTCAGGGGTTTCGGGGGTTTCCGGCGTGTCGTTCGTGTCTGTCATGATACCAGTCTGCTCAAGGTTCGTGCGGTGTAATCCACCATGGGGATGACGCGGGCATAGTTCAACCGGGTCGGGCCGATAACCCCCACAACACCGATCACCTTGCCATCATTGCCGCGATATGGTGCCGCAATCACGCTCGATCCCGACAGCGAGAACAGCCGGCTTTCGGCGCCGATGAAGATGCGGGTGGCATCGGCCCCGCGGGCATTTTCCAACAGGCGGATCAGCTCGGCCTTGTCTTCCAGATCGTCGAGCAGCTGCCGCACCTTGTCCATATCCATCTGGCTTTCCACCAGATTGGCCTGGCCGCGCACGATCAGCACCGGGCGCGCCGCGGCATCGGATGACCAGACCGCCAGCCCGGCCGCCACCGCCGCCTGGGTGAGCGTGTCGAGCATGGCGCGATCGCGGGCGATTTCGGCCTGCATGCGCTGCATGGCATCGGCCAACGTGAGCCCGGCCAGCCGGGTGCTGATATAATTGGCCGCCGCCTCCAAAGATGCCGGCAGCACGCCGGGCGGCAGATCGAGCAGGCGGTTCTCCACGCTGCCATCGGCCCCCACCAGCACCACCAGCGTGCGGCTGGGGGACAAGGGCACGA
Organism: Sphingomonadales bacterium; assembly: GCA_027485485.1. Classification (GTDB taxonomy): domain Bacteria; phylum Pseudomonadota; class Alphaproteobacteria; order Sphingomonadales; family Sphingomonadaceae; genus Sandarakinorhabdus. Next base: position 816 of record JAIXQY010000033.1, on the reverse strand, counting down.
AACTGATCTGGCGGATCACCAGCTCGCGCGCCGGCACCATCACCAGCCCGGCGCACTGCGACAGGCCCGACAGCGCCGCCGTGGTGCGGGTGAGTGCATCTTCCATGGCCACGCCCGGCGCCAGCCCGGATTCCAGCACGGCGCGCTCATCCTCCGACACTTCGGCGGCCTGCATCATGCCATCGACAAACATGCGCAGGCCCAGTTCGGTGGGCAGCCGGCCGGCAGAGGTGTGCGGCGCGGCCAGCAGGCCCAGTTCCTCCAGATCCTGCATGACATTGCGGATCGACGCCGGCGACAGGCCCAGCGCGCCGCCCTTGGCCAGGGTGCGGCTGCCCACCGGCGCGCCCGACACCAGATAGGCATCGACAATCTGCCGGAAAATCTCGCGGGCACGCTCGTTCAGTTCGGTGAGCGACGGAGACTGTTGCATGGTTGCAATCTATGGCGGGCCGGCCAGCGGCGCAATGGGGCCTTCCCTTCCCCGGCGCAACGCCATATGGCCGCCGGGCAACCCAAACAGGAAAGACATATCATGCGCCCATCAGGCCGCGCCCCCGATCAGATGCGCAGCATCGAGATGATCCCCGGATTTTCCGCCCATGCCGAAGGATCCTGCCTGGTGAAATTCGGCCAGACCCATGTGCTGGTGACCGCCAGCGTGGAAGACCGGGTGCCGCCATGGCTGCGCGGCGGCGGCAAGGGCTGGGTGACGGCGGAATATGGCATGCTGCCCCGCGCCACCCACACGCGCGGCAGCCGTGAGGCCGCCAAGGGCAAGCAATCGGGCCGCACCCAGGAAATCCAGCGCCTGAT
>JAIXQY010000147.1 GCA_027485485.1 Sphingomonadales bacterium | reverse complement strand
GACGCCATCGCCCGCCGCACCGCCGCCGCCCAGAGCCGCATCGCGGCCGCCGAGCGCACCGCCACGGCCGAACTGAAATCCGAAGTGGCAGCGCAAGTCACCCGGGCCGCCGCCGCCATCATCGCGGCGCGGGCCGACAAGGAACTGCAGACCCGGTTGACCGATGAAGCCATCGCCGGGCTTGACCGCCGCCTGCACTGATCGGCGTCACACGCAGATATTGCACCGTCGTGGCCGGCCTGTTATGCAGCCGGCCATGATGTTTTCAGCCCGACTTGACCGACGAATGCCACACTGCGCCGCCTGAGGTGCAGTGCCGCTGTCGTTCGTCCTGTCTGTCGTCTGCTGAAAGCCTTTCTCCTGTGATCACCATCCTACCGCTGGGCCCTGCGCACCAGCCTGCCGTTGAGTCCCTTCTCGATGCCCGGTTCGGGCCGGCGCGCCACAACCGCACCGCCTATCGCCTGCGCGAACAGGCCACGCCGCTGGCTGGCGCCAGCCTGGTGGCCATGGCGGGGGATCGGCTGGTGGGCAGCCTGCAATGCTGGCCGATCCAGCTGAAAACCCTGGCCGGCGATGGCCTGCCGTTGATCCTGCTCGGCCCGGTGGCGGTGGCGGCCGATTGCGAAGGCCAGGGCGTGGCATCGTCCCTGATGCAGGCCAGCCTGGCCGTGCTGGATGCGGCCGACAGCCCGCCGGTGCTGCTGATTGGTGACGCGCCCTTTTATGGCCGCTTCGGCTTTTCGGCGGCGGCCACCAGGCTGTGGAGCCTGCCCGGCCCGGTCGACCATGACCGGCTTCTGCTGCGCGGGCCCGGCACCGGCCTGCCGCGCTTTGGGGCGGTTGTGCCCGCCCATGGTGTCGCTGGCCCGGCCAGCAAGGTTGCCTGACGCGCGACTTGCCCCAATAAGGCGGGCGTGACCATGAACCCCCCTGTCGAATCGCCGGCTGACCGCTTTGCCGAACTGCTCGTCCTGTCGCGGGCCGGCAAGCGGCTGCCGGTGGAGCAATGGCATCCCGGCCATTGCGGCCACAGCGACATGCGCATCGCCGCCGATGGCACCTGGTTCCATGCCGGCTCGCCCATTGGCCGCAAGGAGCTGGTGCGATTGTTCGCCTCCATCCTGCGGCGCGAGGCGGATGGCAGCCATGTGCTCGTCACCCCGGTGGAAAAGCTGGACATCGATGTGGAGGATGCGCCGTTCATCGCGGTGGATGCCGATTGGGAGGGGGAGGGGCCGGCACGCCGCATCATCTTCCGCCTGAACACCGATGATGTGGTGGCCTGCGGGCCGGATCACCGGCTGGATGTGCAGATTGATGGCGATGGTTGTCCGCGCCCCTATCTCCATGTGCGCGGCGGCCTGATGGCGCTGGTCAATCGTGCCACCTTCTATCGCCTGGCCGATCTGGCGCTGGCCGAAGGCGCGGAACCGCCCGGCCTGTGGAGCGACGGCGCCTTTTTCCCGTTCATGGCGGAGGCTGGCGATGCCGCTTGACCGGGTGCGCCGGCTGCTGGTGGGCCCGTTCACGCCGCAGCCGCATGGCGATTGGGATTTGTCCGCACAAGCGCCGCCGCCGGCCACCGGCCTCACCCCGGCGGCCGTGCTGATGGCGATATCGGATGAGGCGGCGCCGCAACTGCTGCTCACCCGCCGCACCGCGCATCTGAAGCGCCATGCCGGCCAGGTCGCCTTTCCCGGCGGCCGGCAGGATGCGGGCGATGCCGATTCGGTCGCCGCCGCCCTGCGCGAGGCCGAGGAAGAGGTGGCGCTGCCCCGCCACCATGTCGAAGTGCTCGGCACGCTCGATCCCTATCGCACCGGCACCGGCTATCTGGTGACGCCGGTGGTCGGCGTGGTGCCGCCCGGCCTGACCTTGCGCGCCCATCCCGATGAGGTGGACGAGCTGTTCCACGTGCCGCTGGCCCATGTGCTCGATCCGGCCAATCATCTGCGCCAGACCGGCCAATGGCAGGGGCAGGACCGGCATTATTGGGCCATCCGCCATGACCGCCATTATATCTGGGGCGCCACCGCCGGCATGATCGTCGCGCTCGCCCGCCGGCTGGAGCAGTTGGGATGAACCTGCCCGATGCTCTGCCCACCCCGGCCTGGGTGGCAACCCCGGCCGGCGGCGCGTTGCTGGCGGCGCTGGACGCAGCGGCCGGCGCGACGCGGCTGGTGGGCGGCGCGGTGCGCGATGGGCTGTTGGGGCTGGCCGGGGCCGATATCGATCTGGCGACGCGGTTTCAGCCCGACGAGGTGATGCGGCGGGTGAAGGCGGCTGGCCTGAAGGCCGTGCCCACCGGCATCGCCCATGGCACGGTGACGGTGGTGGGAGACGGGCTGGTGGCCGAGGTCACCACGCTGCGCCGTGATGTGCACAGCTTTGGCCGCCATGCCGAAGTGGCCTTCACCGATGATTGGCGCGAGGATGCGGCGCGGCGCGATTTCACCATCAACGCGCTCTATGCCCGGCTGCCGGGCGGCGGCATCGATGATCATGCGGGCGGGCTGGCCGATCTGGCGGCGGGCCGCGTGCGCTTCATCGGCGATCCGCTGCAGCGCATTGCCGAAGATCATCTGCGCATCCTGCGCTTCTTCCGCTTTTCGGCGCGCTTTGCCGCCGTGATCGATGCCGATGGGCTGGCCGCCTGCGTGGTGCGGGCCAATGATCTGATGGCGTTGAGCCGCGAACGCATTGCCATGGAACTGCGGCTGCTGCTGGCGCTGCCCGATCCGCTGGCGACGTTGGCGCTGATGCTGGACCAGGGCATTTTCCGGCCGGTGTTGCCGGAACTGGTGGCGGAGCGCCTGCCGGTGCTGGCCCGCACCATCGCGGCCGAAGCGGCGGCCGGGCTGGCGCCGGCCTGGGAACGGCGGCTGGCGGCGCTGTTGCCGGTGGGTGAGACCCGCACGGCGGCCGATGTGGGCGCGCGGCTGAAACTCTCCAACCTGCAGCGGGTGCGGCTGGTGGCGGCGGTGCAACCGGCGGGGCCGGCGCCCTATTGGGCGGCAGCCTATCGCGATGGCGGCGAGGCGGTGACCGATCGGCTGCTGATCGCCGGGGCGGCCGAGGCGGCCCTGCCGCTGATCGGCTGGCAGCGCCCGCGCCTGCCGGCTTCAGGCAAGGATATCATCGCCCGCGGCGTCGCGCCGGGGCCCGAAGTGGCGAAACGGCTGGGCGCATTTGAACGGGCCTGGGTGGCGGCCGGGTTCCCGGATGATGCCGGCGCGGTGGCCGCCATGCTGGACGCGGCCGCGGCCAACACTTGATCACGGTGGCCCAGCGCCCGGCAGCCGCGGCCCAGCGCCCGGCCACCGCGCGACACATGGCGGACACCAATCTGGCCAATCGGGCAGCGGATTCGGGCCGATTCGAGTGGCACCAGCCCCGGCGAATCGACCGGAACGGCCAAGGCGGGCAGGATCATCCGGCGATGCCGGGACGAAAAGACAGCAAGTTCAATGAAATGGCTGGAGCGCTGTCCTACAGGCCAGCGCCTGGGCTATCCTTGGCCGTTCCTTGACATTCAATCCACATCATCCTTGGCGTCGTTGGCGGGCCGTCCGCGCTTTGGCGCCGGCGTCACCGCCACCTTCATCCCGCGCCGGTCCAGAGCCTCGCGCAGCAGCACTTCGATCTGGGCATTCAGGCTGCGGAAATCGCCGGCTGCGGCCCGTTCCAGCGCTTCATACAGCGCCGGATCGAGCCGCAGCGGATAGGCTTTCTTGGCCGACATCAGGCCATCAATAAAGGCTGCCGGCGTTGACGATGGGCTGGGTCTCGCGCTCGCCGCACAGCACCACCATCAGGTTGGACACCATGGCGGCCTTGCGCTCGTCGTCGAGCTCCACGACATTCTTCTCGCTCAGCTGGGCCAGCGCCATTTCGACCATGCCCACGGCACCGGCCACCAGGGTTTCGCGCGCGGCCACCACGGCGGCGGCCTGTTGGCGGCGCAGCATGGCGCCGGCGATTTCAGGCGCATAGGCCAGGTGGGTGAAGCCGCATTCATCGACCATGATGCCGGCGACGGCCAGCCGCTCGATCAATTCGCTGCGCAGTTCGCCCGAGATGCGGTCATGATCGCCGCGCAGGGTGACTTCCTTGTGCTCGAAATCATCATAGGGATAACGCGCGCCGATGGTGCGCACCGCCACCTCCACCTGAGCGGTGACAAAGCCGCGATAATCATCGACGTCGAACAGCGCCTGCGCCGTATCGGTGACGCGCCAGACCAATTGGGCGGCGATCTCGATCGGGTTGCCGCGCAGATCATTCACCTTGATCTGCTGCGAAATCAGGTTGTTGGCGCGCAGGGAGATTTTCTTCTTGCCCATCCACGGCATCGTCCAGCGCAGGCCGTTGACCCGGTCAGTCCCCTTGTATTCGCCGAACAGGGTGATGGCGGCGGCTTCATTGGGTTGCAGGCTGTAGAAACCCGACAGGATGAACAGCAGACTGATGCTGAGCGCTGCCACCAGCAGCACCATCCAGCCGCTGGGGCTGGCCAGCAGCACGAGGATGGCGCCGCACAGCGCCACGAAGTTCATCAGGCAGACGGCGAGCATCAAGATGCCATTGCTGCCAATACCGGGGGTTTCACGGCTGGTCTGGTGGGTTGGATCGCTTGTCACGGTCATCCTTCGGCTCCCTGTGATAAATATGATATCATAATTATATCGAGAATGCCGGGCTGGCAAGCGGAATCAGCTGTGGTCGTCGTCCCAGCTGCCGCTGGCCCCGCCGCCACCGAAATCGCCGCCACCGGGCGTGAAATCATCATCATCTTCAATGGGTTGGCTGTCCGCGTCCGGCCACGACTGTGCCGCTCCCCACGATGTGATCAGCGGATCAGGGCCGGGATCGATGATCGGATCGGGCGGATCAACAACCCGGCGGGCCGGTTCGCGGGCCGATGCCGGGCTGGCCAGCAGGATCAGGATGATCGCGGCGGCAATGATGATCGCCAGAATCATGCTGGCGACGGCAGGTCAATCGGCGTTGCCGCCCGCCGTGGGGCCGGCGTTGTCCGCCGCAGCCCGGGCTTCGCGTTCGGCCAGGGCCGCGTTGGCGCGCTGTTCCAACGCCTTGAAATTGTCGTTCTTGCGGGTGTCGTTCAGCATCATGAACGCGCCGGCACCCAGCGACAACAAGATCAGGATAATCACCACCATCGCATCAATCCTGTTTCGGCTGATCGTCGGGCGCCTGGGGTGGGCGGCGTTTCCACACGTTCGCCTTGTCCTGGCTGAATTGATATCCAAACCAGGCAAACATCAGCAGGTTGAGCACAGCGATAAGGATGACACCGATCATGACGTCTTCATACGCTGCGCCGCGCCAACTGGCGAGATATTACAGGTTGAACTTGTTGTCACGGGGGAAGCCGTTGGGCGGCATGCGCCCGGCGGTGGCGCGCGCGCCCTGCCAGAAGCTCAGATCAGCCTCCGTGCGGGTGCGGCCGGTATCGCCGCCCATCGGCCAGCTCAGGCCATCGGCCATCACGAAGCTGCGCACATCGGCCATGCCGCCATCCTTGTATTTCTGCAGCGCCACGCCCTGGCCCTTCTGCAGGAACGGCAGCTCGGCCAGCGGGAACACCAGCAGTTTGCGGTTCTCGCCGATCACCGCCACCATGTTGTCTGTCGGCGCGATCCAGCGCACCACCGCCAGCCGGGCGCCTTCGCGCGGGTTCATCACCTGGCGGCCCTTGCGGGTTTCGGCCAGCAACTCGTTGCTTTCGATGCGGAACCCGCGCCCGTCGCTGGCGGCCAGCAGCAGCGAGCGGCCCGGCTGATGCACGAACAGCGACAATATCTCGGCGCCATCGTTCAGATCGATCATCAGGCGCAGCGGCTCGCCAAAGCCGCGCCCACCCGGCAGCCGATCCGGCATCAGGGTATAGAATCGCCCGTCGCTGGTTGCCACCACCAGGCGATCGGTGGTGTGGGCATGGAACGCAAAGGCCGGGCCATCGCCTTCCTTGAATTTCAGCGCGTCGGTGCCGGCCAGATCGGCATGGCCCTTCATGGCGCGGATCCAGCCCTTGGCCGAACAGATGACGGTGATCGGTTCCTTCTCGATCATCGCTTCGATCGGCACAAAGGTCACTTGCGGTGCGTCGGCGATGCTGGTGCGGCGGCGGCCGAGCAGGGTGGTGGGGCCATAGGCCAGCCGCAGGGCCGCCAGATCGCTGGCCAGCCGCTCCGTCTGTTCGGCTTCGCTGGCGATCAGGCCGCGCAAGATGCTGGCCTCGGCCGTGAGCGCCTGATTTTCGCGTGTGATTTCAATTTCTTCCAGCCGGCGCAGGCTGCGCAGGCGCATGTTCAATATGGCTTCGGCCTGCACCGCCGTCAGATCAAACGCCGCGATCAGTTCGGCCTTGGCATCATCGGCCTCGCGGATGATGCGGATCACCTCGTCAAGGTTGAGATAGGCCTTCAACAGCCCGCCCAGCACCTCAAGCCGCGCCTCGATACGGGCCAGGCGATAGTTGGACCGCGCCACCAGCACCGCGCGGCCGTGCACCAGCCATTTGGTGATCACGGTCTTCAGCCCCAGCACGCCGGGCCGGCCTTCATCCAGCACGTTCATGTTGAGGGGGATGCGCACCTCAAGATCGGTCAGCTTGAACAGGCTTTCCATCAGCACATCGGCATCAACATTGCGCGATTTGGGCGTGATGACGATGCGCAGCTGCTCATCGCTCTCGTCCGCCACATCGCCCAGGATCGGCAGCTTCTTCTCGGTGATCAGCTCGGCCAGCTGCTCGATCAGCTTGCCCTTCAGCACCTGATAGGGGATCTCGCTGATGATGATCGTCCAGGTGCCGCGGCCCTGGTCCTCCACGCTCCAGCGCGCGCGCAGGCGGAAACTGCCGCGCCCGGTGCGATAGGATTCGGCAATGCTGGCGCGCGGTTCCACCAGCACGCCGCCGGTGGGGAAATCCGGGCCGGTGACGAACTGCAACAGATCGGCTTCGGCCGCATCAGGCTGGCGCAACAGCAACAGGGCGGCGTCAACGATTTCCACCGGATTGTGCGGCGGGATCGATGTCGCCATGCCCACCGCGATACCGGCGGCACCATTGACCAGCAGATTGGGGAACAGGCCGGGAAACACCTCCGGCTCTTCCTCCTCGCCATTATAGGTGGTGCGGAAGGGCACCGCTTCCTCGTCCAGCCCGTCCATCAGGCGGATGGCGGCATCGGTCAGCCGCGCCTCGGTATAGCGCATGGCGGCGGCATTATCGCCGTCGATATTGCCGAAATTGCCCTGGCCATCCACCAGCGGCACCCGCAGCGCGAAATCCTGCGCCAGCCGCACCATGGCATCATAAACCGATTGATCGCCATGCGGGTGATATTTGCCGATCACATCGCCCACCACGCGGGCGCATTTCTTGTAGGCCTGATCGGGGTTCAGCTTCAGCAGCCGCATCGCCCACAACAGCCGGCGGTGCACCGGTTTCAGGCCATCGCGCAGATCCGGCAGCGATCGGGCGGTGATGGTGGAGAGGGCATAGACCAGATAGCGTTCGCCCAACGCCGCATCGAAAGGCGCGTCGAGGATCGTCTGCTCCTGCTCAGGGGTCGTGGTGGCCATGCGCCAGCGTTAGCCGCGTCTGCCGGTGCCGGCAAGCAGGCCGAACAGACTGCGGGTGATTCGCGAAATTGGCGCAAAAACCGGGCCTGAATGCCTATAGAATTGATAGATGTTAATGATTAATTTACTATTTGTTCTGCTTGAAATATCGCGCTGCAGCAAACAAGGCCCAATTTGAAGCAGTTGTGGACAGTGGTCATTCGTCCCGAAAAAATCGTTGATTTGCTGACTGTTGCGCGTTAACCATCCTGCCGACGCTTCGGTTTGGTCAGCCGCTTGAGCGAATATTTACGGGATGTTTACGGTCATGAATCGTTTTGCAATTGGTTTTGGATTGATTGCGGCTTGCGCTGCGGCAGTTCCCGCAAGTGCAGTCGTTGTTGTCGATCCGAGCAGCAAGACCTTGCTGGATACCAGCGCTGGTACGGCCAATGGTGCATTCACTGTCCGCTATTTCGGCTATGTCGATGGCGTGCAGCAGCAGGGTCTGGCGGCCGATGTCACCTTCACCCTGGTCAGCGTGCAGAACTTCGGCCGGCGCTGGAACTTCACCACGTCCATTCAGAACCGCACGGGCGCTGCTTTCAACAGCTCGGTGATCAATCTGCTCGGCTTTGCCACCGATGATGATGGCGCCACGCCTGGTCTGCAGTTTGCCACGCTGAACAGCGCCGCTGTCAGCGGCGGCGGTGTGTTCACGGCGCCACAGTTCAACAACCTCACTGGCTTCACCACACCCAACCTGTCGAGCACGCAGCAGGTCTGCCTGAAGACCGGTGGCGTCAACGGCGAATGCTCGACCAGCGGCATCGCCGGCGTGAACAAGGGCGACACGGTCAACCAGAGCTTCGCGCTGAACTTCGCTTCGTCTGAATCGCGGGTGATCCTGGAAAACTTCATCCTGCGTTTCCGCGGTGTGACCGGCACCGCGTCGGGCGGCGGTGGCGATGTTGTGCTCAACAATGCCGACGTGTCTGGATTTGGTACGGTTGCGGGCGCTTCGATGCCGATCCCGGAGCCGGCAAGCTGGGCCATGCTGATCGCCGGTTTCGGCCTGGTGGGCGCCACGATGCGCCGCCGCCGCCTGGCGATTGCCTGATCCGCGCACCGCAAACGCGGACTGAACATCGTTGGCGCCGGGCTTCAGCCCGGCGCCATTTTGTTGCGCAACTGGCTGATCGCATGATCACGGCTGTTGGCCAGCCCCTCGCCTGCGCGGTGACCGGCCAGCACATCGCGCCGCAGAAAATGGCCTGACAGGCGCAGACCATCGGCAATCTCCGATGGATCGGCGTCACCACCCTGCAGCAGGAACGGCGGCAGCGGCAGCAACCGCGCCGCCCAGGGTTCACCGGCGGCCCGGTTGACCGCCTGGCGGGAGCGGGGCGACACATAGGCCAGATCGTCCCTGCTGCCGGTGGCTGCACAGCAGCTCAGATCAAGGCCAACCCCCAGCTCATCCAGCAGCGCCAGTTCAAAGCGCACCAGCGTGCTGCCCAATGTGCGCGGTTCGACGCCGGCACTGGCACCGCTGAACACGGCATCCGCCATGGCAAACAGCCGCGGCTGAGGCTGGACCTGCGGCAACAGCGCCGCCAGCAGGCCGGCCACATGGCTGATCAACGCAATCGCTGCCGATCCGCGCATCATCGCCAGATTGGCCGCCAGCAATTGCGGCGTGGCCACCGCCAGCTGGTCATTTCGTTCAACAAGATCAAGGCTCAAACGGTTGCCGATCTGCAACACCGGGCGCAGCCGCCGCCCACGCGCCCCATGAACATAGGCCACGCCCAGGCCCTGCGCGGCCGACAGAAAGCGCACGACCGCCCCGCTTTCACCAAGCGGCGCCACCCCCACCAGCAAGACAGGTTCCAACCGATTCACCAGCGCAGCTTAGCCGCTCAACGGGATTTCACCGAATTTGACGATGTTAATATATAATTAGCATTTACATTCACCCGGCGAATCGCTATCAGCAAGTGGTAATCGTTTGGAGAGAATTATGAACCGCTCGGTTCGCATGCTTGCACTGGCAACCGTCGGCCTTCTGGCCACAACGGCGAATGCCACCGTGTCCCTGCAATTCTCCAAGATCGGTTTCAGCGAAGCCGAACTCACCACGGATCCCGATCGGGCGATCCGCGTCCGCTTCACCGCGACGTCTGATGGCGCCGGGAATCCGGCGCGTTCGTTCAGCAACATCAGCGGCAGCGTGACCTACCAGCTGATCAGCGTGCAGCACAGCACCGTGGGCGGCACCACCACCAGCGCCTGGACCATTGGTGCCAAGATCATCAACACCTCCATAGCGCCGATGACGGAAGCCCGCATCAGCGCGGTTGGTTTTTCCACCGCCGCGGCCGGGGCCACGGGTGACAATCCCAGCTTTCTGACCGTCAGCAACCCGACGATCACCGGATCGCAGTTTGATGTCATTCTGAACAACGCGAGCGGGAACAATATTCCCAATGTCGGCGGTTCCAACCGCCCGCAGATATGTCTGAAGACCAGCACCCAGGGCACTGGCTGCGCCGGCGGAGCTGGTGCGGGCCTGGACATGGGTTCCGGGCTCAACCTTGGTTCGGCCAGCAATCCCTTCCCCTCCACCTCATCGCAGTTCGTGCTGAATTTCACCGGCCCCACGGCGCGCACGGCCATCACGCTGCACAATCTCGTGCTGCGCTTTCAAAGCCTGTCCGGCACCGGCCAGAGCGGGCTTGGCAACGGCACCCTGAACGGCGATTCGGGTGTGGGCATCGTGACCGGCGTTGACGTGATCCCTGAACCGTCGAGCTGGGCCATGCTGATCACCGGGTTCGGCCTGATCGGTGCCACCGCACGCCGCCGCCGCGGTCTGCTCGCCTGATCCACGCCCTTGGGGTTGGCCGTGCAGTGCCGGCAGCGGACGCTGCACCAATCGGCCCTCAGTTTCATCTCCGGAAACACCAGCGCCCGCCGGTCAGGCCACAGACCGGCGCCGCCGCCGATTTTGCCGAATTTACATTGTTAACCCTTTTTTAGTATTTACATTAATATTTTGAATCGCTACCGCGGCATGGTCATCTTTTGGAGATAATCATGAACCGCGCGGTTCGCCTGCTCGCTCTGGTCACTGCCGGCCTTCTGGCCACGGCGGCGAATGCCACCGTGTCCCTGCAATTCTCCAAGATCGGTTTCACCGAAGCCAATGCCGCCACCGGCTTTGGCTACAAGGTTGGCTTCAACGGCGTGTCCGATGGCGCCGGGAAGACCATGCAATTCGACAATATTGGCGGGGAAGTCACCTATCGGCTGGTCAATGTCGATCATGTCGAAGGCAAGTCCGGTTTCACCAGCTCCTGGCATTTCGTCGCAACCATCAAGAACACGTCGCTGCCCGACATGAAAAGTGCGCGGATCAGTGCCGTCGGCTTTTCCACGGCGGGCGAGAAGACGGATGGCGACAACCCGGCTTTCCTAGCGCTTTCGGGTGCATCCATCACGGGCAAACCCGAAATCTATGATATACTGGCGTTCAACAACAGAGGTTTGCGGCTGCCGAATGTGTCCGGATCGAACGATCCGCAAGTCTGCCTGAAGGCCAGTGGGCCGACCAACAATTGCGCCGGCGGTGGTGGCGATGGGCTGGAAATGGGCTCCGGCTTCAACCTTGGCTCCAAGGACAATCCCTTCCCATCGACCAGCAGCGAGTTCATCCTGAGCTTTACCGGCCCCGAAAAGCGCACCGCCATCACGCTGCACAATCTGATCCTGCGCTTCCAGAGCCTTTCCGGGACGGGCGTGAGTGGGGCCAATTCCGGCAAGCTCGATGGCGATTCCGGTGTCGGCATCGTCACCAGCGTTGATATCGTGCCCGAACCGACCAGCTGGGCCATGCTGATCACCGGCTTCGGCCTGATCGGCGCTGCCGCCCGCCGCCGCCGGACTGTTGTCGCTTAATCCACGAAATCCAGGCCGACCGCGCTGTACAGGCTGCGGTCGTCGCCCCAATCGGCCTTCACCTTCACGTGCAGGATCAGGTGCACCGGCTTGCCGGTCAGCTCACTGATCGCTGCCCGCGCCGCCGCGCCAATCTCGCGGATGCGGGCGCCGCCCTTGCCAAGCACGATCGCCTTCTGGCTGTCGCGCTCCACGATGATCTGTTGGTGGATCATCGTGCTGCCGTCGCGCCGTTCTTCCCATTTTTCAGTTTCGATGGTGGCGCTATAGGGCAGTTCGGCGTGGAGCTGCAGATACAGCTGCTCGCGGGTCAGTTCGCTGGCCATCAGGCGGGTGGTGGCATCGCTCAACTGGTCTTCGGGATAATGCCAGGGCCCGGGCGGCATGGCAGCGGCAAAGGCGGCGCGCAGCCCATCAATGCCATCGCCGGTGCTGGCTGAAACGAAGAAAATCTCCTCGAACTGCAGCTTGGCGCTCAGCGTCTGGGCCAGCACCAGCAGCTTTTCCTTCACGCAGATATCAACCTTGTTCAGGATCAGATATTTGCGTTCCTTCCGCTGCGTCAGCGCCTCGATGATCGCTGGCACCTCGCCGCGCAGGCCGGTCTTGGCATCGATCACCAGCGCGATCAGATCGGCATCATCGGTGCCTTCCCATGCCGCTTTCACCATGGCGCGATCCAGCCGGCGGCGCGGCTGGAAAATGCCCGGCGTGTCGACCAGCAGCAACTGGGTCTTGCCCGAAACGCCAATGCCGATCAGCCGCTGGCGCGTGGTCTGCACCTTGGCCGACACAATGGCGACCTTCTGCCCGATCAGGGCATTCACCAGCGTGGACTTGCCGGCGTTGGGGGCACCCACCACGGCGATGTTGCCGCAACGGCTGATATCTTCTGTCATGCGTTCAGGGCTTTCAACAAAATCGTGGCGGCGGCCTTTTCGGCCTCCTGCCGGGAACGGCCGGTGCCGTGGGCGGGCGGCTGGCCGCGCACGGTCACCTCCACGGTGAAGACGGGGGCATGATCGGGCCCCTGGCGATCGATCACCACATAATCCGGCATGCCCAGCCGGCGTTTCAGCGCCCAGGTCTGCAGATTGCTCTTGGGGTCGACCAGAAACGGCTGATCGGCGGCCATCATCGGGCCCCAGTGCCGCGTCACCAGCTGTTCCGCCGCCACCCAGCCGCCATCCAGATACACCGCCGCCACCAGCGCTTCGGCAACATCGCCCAGCACATTGTCACTGTCGGCCAGGCCCTTGGTGCGGCTCACCGGTTCCATGGCGATCAAGGCTTCCGCTCCCCAGCCGCGCGCCACGCGGGCGTTGGCCGGCCCTTCCACCATGGCGTGCAGTCGCGCCGTCAATCGGCCTTCGGGTTCATCATGCCGGCCATAGAGCAGCCCGGCCACCACACAGCCCAGCACGCGGTCGCCCAGAAACTCCAGCCGCTGATAGCTGTCGCCCGGCACCCGCGTCGCGCTGCCGTGGGTGAGGGCGCGATCAATCAGGTCGGGATCAGCAAATTCATGGCCCAGCACGTCGCGTGCCCAGCCGGCCAGCCGGAGCAGCCGTTCGGCCCGGCCAATGCCGCCATCGGGCAGGGGCTTGTGCTTGCGTGCCATCATCGTTCCCGTTGGTCGCATCATTGCCGCCGGTCAAGCCCGCTGCAACGCCAATGTCACTGGACAAGCCGGCGCCAACGCCGGAAAAGCCGGAGATGGACCATCTTGCCGCGCTTCGTGCGGCCGGCGCCCAGCCGGTCGATATCCAGTCCCTTTTCGCGGCGGAGCCGGACCGGCTGGCGCGCCTGTCGCTGGCGGTCGGCGGCCTGCACCTGGATCTGTCCCGGCTGGCGCTGCCGCTGCCGATCCTCGATCAATTGCTCGCCGCCGCGTTGGCCGCCGATCTGCCCGGTTGGCGCACGCAACTGTTTGAAGGCGGCATCGTCAACCCCTCCGAAGGCCGCGCCGCCAGCCACATGGCGGAGCGGGGCATTGGCCCGGCCGATCTGGTCGCCACCGCCGCCGCTTCGGCCCAGGCTGTGGCCGCCACGGCCGCACAACTGCGCGCCGATGGCGTGCGCGACGTGATCCACATCGGCATCGGCGGCTCGGCGCTGGGCCCGGCGCTGCTGATCGATGCCCTGGGCCGCGATGGCGATGGCCCGCGCATCCATGTCGTGGCCAATATCGATGGTGAGGCGCTGGCCCGGGCGCTGGCGGCCTGCGATCCCCGCACCACCCGCCTGATCATCGTCTCCAAGACCTTCACCACCGCCGAGACCATGACCAATGCGCAAAGCGCGCTCGACTGGCTGGCGGCGGGCGGCGTGGCCGATGGCCGGCGCCAGGCCATCGCCATCACCGCCCGGCCGGATCGCGCCACCGCCTGGGGCGCCGGCACCGTGCTGGATTTCGCGGAAAGCGTTGGCGGGCGTTATTCCCTGTGGTCCGCCGTCGGCCTGCCGCTGGCCATCCGCTGCGGGCCTGACGTTCTGGCCGATCTGCGCGCAGGCGCGGCGGCGATGGACGTGCATTTCCGCGACACGCCCCTGGCGCAGAATCTGCCGGTGCTGGCCGCGCTGGCCGATGTGTGGGCGGCGCATGCCCAGGGCCAGCAAACCCGCGGCCTGTTTGCCTATGACGAGCGGCTGCGGCTGCTGCCATCCTATCTGCAACAGCTGGAGATGGAATCAAACGGCAAGCGCGTCAGCCGGACAGGCGATCCGCTGCCCGGCCCCAGCGCCGCCATCACCTGGGGCGGCACCGGCACCGATGCCCAGCACGCGGTGTTCCAGCTGATCCACCAGGGCACGGCCGTCGGCCCGATCGAATTTGTCGCGGTGAAGGCGCCCGGCCATGGCCTTCCCGCCACCCACCATCGGCAATTGCTGGCCAACATGCTGGCGCAAGGCGCCGCGCTGCTGAAGGGGCGCAGCTTCGAAGCGGCGCTGGCCCTCTCCGGCGGCGATGCCGCGCTGGCCCGCGCCAAGACATTTCCGGGCAACCGGCCATCGTCCACCCTGCTGCTCGATCGGCTCGATGCCCACAGGCTGGGGGCGCTGCTGGCCTTTTACGAACATCGCACCTTCGCGGGTGCCGTGCTGCTCGGCCTGAACCCGTTTGATCAATGGGGCGTGGAGCTGGGCAAGGAAATGGCCAATGCTCTGCTGGACGGGCAGGATCTGGGCTTCGATCCCTCCACCGCGCACCTCATGGCGCTCGCGGGCCTGTAACGCACAAAAAGGCGGCGGCCACCCGGGGGCAGGGTGGCCGCCGCCAGACCGGCCGGCAAGGGGCGCCGGCCAGCAGGGCTCAGCGCCGATCGGCGAGCTGCACGTTGGTGGCGAGCTGGGTGCGGGCCAGCTTGAACTTCTTGCCGGCTTCATGGCTGTTGCCGGCCGCGCAGAGCTTCTCGGCAATGTTGACCGAACGCAAAGCCTTGGCAGCATCCTGCGGGTTGGCGCTGGCAACTTCGGTGCGCAGCTGCGCGGCCTGCGCGGCGCAATCCACCGTGGCGGCCTGCACCGGGCTCACGGCCAGGAAGGGCATGGTGGCGGCCAGGGCCAGGGTGGTGATGGTGAGACGGTCAATGGTGCGACGGCTGATCATGGGAAGGTCCTTTCAGTTTCCGGCAGGGAGCGTCTTGCCGATGACCAGCTTTTAAGTCACACTCAGACGTGAGTTAATCCGGACAATGCTTGTCGCCCCATGAAGAAAAACTACACAATTCCGCGCAACCTGCTCGACGGCGTCGAAGCCTTCCTGCGTGTGGCCGACCGCAAATCCTTCCGCGAAGCCGCCGACGACCTCGGCGTCTCCCCCTCCGCCATCAGCCAGACGATCCGCCAACTGGAAGAGCGGGTGGGCGTGCCGCTGTTCATCCGGACCACGCGCTCCGTCGGCCTCACCGAAGCCGGCAGCCTGTTCCACGCCCAGGCCGCCCCCGCCTGGGCCATGCTGATCAGTGCCTGGGAAGGCGCGCGCAGCATCGGCGGCCGCCCGGCCGGGCTGCTGCGGCTCAACATGCCGCGATCGGTGGTGCCGATCCTGATCGAACCGATCATTGCCGATTTCTGCGACCGCTACCCCGATGTGGATGTGGAGGTGACCGGCGAAGACGCGCTCGTCGATCTCGCCGCCAGCGGCCACGACGCCGGCATCCGCGTCGGCGAACTGCTTGAGGCCGACATGATCAGCGTCCGCCTCTCCCCACCCTTCCGCTTCATCATCGTCGCGACGCCGGACTATCTGAACGCCCACGGCCGCCCGCAAAGCCCGGCCGATCTCAAAGCCCACAGCTGCATCCGCCAGCGCATCTCCAACGGATCCGTGATGCCGTGGCGCCTGATCGACGGCAGCCGCAGCGTTGAAATTGCCGTCACCGGCCGCGTCATCGTCAACGAAAACACCGCCGTCGTTGCGCTGGCCAAACGCGGCCTCGGCCTCGCCCAGATCAGCGAACCCCTCGTTGTCGACGAGATCGCCAGCGGTGCGCTCGAAGTGGTCCTCGGCCCGCTCTCACCTTCCAGTCCTGGCCTCTTCCTTCACTATCCCGGCCACGCCCAGGTGCTGCCCAAGCTGCGCGCCTTCATCGATCACGTGAAGGCGGCGCTGGCGACCGGGATGCTGGACCGGCTGATCCCGCCGGGCGGTTGACGCAAGAGGCCCCGTGCCGCTTGCGCTTTCACGCCGCCCTTGGTTCGTCATGCCGGGCTTGGCGCCGTTGCCGCAGCACCACGCCGGCGCAGCCAAAACCCAACAGCAATTGCAGCCAGACGGCCGGTTCCGGCACCGCGCCGCCCAGTGGCAGCGCCAAGGCCGCGCCAAACGACCGGCTGCTGAGGGCCGCAAAGCCGATCATTGGTTCATCGCCTTCCAGCGACTCATCCAAACTGGTTGGCAACGGCCCGATACTGTTGTTCTCCACGATATTGTTGGCGCCGCCCGGTGTGCGCAGGAACGTCCGCCATTGCGAACCCGGCAGGGTGATCAGCACATTGTCGGTGATGATGCTGTCGAAACAGCCATAACAGGCGATGCCCTGTGGCATGCTGGTTTCAACCCGGTTGCCGATCATCGAAATCCGGATGCCGCTGGCCGTTGTCGGGTTGAACGAGGTAAAGCCCTGGGTCTGGCCATAGGCTTCGTTGTTCAGCAGGCTGATGTCAGACTGCATGGGCAGGCCAGCGCTGCTCCACAGCTGGATGCAATCGGGATGGGCGCCCACTGAAGGCGCGCTGTCGCGGCAGATGTTGCGGCTGGCCGTCACGAAACGGCTGTCGGCGATGTTGATGCCATCGCTGGTGTTGCCGGTAAAACTGTTGCCGATCAGGCTGCCGTTGGTCACGGCGGAAAAGCCAACACCCAGCCGCAGCCCGGAAAACTGCCCGTCCGCAATGATCACATCCTGGCTTCTGGTGACACTGAGGCCCAGCTCCTTGCCGATGCCCGCGCCCGTCACCACGGGGTTGAGAAAGTTGACTCGGCTGCTGTTGACGACCCGCACCGTCTGGCTGTCCTGCCAGGTGCCGGGCAGATAGCCGAACAGACCGCCCGCCACCGTCACCCCGCCAACGCCGCTGAGCGCAAAGGTGCCGCCGAACAACGCCTCGGTTGCATCGATGGTGATGCCGTTGGCAAAACTGCGGTTGCTCAACGTCTGCTTGGTGATGATCCCGCTCAGCTTGATGGTGTCACCATCCTGGGCCGCTGCAAATGCCGATCGCAAGGTCACGCTGTTGGCCTGGATAACAGCCGCCGCCGCCGGTGACGCGATCAAGCTGCCAGCATAAATACATGAATTGAAGATAAATGCTAATGGAAGATAAATAAAGGTTCTATTTGTCTTCACTATTTCCCCCGATCCAGTAAACAAATGTTATTGAAGTTGGCGAAAATGCCTTCGACAATGTTTCTAGACTGTTTACTGGTCCTCTTTATATTATTCCTGTGCTGGCAATACTTGAACGGCGAAAACTCGTAGCGTCAAAATGTCCCGAAATCGGCCCAGCCCCGCTGCGGGTGGGAGGGGTTTCAAGAGAAGTTATGCCTCCGGCGGCAAGGGTCGCGGACCCTTGACCCATCCATGTTCAGGCGCGCCCGCTGCACATGATCCTCCCCAGCCGGGCAAGGGGAGGTGGCGCGCGAAGCGCGACGGAGGGGCCCAGCGGTGGAGCGGTCCGGCGCCCCACCGCTTGCGCCTCCCCTGGCCTGTGCCAGGGGCGCCACCTCCCCTGGAAGGGGAGAACCGAACGATCCTCCCCATTCAGAGAATGGGGAGAAACTGTGGGTGGGGAGGGCTGCCCGGAATCGGATGGGTCAAGGGTCTGCGACCCTGGCCGCCGGAGGCTGCTTGCCTGGTCCTCTGTCCTACACGCGCCATTTCAGTCATTATGCCCATAGGGATTGGCAAGGGCAGGGCCGTGTGATTCGAACAACAGCCCGCAAAAACAAGGCGGGAACCCGCCTAATGCGTCAATAGTGTCAAAACTGGCGTGGTGTGGCCGGTCAATCCACGTCGCGCCATTGGCCGCCGATCAGGGCTTCGACGGGGCGGAAGTTGGTTTTATAGGCCATGCTGGTGCAGCCTTCGATCCAGTAGCCGAGGTAGACATAGGCGAGGCCGGCGCGGGCGGCGCGGGTGATGTGGTCCATGATGATGAAGTTGCCGAGGCCTTCGCGGCCGGGCAGGGCGGGATCGTAGAAGCTGTAGATCATCGACAGGCCATCGGATTGCTTGTCGGTGAGGCAGCAGCCGACGAGGCGGCCCAGGCTGCCGTTGGTGGTGGGTTCGCGATATTCGACGATGACGGTGTCCACCGGTGATTGTTCGACCATGTCGGCGAAATCATGGGCGTCCATGGCGGCCATGCCGCCGCTGGGGTGGCGGGCGGCGAGATAGCGGCGGAGCAGGGCCCATTGTTCTTCGGTGGCCCAGGGTTCGCAGGCATGGACGTCCAGATCGGCGTTGGCTTTCAGCAGCTTGCGCTGGCTGCGGCCGGGGGCGAAGCGGGCGGTGGGCACGCGGACCGACACGCAGGCCTGGCAGCCTTCGCAGCTGGGGCGGTAGACGACATTCTGGCTGCGCCGGAAGCCGATTCGGCCCAGGGCTTCGGCCATCTGTTGGGCATCGTCGCCCTTCAGTTCGGCGAACACCTTGCGTTCGGTGCGGCCGGGCAGATAAGGGCAGGCAGAGGGTGCCGTGACGAAAAATCGTGGAAATCGATAGGATTGGTCGGTCACACCCGCAGCCCTTTGCCCTCACTGCCCATCAGGCCGGCCACAGTGCATGGCCAGTCCCCGCCCTTGTTAACGGCGATGCTACCCATGGCTTGCGGCAGCGCAAGGGGGGAATCAGTCGGCCTCCACCATGCGGACATCATAGCCGGCGGCGCGCAGCGCCTCGATCAGGCGTTCGAGGTGATCGCGGTCGCGGGTTTCGCACTCGACATCGGTGATCAGGCCCTTGGCCGGCAGGTTGGTGAAGACGCGCTGGTGATAGACTTCCAGGATATTCACCTGCTGCTGATCGAAAATGCGTGCGACTTCAAACAATTGGCCGGGCCGGTCTTTCAGGCGGATGCGCAGGCGGGCCAGCCGGCCAACCCGGGCCAGATCGCGCAGCAGCACGTTGGCGAGCAGGCGGGTATCGATGTTGCCGCCGCACAGCACCAGGCCCACCTTGGCGCCCTTGAATCGGCGCGGGTGAGCGAGCAGGGCAGCGAGGCCGGCGGCGCCGGCGCCTTCCACCACGGTCTTTTCGATGCCGAGCAGCAGGGCAACGGCGCGTTCCAGATCGCGTTCGCCCACCAGCACGATATCATCGACCAGGGCGCGCACCACCTGTTGGGTGAGCTGGCCGGGGGTCTTGACCGCGATGCCTTCTGCCAGCGTGTCACCATCGCACAGCGCCGATTGGCCCTTCATGGCGGCATACATCGACGGGTAGAGCTCGGCCTGCACGCCGATGATGCTGATATCGGGATTGCGCGCCTTGGCCACGGTTGCGATGCCGGAAATCAGCCCGCCGCCGCCGATCGGCACCACCAGCGTATCGAGTTCGGGCACATCCTCAAGCATCTCGAGGCCCACCGTGCCCTGGCCAGCCATCACCTTGGGATCATCAAAGGGGTGCACATAAACCAGCCCCTTTTTGGCAGCCAGTTCAAAGGCATGGGCGCTGGCATCATCATATTTCTCGCCAAACAGCACCACATTGGCATCATGGCTTTCGGTCTGCTGCACCTTCACGATCGGGGTGAAGCGCGGCATCACGATGGTGGCCGGGATGCCGAGCCGGCGGGCGTGATAGGCCAGCCCCTGGGCATGGTTGCCGGCCGAAGCGGCAATCACGCCGCGCGCCCGCTCCTCGGCCGAGAGCGACAGCAGGCGGTTGAGCGCGCCGCGCTCCTTGTAGGCCGCGGTGAACTGCAGATTTTCGAATTTCAGCCACACCTGCGCCCCGGTCATCTGCGAAAGGGTTTCCGATTTCAGGCAGGGCGTGCGGATGATGTTGCCGGCAATATTGGCGGCGGCGGCCTCCACATCGGCAAGGGCAATCGGCAGGCGTTCGGCCTGATGGTCAGTGGTTTGCGCGGTCATCCCTGTTCCATAACGCCGCAGGGGCAGCCGCGCCAGCCTGCAACGCCGGGGTTGACCGGGCACGGCACAGGTGAGCAAGCTGCTTCAGATAGATGGCAAGGATTCGGCGTGATGTATCGGCATGATGTGGCAGTGGTGCAGGCCGATATCGATCACATGGGTCATGTGAACAACGCCGTCTATCTGCGCTGGGTGCAGGATGCGGTGGTGGCCTATTGGCAGAACACCGCCCCGGCCGAAGCGGTGGCCAATCATCTGTGGGTCGCGCTGAATCACAACATCAGCTATCGCGCCCCGGCCTTTCTGGACGATGATGTGGTGGCCAGCGTGGTGGCCGAAAGCGTGCAGGGAGCCCGGGCCTTTTTCACCACGATGTTCAAGCGCGGCGAACAGGTGATTGCCGAGGTGAAAAGCACCTGGTGTTGCATCGATGTCGCCACCATGCGTCCGGCGCGGCTGGCCCGCGATGTGGTGTCGCTGTTCCTGCCGGGTTGATTGCACGGCCGGGCAGGCGGTAAGGCCCTGGCATGGGCATGAACATCGCATATCTGGGCCTGGGCATCATGGGCGCGCCGATGGCGCGGCATCTGGCGGCCGCCGGGCATCATCTTACCGTGTATAACCGCACCGCCGAAAAGGCCGCTGTCTGGGTGGCAGCGCATGGCGGGCGCAGCGCGGCGACCCCGGCAGAGGCCGCCACGGGCGCCGATTTGGTGATTGCCTGTGTTGGTGCCGATGCCGATCTGGAAGCGGTGACGCTGGGCCCGGATGGCGCCTTTGCCGCAATGGCGCCGGGCGCCGTGTTCATTGATCACACTACGGTTTCGGCCGCTATCGCCCGGCGGCTGGCCAGCGAAGGCGAAGCGCGCGGGTTGCTGGTGGTGGATGCGCCGGTGTCGGGCGGGCAGGCCGGGGCGGAGAATGGCAAGCTCACCATCATGGTCGGCGGCAGCGATGCGGCGTTCGCGGCGGCCGAACCGGTCATGCAGGCCTATGCCCAGCGTATCGGCCATATGGGTCCGGCCGGCAGCGGGCAACTCACCAAGATGGTCAACCAGTTGTGCATCGCCGGCATCCTGCAGGGCCTGTCCGAAGGCCTGGCGCTGGGGATGAAGGCCGGGCTGGACATGGACGCGGTGGTGGAGGTGATCTCCAAGGGCGCCGCGCAAAGCTGGCAGATGGACAATCGCGCCCGCACCATGACCCGCGGCCAGTTTGATTTCGGCTTTGCCGTGGATTGGATGCGCAAGGATCTCGGTCTGGCCTTGGACGAAGCCCGCCGATTGGGCGTGCCACTGCCGCTGGCGGCGCTGGTCGATCAATTTTATGCCGATGTTCAAGGGCTTGGTGGCAACCGGCAGGACACCTCCAGCCTGATCCGCCGCCTGGTCAAGTGATCCGCTATCGCGTCGCGCGG